>JABJGI010000124.1 GCA_018662305.1 Porticoccaceae bacterium | reverse complement strand
TAACTTCGGCCCTCCCTTTGGCTATTTGCTGCAAGCTACCAGCAATGGTCAGCGCGCAAGAGCTGTTGGTTCTACTGGTCGCAGACAAATTGGTGCGACCATCGACTATTCTTTCTAATTTGATTTAGATAATAGTTAAAAGAAGGGCTCCATAAGGAGCCCTTTTTTATGGGTGAAAAATAAAGCGGCTAGGAGTAAGTTTATAGGTATGGGATTAGCACAACTCTTTGGGGATTAGGCTGGATAGAGAGTTGAGTCTGATTGGAATTATTGCTTGGGTCGTTCTGACCCTGCGGGCTTCGCTACGCTCGTTGTGTTTTTGATTTAAAGGAACGGCTGTCACAATTAATGACTCGCGTTATCCTGACACTTGGTCTGCGACCAGCCTAAAGGCTGCCCAAAATGACTATCCTGCCAATTTGTGAACCGGTTGATTTTACTCCACAACCCTCACGGCCAATAACAAACCCGCCATAAAGACGGGTTTGTTATTGGTAGCGGGGGCTGGTCTTGAGGCAATGACCTTCAGCGGCTGCGCCAATTGAAAGTTGAGCCCGATCGGGCGTATATGGGTAAGGCTGGATTGAATCAGAACGACTGGGGTCGTTCTGACCCTGCGGGCTTCGCTTCGCTCGTTGTTAATTGCTCTCGCAATTAATGAACCGGTTGGTTCTGCATCACAACCCTTACGGCCAATAAAAAACCCGCCATAAAGACGGGTTTGTTATTGGTAGCGGGGGCTGGATTTGAACCAACGACCTTCGGGTTATGAGCCCGACGAGCTACCAGACTGCTCCACCCCGCAATTGTTCTTTCTTCTACTTTCTCAGAGCCCGAATTCTGGTTTGTCGGTCTCTTGTCGAGGGCGCGGATTATAGGAACTGCACCCCCGTGGGTCAAGGAATCTACTGAGATTAAGTGATTGTTTCTGGAAATAAAAAGGGCGCTGATCTAGCGCCCCCTAAAAAGCCAATTTGAAGCGTGATTTAGGCTTTTTGAAACACCAAGCATGCGTTTGTGCCACCAAAGCCAAAGCTGTTGCTCATAATGCGTTCAACGGGCTGTTCAATGGTTTCTCGTAGGATAGGCAGGCCTTCGGCATCTGGGTCAAGGTCTTCGATATGAGCAGATCCGCTTAGGAACCCTCTGTCCATCATAATTAGGCTAAAGACAGCCTCATGGACGCCAGCTGCGCCGAGAGAATGACCAGAAAGTGCTTTCGTTGAGCTGATATAGGGAACCTTGTCTGGGAAGGTAGCTTTAATGGCGCTGAGCTCGGCTGTATCGCCCACAGGAGTGCTGGTGCCGTGGGTATTGATATAGTCGATGTCTCCCTCTACAGTGGCCATAGCCTGCTCCATACAACGTTTTGCTCCTTCACCTGAAGGGGCCACCATGTCGTAGCCGTCTGACGTTGCGCCGTAGCCAACTATTTCGGCATAAATCTTAGCGCCACGTGCTTTAGCATGTTCCCACTCTTCTAATACCAGGCAGCCTGATCCAGAAGAGATAACAAATCCGTCTCTGCTGGAATCATAGGGTCTAGAAGCGGTTTCGGGAGTGTTATTGTATTTCGAGGAGAGCGCGCCCATGGCATCAAAAGAGCCAGTGAGGTTCCAGTGAGACTCTTCACCGCCACCAGCAAAAATTATGTCCTGCTTGCCGCTCTGAATAAGCTCCACGCCGTTTCCAATACAGTGTGAACTGGTCGCACAGGCAGAAGAGATAGAGTAGTTAACGCCCTTAATTTTAAATGGCGTTGCCAGGCAGGCTGATACGGTGCTGCCCATAATTTGAGTAACGCGGTAAGGCCCGGCGCGTTTCACACCCTTGGTGCGAATAATGTCGGCACATTCGACCTGGCTGGCACAGGAGGTGCCACCGGACCCCATGATAATGCCGCTTTTCTCATTAGAGACCTGTTCTTCGCTGAGGCCAGAGTCTTGAATAGCGCGATCCATGGCGATGTAGGCATAGGCTGCCGCGTCGCCCATAAATCTTAGAATCTTGCGATCGATATGCTCAGAAGTGTCTATATCAATCTTGCCGCCGATTTGGCTGCGAAAACCAAGTTCTGCTTGTTCTTCGTTAAAAGCGATACCTGCTTTCAGGTTTCGAAGTGAATCCGCTACGGTATCAAGATCATTTCCCAAGCAGGAGACGATTCCCATGCCTGTGACAGCTACTCTTCTCATAATTTGCCTGTTCTTTTTCTATAAAAAGTCGTTACAAAAAGGTTGGTAAGAATACCAGAATGAAGCTTATTCTTCTGCGCTAAATAAGCCGACTCTCAACCCCTTGGCTGAGTAGATTATGCCTTCCTCTGTTTCTACAGTGCCATCGGCAATTCCCATGACCAGACCGCGAGCGACAACACGGGAGTAATCTATTCGGTAAGTGATTCTCTTTGCGTCTGGCATAACCTGACCAGTGAACTTCACTTCACCTACGCCTAAAGCTCTGCCTCTGCCAGGATGACCTAGCCAACCTAAATAGAATCCAACCATTTGCCACAAGGCGTCCAGTCCCAGACATCCCGGCATGACAGGGTCGCCTGGAAAGTGGCATTTAAAAAACCACTGCTCTGGATTGATGTCCATTTCAGCGACCAGGTGGCCTTTTCCGTAGGATCCGCCGTCCAAGCTCATCTCGGTGATTCTATCCACCATGAGCATTTCGTTAACAGGGAGTTGGGGGCGTCCAGGGCCAAATACGAGGCCGGTTGGATTTTGGCGAATTTCCTCGTCGTTATATGAGGATTGCTTTGCAGGTTTAAAAGGAAGGTCCATTAAGGTTCAGGCTGATGAGTAAGGGGCGCATTGTAATGTGCGGGCTGAGTTTGTCTATATTTTGCTGTCGCAGAGGGAAATTATAGTCTGGATTTAGACTTGGCTATAAAGAAAATATATTAGCTATTAACTCAGGCTCAAATAGAATCTATGGCCCAGCTCATTTTGGCTGCCATTTTTTTAATTATCATTTTTGGGAGATTTATAGATGTCCGTATTAGTAGGAAAACCCGCCCCCGATTTCACTGCAGCGGCAGTGCTGGGCTCTGGCGAGATTGTTGGCGATTACCAGCTCAGCGAAGTAATTAAAGGCAAAAAAGCCGTGATTTTCTTCTACCCTCTGGATTTTACCTTTGTCTGCCCATCTGAGCTCATTGCTTTTGACAACCGTATCGAAGAATTCACCAAGCGTGGAGTTGAGGTTATCGGTGTCTCTATTGATTCCCAGTTTACTCACAGCGCATGGAGAAATACCGACGTGAATGAAGGCGGTATCGGCCCTGTTAAATACACCCTAGTTGCAGACATCACCCACCAGATCGCTAAGGACTATGACGTTGAGTCTGCTGGCGGCGTAGCCTTCCGCGGCTCGTTTTTAATTGATGAAGAGGGCACTGTTCGCCATCAGGTTGTTAATGATCTTCCGCTGGGAAGAAACGTTGATGAAATGCTTCGTATGGTTGATGCCTTGGCCTTCCACCAAGAGCACGGCGAAGTTTGTCCTGCTGGTTGGACTGAAGGTGATGAAGGAATGAAAGCAGACGCAGAAGGTGTTGCTTCTTACCTGGCTTCACACAAAGACGAACTATAGTTTCTGTTCTTGTCCGAACTAACCGCGGGATTTCCCGCGGTTTTTTTTGCCAAAAGATTGATCTCAGGAAAAAATCTTCTTGAGAAAATGACCCGTTGCAGAAGACTTGATCTTTGAAACTTGTACCGGCGTTCCCTCCGCTACAATTTGTCCGCCTCCAGCGCCGCCTTCAGGGCCAAGATCAACAATCCAGTCGGAAGTCTTGATCACATCCAGATTGTGTTCGATCACCACAACCGTGTTACCACCATCACGCAGTTTGTGCAGCACATCCAGTAGCAATTTGATGTCCTGAAAATGTAAGCCTGTAGTGGGTTCATCCAGGATGTACAGAGTTTGTCCGGTATTTCGTTTGGCCAGTTCTTTGGCTAGCTTAACCCTTTGCGCCTCACCACCAGAGAGAGTGGTAGCGGACTGCCCGAGCTTGACGTAGCTCAGACCCACCGACATTAGGGTATCCAGCTTCCGCTTGATTGAGGGCACCGCATCGAAAAATTCTAGAGCATCCTCAATCGTCATATCCAGCACCTGATGGATACTCTTGCCCTTAAATTTCACTTCCAGAGTTTCACGGTTGTAGCGCTTGCCCTTACAGGTTTCACAGAGTACGTAAACATCTGGAAGGAAGTGCATCTCTACCTTAATTAACCCGTCTCCCTGACACTTTTCACACCGACCACCCTTAACGTTAAAGCTAAATCGGCCAGGCTTGTATCCGCGAGCGCGAGATTCCTGAGTCTCGGAAAAAATATCCCGAATTAGGGTGAATAATCCAGTGTAGGTGGCTGGGTTGGATCGAGGTGTGCGACCAATGGGGCTCTGGTCGATATCAACGCAGTTAATAAATTTATCCAGGCCCTGAATTTCGTCGTGATCGGCTGCTTTGAGCGTGGTGGCCTTGTTAAGTGCCGTGGCAGCAAGCGGATAGAGAGTGTCATTAATCAGAGTTGATTTGCCGGAACCTGAGACACCAGTAACACAGCTAAACCTACCCACCGGCAGCTTCAGTGTGACCTCTTTGAGGTTATTGCCTCGAGCGCCTGATAGGGTTAACCAATCTTCGTCGTCTGGAATATCCATAGGGGCCGGTGCCGTGATTTGCTTTCGGCCGCTGAGGTAATCACCCGTTAGAGATTCCTTACAATCGAGAATATCCTTTACACCGCCCTTGGCGACAATCTGTCCACCGTGAACTCCGGCGCCAGGGCCAACATCAATTAGGTAGTCCGCAGCGCGAATCGCTTCTTCATCATGTTCCACAACAATCACGGTATTGCCGAGATCTCTCAGTCGTTGCAGGGTGCCCAGTAATCTTTCATTGTCCCGCTGATGCAGACCAATGGAAGGCTCATCCAGAACGTACATCACACCTACCAATCCAGCACCAATCTGGCTGGCCAAGCGAATACGCTGAGCCTCACCACCGGAAAGGGTGTCAGCGCTTCGGTCTAGGCTAAGGTAGCCCAAGCCGACGTCTGCCAAGAAATAGAGTCTGTCACCTATCTCCTTGAGAATCTTCTGGCCAATGGCTTGTTGATTACCCTGAAGGTTCAGACTTTTAAAGAACTCGACTGCCTGCTCAACGCTTAGAGCAGTTATTGAGGGGAGGGCAGTCTCCTTCACAAATACATTGCGGGCTTCCAGACAAAGACGGGAGCCCTCGCAGGTGTGGCAGTGGCTGGTTGTCATATATTTGGCCAGCTCGTCACGCACAGATTCAGATTCTGTCTCCCGGAATCGCCGCGTGAAGTTGGGAATAATGCCTTCGAATCGATGTCGTCGTTTATAGGTATCACCGCGATCATTAATATAGGTGATATCAATCTGCTCGTTGCCCGTGCCATTCAGAACGACATCTTGATGTTCTTTCTTTAGCGCATCGAAGGGCGTCTCTAGATCGAAATCATAATGTTTTGCTAGAGAGGTAAGCATTTGAAAATAATAGAGATTTCTTCTGTCCCATCCGCGGATAGCGCCTTCAGCGATGCTCGCCTCTGGGTGAAGAACTATTTTGCTTTCATCAAAAAACTGGGTCACCCCCAAGCCATCGCAGCTAGAGCAGGCGCCGACAGGGTTGTTGAAAGAAAATAGGCGGGGTTCGAGCTCGTTCAGGCTGTAGTCGCAAATCGGGCAGGCAAATCGAGAAGAAAAAAGGTGCTCCTTTTGTTCGCCGTCCAACTCAGCGACAAGAGCAATTCCTTCGGACAGGGTGATGGCCGTCTCAAAGGATTCCGCCAATCGTTGTTTTATGTCTTCGCGAACCTTAAAGCGATCCACAACGACTTCTATGTTGTGGTTTTTATTTTTCTCGATTTCGGGGAGGTCATCCAGATCTGTGACAATGCCATCGATGCGAACGCGCACATAACCTTCGGCGCGCAATTGATTAAGTCGGTGGGTATGCTCACCTTTGCGGTTCCGAACAATGGGGGCCAACAGCTGTACTCGCTTGTCTTCGCCAAGTGCCAATACTTGGTCAACCATCTCGCTAACGCTCTGGGCAGATAGTGGTTTACCGTGGTCAGGGCATCTGGGCTCACCGATTCTTGCGTAGAGCAAGCGAAGATAATCATAAATCTCGGTAACCGTACCTACGGTAGAGCGAGGATTATGGGAAGTGGATTTCTGCTCGATGGAAATCGCCGGAGACAGTCCTTCGATGCTGTCCACATCGGGTTTATCCATCATTGATAAGAACTGACGTGCGTAGGCCGATAGTGATTCCACGTACCGTCGCTGTCCCTCAGCGTAAAGAGTGTCAAAGGCAAGGGAAGATTTGCCAGAGCCAGACAAGCCGGTAATAACTACCAACTTATCTCGAGGAATATCGAGGTCTATATTCTTTAAATTGTGAGTTCGGGCGCCCCGAATTTCGATGGATTTCATTAATGGCTACTGCGTTGGGCAAACCCGACATTATGGAGAGCATGGGACAAGATAGACAACCTCTGTATGCAGTATTTATAGGGACAAATCATTCTGTAAGCGGAAAGCAGACTAAGCCTTCCAGATTTCTGCCTTTCTATTCTAATAACTGTATAAATATACAGTAAAAACTCTAGAATTCAATTCGCAAAAACATCGATGTTCTTCTGCGGGAATAAGAGGACTACTTGAGAGTGGATGTGGAATTGATAAGGGCAGAGGTTTAATCTGAGCTTTAAATAGGGGATATCGTAATACGGCACCGCAGGTTTACGGGCTAAGCTTAACCCTATTAACAGTTAACATCGAATCGATGTTTTTGGATTCTTTGAGGAGCAGCAGGCTCATGCACAAATACGCCAATTTTGTTTTAGTCCTATTTCTTGTAACTACTGGCCAGGAAGCGCACACCCAGCAAAGCGAAGCCACACTCAGGCTTCTCGAACGGAACGAGATGTTCGAACCCGTGATCATCGAAGTAGCTGAGAATGTATACACCGCCATCGGCTACCAAGTAACGGCCAACACCATGATTGTGGGCGACGACGGCGCAATCATCATCGATCCAGGCCATCAGGCCGAAGCCGCGCGACAGGTTCGTGCTGAGTTTTCACGTATCTCCGACCTGCCCGTTAAGGCAATTATCTACACACATGGGCATGCAGATCACGTTAATGGAGCGGTCGCATTCTACGAGCCCGAATCCGGCACCGAAGTTTGGGCGCGCTCAAATTACTGGTCGGAGGCGAATCGTACGGCAGAGGCAGGTCTCGTTGGCGGCGTTCGACCTTCAGCCACTCAAGGGTTCGACCTCCTGCCGGAGCAGAAAATCAGCGTCGGAATCGCTATCCCTCCGGCACGACCTCCAGCGGGAAGCAATCAAGTAGATGGAGTTGGGGCGCAAGTACAGCCTGTCCGTATCGATCCAACTCATATGTTTTCAGAGGAGCGAATTACACTCGAGATTTCAGGCATCAGGCTAGAACTAGTAGCTGCACCCGGAGAGACGGCGGATCAGCTTTATGCATGGCTCCCGGAACAACGCGTCGTTTTTGCTGGGGACAACTTCTATCAATCCTGGCCAAACGTCTATCCACTGCGAGGCACGGCGCGGCGCTCAATCCGTGATTGGATATCAAGTCTAGACAGTATGGTTCAAGAAAATCCTCTACATGTTGTAGGCGGGCACACCACTCCTATGCTTGGAAATGCGGCTGAGGTACTGACTAACTACCGTGATGCAATGCAATGGGTGCTCGATAGAACTATCGAGGGCGCAAAAAAATATATGACTCCAGACGAGCTAGTCGATTACGCGGCTCTGCCGCCACATTTAGCAGAGCTCGACTATTTGGCAGGTTATTACGGCAGCGTCTGGGGCACGGTGCGTGACATTTACGCTCAAGATCTTGGATGGTTCGACGGCGACCCATTGAACCTCCACCGAGAAAGCCCCTTGAGGCAATCAGAACGTATGGCTGCTCTTGTGGGTGGAGTCGAAGCCCTTTGGGCGAAAGCCCAGAACGCCATGATGACAAACGATCCCCTTGGTGCTGCCCAATTAGCGCAGCATGTGATGCGTTTGCGTCCAGACAGCCCGGAACCGAGATTCCTTATGGCCGATGCCTTGGATGTAATAGGCGAGCAAACATTTAACGCACCAGCCCGAAACTACACACTGTCATCTGCCAATCGGATTCGTGCAGAAGCTGAAGACCTCGAGTAGATAATTCTCAGTCTTACTCCGTAGCCGCCTGTTGCTGATTAAATTGAATATCGGCCACTGTTAGAGCCGTCATGTTGTAGATTCCTCGCGGTGACACGGAGGGAATCAAAATATGAGTGCCTTTATTAAGGCCGACCAAGCTGGGTCCAACTAACCTTGAAGTAGTTAATCCACGTATTACTCCTAGGGTTATGCTGGCGGCGTCCATATTTGGCATTACCAAGATATTTGCTTGCCCTTGGAGTTTTGATTCCGCGTAAATGCGTTCCCGGAATGATTCGTTCAGCGCTGTGTAGGAATACATTTCGCCGTCGATCTCCGCGTCGGGGTTACGCGATCTCAAAATGGCGGAAGCTTCTTTCATCTTTCGAGCGCCTGGGTCGTCGTAAGTACCAAAATCGGAATGGGAAAGCAGAGCGACTTTAGGTTCGATATCAAATTTGCGAGCAAAGCCCATGGCTTTTTCCGCTGCATTGACGATCTGATCGACGCTGGGATCTAGATGAACAAAGGGATCGGTGAGGAACAATGGTCCATCGTCGTGGAGAAGGGCGCAAACTGAAGTGAGATTAGCGCCAATCGTATTTTCTGGGTCCAGAATGGGGAGCAAATAGGAGAGGTGGCGATCAAATCGACCAACTTTTCCGCAAATCAGCCCATCAATATCTCCGGCATCGCGCATTAAGGCACCGAGAATGGTGCTGTTGGTGCGCACCTGAGTCGCAGCCTGTTCGGGGGAAATTCCGCTTCGGCCGGTAAGGGAATGATATTTATCCGCGTACTTGCCCCCAGCTACAGCGGGGTCAACCACTTCATAGTCGTCGCCCTCTTGCATGCGCAGGCCGATTGTCTTGATTTTTTCGCGTATTTTATCGGGACGGCCAATTAAAACCGGCGAGGTGACTTTTTCGTCCACCACCACTTGCACTGCGCGCAAAATATCTTCGTTTTCCCCTTCGCCGTAAGCAATGCGAGTGGGGTAGGATTTTGCCGCTTCAATAACCGGCTTCATAAAGATGCGGCTCTTGTGGTTAAACAGCTTCAGCTTTTGTGCATAAGCATCGAGGTCTTCGATCGGACGCGAGGCAACACCACTTTCCATGGCTGCCTTAACCACAGCGAGGGGCACTTCTTCGATTAAGCGCGGGTCAAAGGGTTTGGGAATCAGATAGTCCGGGCCAAACTTAAGCGACTCTCCCTGGTAGGCTTTGGCAACCTTGTCGCTGGCTTCTTTGTGCACAAGATCAGCGATCGCCTTAACGCAGGCTTCTTTCATCGCTTCGTTAATGGTGGTTGCACCGCAATCCAACGCGCCGCGGAAAATAAAGGGGAAACAGAGCACGTTGTTCACTTGGTTTGGGTAGTCCGAACGGCCGGTCGCAATAATGGCATCGGGTCGTGCTTCTTTGGCCAATTCCGGCATGATTTCAGGTGTTGGATTCGCCATGGCCAAAATAAGCGGGTCTTTAGCCATTTTCTTGCACATGTCCTGAGTTAGAACACCTGGTGCAGAAAGGCCAAGGAAAATATCCGCGTCCTGCATGGCGTCGTCCAGAGTCCGTGCGTCGGTCTCGTTGGCATAGTTTTCTTTCCAGGGGTTCATGCCCTCTTTACGGCCCTTATAGATTACGCCGCTGCGGTCGATCATATAGACGTTGTCCCGCCTTAAACCCATATTGAGAAGTAGATCGGTACAGGCGATGCTGGCAGCGCCACTACCGGAAACCACCAGCTTCACATCTTCGATCTTCTTATTGACGATGCGTAGTCCGTTATAAACGGCGGCCGCTGAACAGATCGCTGTTCCGTGTTGGTCATCGTGGAATACCGGTATATTCATTCGTTCTTTGAGTTTTTGCTCAACAAAGAAACATTCAGGCGCTTTGATGTCCTCAAGGTTTATGCCGCCAAAGGTCGGCTCTAACGCAGCGACTACATCAACCAGTTCATCGACATCTGATTTGTCGACCTCAATATCGAAGACATCAATATTGGCGAATTTTTTGAAGAGAACTGCCTTTCCTTCCATCACGGGCTTGGAGGCTAGTGCACCGATATTTCCGAGACCCAATACGGCGGAGCCGTTACTGATGACACCTACCAGATTTCCGCGGGCGGTATATTTTGCTGCAGCCAGAGGGTCTTTAGTGATTTCGACACAAGGTTCTGCAACGCCGGGCGAATAAGCGAGAGCCAAATCCTGTTGGTTCGACATAGGTTTTGTTGGACTGATTTGCAGTTTTCCGGCCGTCGGAAACTCGTGATAATTCAGTGCATCGGTGGTTTTATTGTCAGTCATTTGTATCTCTTAGAATATTTTTTGTTATTAGATTAGTCGCTAAAGGGTGCGCTGCTATTTCTGCATTCGGTGCCATTTGTTGACAATTTTGCAGAATAGCTCAGCGGTTTTTCCAGCGTCATAGGCCGCGGAATGTGCCGCTTTTGAATCAAATTCAATATTGGCTTCTTCGCAGGCTCTCGCCAATACAGTTTGACCGTAAGCAAGCCCCGCTAAGGTCGCCGTGTCGAAACAGGAAAATGGATGAAAAGGGTTGCGTTTTACATCACAGCGCTCGCTTGCCGCATTTACAAAACCCAGATCAAAGTGGGCGTTGTGCGCCACTAAGATTGCTCGCTTACATCCATGGGTTTTTATCAGGCGTCGAATCGGCTGGAATATGCTGCGAAGGGCATCGTCTTCGGGCAGGGCTTCGCGATTTGGATCGCCTGGATCGATGCCGGTAAATTGCAATGCACTGGCTTCCAGATTGGCCCCTTCAAAGGGCTCGATATTGGATTCCAGTATTTGTGAACCAATCAGTTCACCATTGGTGTTCATTAATATTGGTACGGCAGCGATTTCCAGCAGCGCATCGGTAGCGCTATTAAATCCGCCGGTTTCCACATCGACAACAACAGGTAAATAGCCGCGAAAGCGCTCCGCAATTGCGCCCTCAGCTATTTCTCCTTGTGGTTTGGTAAATTCGCGTTCGAGCTCTATAAAACTATCCATGAAATCCTTTCACCTGCTCGGATGGGTTTAAGTTTGTCTGAGCCCAGTGGTAGGTAATCATCTACCTGCCATTCCTTTTTAACCAGCTCTATCTGGTCGGTATTGGGCTCTAAGCCGTAAAAAGCGGGCCCATAAAGACTGGCAAAGCCTTCCAGTTTGTCTAGTGCTTTCTCTGCTTCAAATACTTCGGCATAGAGCTCCAGCGCAGCGTGAGCGGTATAACAGCCGGCGCAACCGCAACTGTTTTCTTTATTTGAGACTGTGTGAGGTGCGGAGTCTGTTCCGAGGAAGAATTTTTTACTACCGCCTGTGGCCGCATTTATTAAGGCTGACTGGTGGACGTTCCTTTTCAGTACCGGTAAACAATAAAGATGAGGCCGGATACCTCCCACCAGCATATGGTTACGGTTGTAGAGGAGATGGTGAGCGGTGATGGTCGCTGCTACATAGTCTGAGGTCTCTTTAACGAATTCAACCGCGTCGCGTGTGGTGATGTGCTCCATCACTATTTTGAGTTCCGGAAAACTCGTTGTCAGAGGAATTAAATGTCGTTCGATAAACTCTGCTTCTCGATCAAACAGATCGATATTTGAATCCGTCACCTCGCCATGAACTAAGAGAGGAATCCCTTGAGCCTGCATGGTGTCAAATACACCTGCCAGATTATGAATGTTGGTAACGCCAGAATCCGAATTGGTGGTAGCTCCCGCTGGGTAAAGCTTGCAGGCGGTGATAACGCCTTCGTTAAAGCCTGCTGAAAGATCGTTGCAGTCGGTATTGTCGGTAAGGTAGGTCGTCATCAACGGCTGCCAGTTCGAGCCCTCGGGTCGACGAGACAGAATGCGATCACGATATTCTGCGGCAAGCGTGGAGGTAGTGACTGGCGGAATTAGATTGGGCATGACAATTGAGCGCCCAAAATATCGCGCTGCATCAGCAACGGTAAGCTCTAGCGCCTCGCCATCTCGAAGGTGAGTGTGCCAGTCATCAGGGCGGATGATGCGTAGAGATGTCATTTATTTCCTTGTCTAGTTGAGGGAGATATCCCTCAGGGCGCAATGCTAACCAATTCGGCCCGCTTATTCAGCACAAATACCAGATAAACTCGTAAAGATGTGAAAGCATATATAGAATACGCCGCCCAAAATATCAGCAAGGTTTATGAGAGATGTCAGCAGTCAATAAAGTCGTTTTAGCCTATTCCGGTGGATTGGATACTTCCGTCATCGTGCGCTGGCTACAGGACGAATATAACTGTGAAGTGGTCACCTTTACCGCTGACATTGGTCAGGGTGAAGAGGTTGAGCCTGCACGAGCTAAGGCGGAAGCTCTCGGCGTAAAAGAGATTTACATCGAAGATTTGCGCGAAGACTACGTTGCCAACTATGTCTTTCCGATGTTTAGAGCAAACGCTATTTACGAAGGTGAATACCTCCTAGGCACCTCCATTGCACGTCCGCTAATCGCGAGAAGATTGGTGGAGATTGCTGAAGAAACCGGTGCCGACGCCATATCTCATGGCGCTACAGGCAAAGGCAACGATCAGGTCAGGTTCGAGTTGGGGGCCTATGCGCTTAAGCCGGGTATTAAAGTGATAGCTCCTTGGAGGGAGTGGGACTTAACTTCCCGAGATACGCTTATGGCTTACTGCGCCGAGCGAAACATTCCAGTGGATTTCTCCAGCGCGAAAAAGAAATCTCCATTTTCAATGGATGCCAATTTGCTGCATATCTCTTATGAGGGCGGTAATTTGGAAGATCCCTGGTCGGAAGCTGAAGAGGATATGTGGCGTTGGTCTGTCTCTCCCGAGGCAGCTCCTGATGAGCCAACCTATATAGAAATTGACTTTATTAACGGCGACCCTGTTGCTATTGATGGAGTCGAAAAAACGCCAGCAACATTGTTGGAAGAGCTTAACAAGCTCGGTGGAGCAAATGGGGTAGGTCGTCTCGACTTAGTTGAAAACCGCTACGTGGGTATGAAATCCCGAGGTTGTTACGAAACACCTGGTGGCACCATTTTGCTTAAAGCCCATAGAGCGATTGAGTCACTGACTCTTGATCGCGAAGTGGCGCATCTGAAAGACGAGCTAATGCCTAAGTATGCCGAGTTGGTGTACAACGGATATTGGTGGTCGCCAGAGCGGAAGATGTTGCAATCTGCAATTGACGATTCCCAGACTACTGTTAACGGCAAGGTCCGGCTCAAGCTCTATAAAGGCAATGTCATTGTTGCGGGCCGGCAGGCAGAGAACACTCTGTTCGACGATCGTATCGCAACTTTTGAGGATGATGGCGGAGCCTATAATCAAGCTGATGCAGAAGGCTTTATCAAGCTAAACGCGCTGCGACTGAGAATCGCTGCTTCCAAAGGCCGTAAGCTCTAACTCAGGTCTGTTAGCTTTTAGCGAGCGATTTGCTGCTGATTCCTCGTCAGCAAATCGCTGGGCTCGAAAAGCAAAAGCTCTTTTAAGTTCCTGCCGCATGCAAGTCCCAGCCACATGCGCGAAAGTGGTACCGGGGTGTTCACTTTGTCTTTCGGTAGCGGTAAGCAAATTGTTATTTGGTCAGCTTTGCAATTCTCTATACTTCTGCGCCTAATCTTTGTTTAACCGTGGGTACACTGACCTGGGCTTTTCTGGGATAGTTATGTCTTTATTGCATGAATACCCACCCAAAAATAAATGTTTCCAGATTTAAGTCAGAGACAGAAAAGGGGATTTTGTGAACAACAACTCAACAGCTATTTTTACTCTAGGTTTGAAGCGTGCAGCAGCTATCTTTATCTGCACCAGTTTCACCTTTGCCCAGGCGCAGGCACAGGATGCCCCGGCAGATGGCAATTCGCAGCCAAATATTCTATTTATTCTCTCAGACGATCAGGGTCTTGATTCGTCGGCGCAGTATCCCTATTCATCAGATGTACCCGTTACCCCTGTGCTGGATCAAATAGCCAGTGCCGGTGTTGTCTTCGACAATGCCTGGGCTACACCAATGTGCTCAACCACAAGAGCGGCTTTTTTGACTGGCAAACATGGTGTCAATAGCGGTCTGGTGACAGTGCCTGGCACTCTCGATCCAAGCAACGAGATCGTCTATGAGTTTCTCTCTGCTCACCCGGAGACTGCCAATTATGCTGGCGCATATATTGGTAAATGGCATATGGGTACCGCCGAGATTAACGGTGAGTACCCCCCCGTTGGTCATGGTATTTCCTATTTCGCCGGTACCTTCGGAAATATCAATACGCGCCAAAATGCACATTATTACGATTGGCCTCTAATAATCGATGAACCCGGTGTAGATACCTATGAAGGTCGGACTGATGAGTACTCCACCAGCAAACTGACTCGTCTTGCAGAAGATTGGATTGAAAAACAGGATACGCCCTGGCTTCTTACTCTCGCCTATCACGCACCTCACGCTCCGTTTCAGTGGCCACCAGATCACATGCATTCTCGCGGTGAGCACGGCGAGGAGTGTGGTCCTCGAGATTGTTATTTAGCCATGATTGAAGCGATGGACTTTGAAATTGGCAACTTGATCGACAAGCTGTCTGAATTGGGGGATTTGGAAAATACGCTAATCATCATGGTCGGTGATAACGGCTCACCGCAGGAGCAAAGTGATTCGGTAGTTTTCGGATCAACTGGCGCTAAAGGCAGTCTTTACGAGGGTGGTATCGGTGTGCCTTTTGTTGTCTCTGGTGCTGGGGTAACGCGTCGTGGCGAACGAGACCAACGCATGGTAAATATTACCGATTTATACGCGACCATTGCTGATGTCGCAGGTATTAGCCTGGCGGGGTCCATTAACGATAGCTATAGCTTTGCTGAATATCTAAACTCTGCAGAGGGCAGTTTTGGCCGTCCCTACAATTATTCTGAATATGCAGGGAATAATGTGTCGGGATGGGTGGTTCGTAATGATTCTCATATGCTTATGCACAATGACTTGGCCGATGGCGCCGAGATTCTATATAGATTGAATGGAATGAACTTCGAATTGGTCGATGATACTCAAGGTAATGAAGCTTTGATCAACGAACTTCGTCAATTTGGAATGCAAGTTCGAGGAGAGCTTTGATACAAACAGGATTCACGAATTAGTTCGGTGATTGCAATAAAAAAGGCTCCCATAGGGAGCCTTTATTTTGCTGGTTAGGAGTGCCCAGAGGAACACATATTATTCCTCTGAATCGATGCCATCTAAACGCCTTGCGCCTTAGAATTGCTGACTCCAAAGGCCTTAAGCTCTAGAGCGTCTCCCTTTCTTTGAAATGACAAAGCCCCTTTTCTAAAGGTGAGAAAAGGCTTTTTTGTTTATGCCTGTGGTATTACATGGGAATGCGTTCTGTACCCAAGTCTTCCAAAGTTGCAGCGATGTCTTCTGCGGAAGTGGCCGGATTGATACTGGTATCGATTTTTAGAATATCGCCATCTTCCCCGATGTAGAAGGTGTAGCGACTCGCTACGCCTCGTGAATTGAGAGTCTCATACGCGGCAGCAACTTCTTTGCTCGGATCGCTTAGCAGTGGGAAATCTGCACCATGCTCGGTGGCAAAGGCGGTATTGGTCTCAATAGGATCGACGCTAATCATAAAATACTCAGCTTCAAAGCCTTGAATTAGATGACCATTTTCAGCCAGAGATTTACATTCGATAGTGCAACCTGAAGTAAAGGCTTTGGGGAACCAGGCCAAAACCACAGTTTTCTCACCTTTAAATTGCGACAATGAATAGGTTTCGCCATCGGTCGCTTCGAGCATGAACTCTGGTGCCATATCACCAACTTCTAGCGCGTAAGCAGAATTTAAGAAAAGAGCAGCGGCTAGGGTCGCTAGGGCAAATTTGTGGATTATGATCTTCATCTTGGCGAACTCGCTTGGTTGAACTTTGTTTGAGAGTGACTCTTTTAGCTTTCTTTTATATTTGTCGCAATTAATTTAACTTTTTATTATGTTCTCAGGGCTCACGCATTACTTGACTTGCCGCTCCAACCCCTTTAAATTCCCGCTTCTATTGATCGACCAGCGCTGTAATTGCTGGTTTTGATAGGTAATCAGGGTCGGTTGAACACAGGCTCGCGAGTTACCAATCATAAGTGGGCCGTTGGCCCATTTTTTGTTTCTGAATCCTAGATTTAATTTGGATGTTTTTGGTGATTGAAAGCCGGAGGGTGACTCATGCGACAGACTGAGCTTGATGAGCTACTTCGACCGTCCATTGAAAACATGGGATTGGAACTATGGTCCCTTGATTTTTTGTCTCAGGGACGCAGAGGGCTCTTGCGAATCTTTATAGATGAAGCGGAGCGCGGAGTGACACTGGAAGACTGCGAACGAGTCAGTCGTGAAGTCAGTGCAATTCTGGATGTGGAGGATCCCTTTGCCGGAGCTTTTACTTTGGAAGTATCTTCTCCGGGCTTAGATCGAGCTCTGCATAAGAAAGCGCATTACGAGCGCTTTTCCGGGTCGAATATTAAGGTTCGACTGAGAACTGGATATGAAGGACGACGTAATTTTACCGGTGTCCTAATGGGTGTGGAACAAGAGGATGTGGTCATTCGTGACGGTGAAAACGAATACCTATTCCCTTTAAGTTCTATAGAAAGCGCAACTGTGGTACCGCAGTTGGAACAGAAAGAGAAATGAGATAGGAATAATGTCTAAAGAACTCCTGTTGGTTGCTGAAGCCGTGTCCCACGAAAAAAGTGTGGATAGCGCCGTAATTTTTGAGGCGATGGAAGAAGCTTTGGCGATGGCGACCAAAAAACGTTATCAGGGCGAAGAAGCAGACGTACGAGTCAGTATCGATCCAGAAGATGGCTCCTATGAAACCTTCCGACGCTGGCAGGTTGTGGACGACAACTTCGAAGAGTTTGAGTCTGGCAAGCACCTCTATGACGACCAAGCTGAAGAGCGTGGTTTGAAAATCGGAATTGGTGAATTTCACGAAGAACAGGTCGAGAACGTTGAGTTTGGCCGTATTGCCGCGCAAACAGCCAAACAGGTTATCGTTCAGAAAGTTCGCGACGCTGAGCGCGCCTTGGTGGTTGAGCAGTATCAAGATCGAGTGGGCGAGTTGCTGTCCGGAAGCGTCAAGAAAGTCACCAGAGACAACATCATTGTTGATTTGGGCGGAAATGCCGAAGCTGTGCTTCCTCGCACCGAGCTTATCGGTCGCGAAGTTTTTCGAGTAAATGATCGTATCCGTTCGGTTCTGACTTCCCTCAGCTCTGAAGGCCGCGGCCCGCAGTTAATGTTGAGCCGATCTTGCCCGGAAATGCTGATTGCTCTATTTGAAATTGAAGTGCCAGAGATCGCTGAAGAAGTGATTGAGATTCGCGCCGCTGCCCGGGATCCCGGTGCCAGAGCAAAAATCGCTGTAAAAACTAATGACGGACGCATGGACCCAGTTGGCGCCTGTGTTGGAATGCGCGGCGCTCGAGTTCAGGCCGTATCAAACGAACTGGATGGCGAACGCGTCGATATTATTCTTTGGGATGATAATCCTGCGCAGCTCGTAATTAATGCCCTGGCGCCAGCAGAAGTTGAGTCCATTGTGGTTGACGAAGATTCGCGCACCATGGATGTAGCGGTATTGCAGGACAATTTAGCTCAGGCAATTGGCCGTAGTGGCCAAAATGTACGATTGGCTTCCGAGCTCACTGGCTGGAAAATCAACGTCATGAGTGTTGAAGAGGCCGAGTCGAAGCAAGAAGAAGAAAGCATTTCTTATATCGAGAAGCTAATGACTTCCCTAGATTTGGATCAGGACGTCGCTGAGGTGCTGGTAGAAGAAGGCTTTACCAGTATTGAAGAAGTTGCCTATGTGCCTATTGAAGAGCTGGCAGGTGTTGAAGGTTTTGATGATGAAATCGCCAACGAACTGCGAGCTCGTGCAAAAGACGCATTGCTAACCCAGGCTCTGGCTTCCGAAGAGATTGTCGAAGGTGAAACTGCCGAAGATTTGCTCAACATGGATGGTATGGATTCCGAACTTGCCGCAGCACTGGCAAAAATCGGTGTTTTCAGCATGGAAGATTTGGCTGAGCAAGCCACTGACGAGCTGATGGAAATCGATGGCATGGACGAAGAGCGAGCTGCAGCGCTGATTATGACTGCCCGCGCTCCCTGGTTTGAAGAAGCGGAAGAAACCGCCGAAGAAACTGAATAAATAGAAGAGACTAAATCTTAAGATTTGACTCATTGGTTGAGAAGATAAATGGCTGAAGTAACAGTAAGTGAACTGGCAAAAGTTGTAGGGGCTTCCGAAGATCGGTTGCTCTCACAAATGAAAGAGGCCGGGTTAAAACACAAGAAGGCATCTGACAAAGTTTCTGACGAAGAGAAACAGACCTTGCTTGCCTATCTAAAAACACTTCACGGTGGACAATCGGGTCAGCCAAAGAAAATTACTCTCAAGCGCAAAAAGGTTGAGACGCTAAAAACTTCCGGCACCGGTGGCCGCAAGACGGTTAACGTAGAAGTGCGCAAAAAGCGCACCTACGTGCAAAGATCTCAAGAAGAAATCGAAGCGCAGGCCAAGGCTGAAGAAGAAGTTAAGCAATCGCAAATGCGCCCAGGTGGCGTTACTTCCACTGCGATTGATGATGCTGAATCAAAGCGTTTGGCGGCACATGAATCTCGACGTAAAGCCCAAGAAGAAGAAAAAGCGCGGGTAGAAGAAGAGGGTCGTCTTCGTCGTGAAGAAGAGCAGAAGCGGCGTGAGCTAGCTGAAGCGCGGAAAAAAGAAAAAGAAGCTGTTACTACTGAGGCTGTTCCGGCAGTTGAAACAGCGGTTCCGGAAAAGACCGGAAAAGAATCTCGCCGTGGTCCAGTGGATGATGATCTGGAAGATGGCAAGCCTCACAAGAAACGAGCTGGCGGTAAAGCTAAGCCTCATAATCCAGTTGCTGACTCCGAAGACAAGGATTGGCGCAAGCACTCACATCGCCCTCAAGACTTTGAGCTCCATGAAGATGATGATGAGGAACAGAAAAAGCAGCGTTTAATCGATGCTCAAAAGATCGTTAAACCGGTTAAAAACACCCACACCTTTAAGAAGCCTACCGAGAAGGTCGTTCACGATGTAGAGATTTCTGAAAGCATTAGCGTGGGCGACTTGGCGCAGAAAATGGCGATCAAGTCTGGTGAGTTAATTAAAGCCCTGATGAAGATGGGTGAGATGGCCACTATTAATCAAGCTTTGGATCAGGACACTGCTTCTTTGTTGGTCTCTGAGTTTGGACACAATCCTATCCTTGTTGCTGAAGGTTCAGTTGAAGATGAATTGAAGGAAGCCCTTAGCGCTGCAGCAGGAGATGAAGCACCGAGAGCTCCTGTGGTCACTGTAATGGGCCACGTAGATCATGGTAAAACTTCTCTACTGGATTATATTCGTGAAGCCAAGGTGGCTTCTGGTGAAGCCGGCGGAATTACTCAGCATATTGGTGCCTACAGTGTAGGGACTGACCATGGAAAAATTACTTTTCTTGATACTCCCGGCCATGCTGCCTTTACCGCGATGCGAGCCCGTGGAGCACGGTCTACTGATGTAGTAATTCTTGTTGTTGCTGCTGACGATGGCGTAATGCCTCAAACTAAGGAAGCTGTAGAGCACTCCCGAGCTGCAGGTGTTCCTATCGTTGTTGCGGTCAATAAAATCGACAAGGAAGGCGCAGATCCTGAGAAAGTTAAAAACGAACTAGCTGCCATTGAAGTACTCCCTGAAGACTGGGGTGGTGACGTTCCATTCGTTCACGTATCTGCGCATACCGGTGAGGGAATTGAAGACCTTTTAGAAGCTATTTCACTAATTGCAGAAATGGCCGAACTTCAGGCGCCTACAACAGGGCCTGCAACTGGCGTAATTGTTGAATCTCGCGTTGAGAAAGGTCGCGGTGTGGTCTGTACCGCTCTGGTTCAAACCGGCCTACTGAAGAAGGGCGATATTCTCCTTGCGGGTAATACCTACGGTCGTGTCCGTGCAATGACCAATGATACTGGCGGCTCAGTGGATGATGCTGGTGCTTCGGTTCCGGTTGAGATTCTCGGTCTGGATTCGGCGCCCAATGCGGGTGACGACTTCATGGTGGTTAAGGACGATCGCACTGCGCGTGAGATCTCAGATACTCGCCAGGCAAAACAGACGGAAGAATTGCAGGCGCGTAAGCGTACTCAGAATCTAGAAAATATGTTCTCCAGTATGACCGACGAAGTGGAGAAGAAGATTCTCACTGTTGTTCTCAAAGCTGATGTACGAGGTTCTGCGGAAGCCATTATCGGTGCTCTGGAAGATATGGGTAACGAGGAAGTTGGAATTGATGTGATTTCTTCTGGCGTCGGCGGTATTAGTGAATCCGACGTCAACCTGGCCGTTACAACCGGGGCCATTATTCTAGGCTTTAACGTAAGGGCAGATTCTGGCGCGCGCAAACTGGCAGAAAAAGAAAGCATCGAAATTCGTTACTACAGCATCATCTATCAATTGATCGATGAAGTTAAGCAAGCTCTATCCGGCATGCTTGATCCTGAGCAGCGTGAAGAGATTGTGGGAATTGCCGAAGTTCGCGACGTGTTTCGTTCACCCAAGTTTGGCCAGATCGCTGGTTGTATGGTGACTGAGGGCGCTGTTTTTCGGAACAAACCTATCCGCGTATTGCGCGACAATGTTGTGATCTTCGAAGGTCAACTGGAGTCTCTGCGTCGCTTTAAAGATGACGCGAATGAGGTTCGTAATGGCACCGAGTGCGGTATTGGCGTCAAGGATTACAATGACGTTCAACCTGGTGATCAGATTGAGGTCTTTGATATCAAGCAGGTTGAGAGAAGCCTTTAGCGCGCGTTCTTTTGCCCTCATGCTATGTCTCAAGCGTACTCCATCGGTCATTTATTCCACATAAATTCCCTCTCTGTGTGCGCTTGTTCCTTGCCTGAGAACAAGATACCAGCGCGCTCAATTTGAACAAGTTTCGAGGCTACTAAGAACGATGCATGACTTCAGTCGGGCCGAACGCGTAGGGGATACCATCCAGCGCCAGCTGGCGAACCTTATCCAGCAGGAAATTCGCGATCCACGAGTTGGCATGGTCAACGTGAATGCGGTCCGCGTAAGTAGTGATCTGAGTAATGCCCGCGTCTTTGTTACCTTTGTGGATCGTTCCGATCAAGCGCAGATAAAACAAAGTATTGAGGCTCTCAATAACGCTGCTGGGTTTTTACGCACGCAATTACACCGCCAAATGACTTTGCGGGTCGTTCCAAAATTACGCTTTGAATACGACGAATCTGTGCGAAGAGCTGCACAGATGACAGACCTGATTGATTCTGCTCTTGAAGCCGACCGAAAGCTTTCCGGTTCTGAATCCATCCCAGAAGCCGATTCTTCTGACGATCCTCCCTCCGAATAACAGAAGTAGAGCGTGGGTCGCCGCAAATCTGGCCGCAATATCAGCGGCATTCTAATTTTGGATAAAGCTGCTGGAATGAGCTCCAATTCAGCCCTGCAGCGCGTTCGCCGATTGTTCGATGCCAACAAAGCAGGCCATACTGGCAGTCTAGACCCCCTCGCAACCGGCGTTTTACCCCTCTGCTTTGGAGAGGCGACAAAGTTTTCCCAGTTTCTTCTCAATGCAGACAAAGCCTATCGCGTCACTGCTCGATTTGGGTTACGTACGGACAGTTTGGATATCGATGGTGAAACACTCGAAAAGAAAGATACCTCTGAACTAGCTCAAACTCATATAGAGAAGGCAATGCAGCCTCTTACTGGGCAAATTGATCAGGTACCGCCCATGGTGTCTGCCCTAAAGCATGAGGGACAGAGACTCTATAAATTAGCTCGTCAGGGTATTGAGGTCGATCGGCCGGCACGTGCAGTGACGATCAAATCATTTCGTATGCTGGATTTTTTTCCCGGAGGGGAAGCGACTGCTGAGTTTGAGGTGGAATGTACCAAGGGCACCTATATCCGCTCACTTATCTCGGATTTGGGAGAAGCCTTGGGTTGCGGCGCTACAGTAGAAAAATTGAGACGAATCGGTTCTGCTGGATTTGTGGAAACGGACTGTCTGACCGAGGATAGGCTGCAAGCTGAATTCGAAAAGGGGGGAATGCAATCACTAGACCCTTTTTTGCTGCCGATGCAGATTCTAATGGAGCAGTTTGAAGAAGTCGTTTTGAGCAGGTCGGAATCCGAATTTTTCATGCTAGGTCAGACAGTTATGTTGCCTCAGGCCTACCGTTTTGGCGCTGAAGCGGATATAGTGCGCGTCTTTCGCGAAGAGTGTGCTCCTGAAGCTAATTCGGAAAACACTTTTCTCGGAGCGGGAGAGCTTATTGAAGAAGCTGGCGCCGGATTAATGGTAAAACCCAAGAGACTACGCGCTGACATTTAAGCTAAGCATTTAGTATTTAAATCAATAACTTGGAAAGCCGCCTGTAAATATGCACGGGTGTGCTCGATTTTTTTAACGCATATTTTAGAGGAATGAAAAATGGCACTAACCGCCGAAGAAAAAAACGAAATCGTAACTACCTATGGCAAATCAGAAACTGATACGGGTTCCACTGAGGTTCAAGTAGCTCTCCTGACAGCCAACATCAATAAACTTCAAGGTCACTTCGGTGATCACATTAAAGACCATCACTCCCGTCGTGGACTGATTCGCATGGTCAACCAGCGACGCAAGCTGCTGGACTATCTCAAATCGAAAGATGTCACCCAATACGCTGAATTGATTAAAAAGCTAGGACTACGTCGATAAAACTAATTGAGCATCGGAATCCATGTGGGTTCCGATTTGCTATCTGAACAGGTGAAAAAATTGAACCCTACAACAAAAACTTTTGAATATGGCAATCAGACTGTCTCGATTGAGACAGGTCGAATTGCTCGGCAAGCTACTGGCGCAGTTCTGGTAACCATGGATCAAACACAGATCCTTTGTACCGTCGTTGGTGCAAAATCTGCCAAGCCAGGTCAGGACTTTTTTCCACTGGCTGTGCACTATCAAGAAAAAGCCTACGCGGCCGGCAGAATCCCAGGTGGATTCTTCAAACGTGAAGGCCGTCCATCAGAGAAGGAAACACTAACCTCGCGTCTGATCGACCGTCCAATCCGTCCACTCTTTCCCAAGGGCTACATGAATGAAGTACAGGTGATCTGTACTGTAATGTCGGCTCAAAAAGATATCGATCCAGATATTCCAGCCATGATCGGTGTATCCGCAGCACTTTCAATTTCCGGTATCCCATTTAACGGCCCAATTGGTGCGGCTCGGGTCGGTTTTACCGAAGCTGATGGCTACCTGCTTAACCCAACTTACGCACAGCTTGAAGGTTCTGAATTGGACATGGTTGTAGCGGGCACTAAAGACGCTGTTCTGATGGTGGAATCCGAAGCGAATGAGCTTCCAGAAGACATCATGCTGGGCGCTGTTTTATACGCTCACCAAGAAATGCAGAAAGTTGTTAGCGTCGTTGCTGAGCTAGCAGCGGAAGTAGGCAAGCCTC
>JABJGI010000145.1 GCA_018662305.1 Porticoccaceae bacterium | reverse complement strand
TGAACCGGCGCTTAAGTCATTACACCCCAAAATAACTCATCACAATTTTGATCAAGCAATACCGGCCGTAGACGCTTGGTTTTTGGATGGCTTCGCACCAGCCAAGAACCCAGAGATGTGGGAACAAATCATTTACCCCTCCATTGCCCGCCTGAGCAAAGACAATACCAGCCTGGCCAGCTTTACTGCTGCGGGGGCGGTGCGGCGCAGTCTAGCGGAATGGGGTTTTAAGGTTCAGAAAGTTGAAGGCTTCGGCCCTAAGCGGGAAATGATCAGCGCGATCTTTGACCCGGACTGGCAACCGGAGAAGGAGCAGATTAAAGCTCATGCAGACAAATCCGCTCAGACATGGCACCTGCCCCCACAAACTTCTTTGCTAGATCAAAAACAGGATAAGCCGCAAAAAATCAGTATTATCGGCGCCGGCATTGCTGGGCTATGCCTGGCTAAATCCCTTGCGGAGCGCGGTATCGAGGTAAACATCTACGACCGCCACAATGATCCGGCGCAAGCAGCCTCAGGCAACGCGCAGGTGGCTATATTTGGACGTCTGTCACCCGACCAGGGTGATCTGGAAGACTTTGTTATGCATGGCCTGTCTTACGCGGCCGACTTTTATAAGCCCTATTGGCAAAAAGTTGGAGACAACTGCGGCCTGCTGCAGCTGCCGCGCAATGATAAAGAAAAACAGCGAATGCAACTGTTGGTTGAGCTGCTACCAAATAACAACGGCTTGGTTGAGTATCTGGAATCGTCGCAAAGTGCCGAATACTGTGGCCTTAAGCTAAAAGAGGATGGCCTTTGGTTTCCCAATTCCGGCTGGATATCTCCGCCAAAGCTAGCGCAAGAAATACTGCAACACTCTTTAATCCGTTTTATAGGCGGATTTGAGCTGTCAGTGCGGGAAGAATTTGGTAAATGGCTGATAGCCGACCAAGACCAAGACTTTGAGGAAAGCTGCGAATCTTTGGTGATCTGCACAGGTGCAGAGGTACTAAATGCCGGTCAATTTGATTGGCTACCCATTAAACCCGTTGCCGGACAGGTCGAATTGGTTACCACCAAAGAATCCACACAAGCACTTAAGACCATTATTAGCCAAACCACCTCAATTTGCCCCTCCAACGAAGGAATTCACTGCCTTGGTGGTAGCTATCGTCTCGGCGAAACCAGTCTGGAAAACCGAAAGACAGATTCCGAATCAAATATTAATAAAATCAATATTATGCTGGATATATTTAATAATTCAGATGAAATTAAAAACAGCGATCTAACTCGCTCTAGAGTGAGTGTTCGAGCCACCACGCCGGACTATCTCCCCATCTGCGGCGCGGCACCTGATATCGAACAACTGAATGTGGATTTTGAGCCGCTCAGTCGGGATGCCAAAACACCAATCAATAAGACGGCACCCTCTCAAAAGGGCTTGTTTTTGAACCTAGGCTTTGGTTCCCGAGGCTATGCCTATGCGCCTATGTGTGCCGAGCATCTTGCTTCGATCATCTGCGACGAAAGATCCCCTCTGCCGAACCGCCTGCAACGTGCCATCCACCCCGCACGCTTTCCTATTAGGAATATTATCCGCGGAAAAAACTAGTCGCCAGAAAAGCGACTAGCGCTGCCCATTTCGCAGTTGTAGTCGTAGATCGGCTCATCGTCGGCCACCCTATTCCACTTTATTGTGGCGCTGTAGTCTTCGGTTAAATAGCCGGGATCAGACAGGGTGTATTCAAGGTTCAGGGTTAACCCATCCTCAGAGGTCGAATATCGTTCAATCAGGCGTTTCTGCGGACTTGAGGGGATATCCGTATGGTCAGCCAGAGCATGAGTCGCAATGGTGGTCCCCCACCCAGAGGGCAAGAAATCGGTGCTATCAACCACAAGAACGTCATCCACGATTCTGGCGCTAGCGACGCCAAACCATCCCGTTGCTTCCACCTGAGCCGGTGGTGCATTCAATGGAATTGTTCGAACTGTTCCATAGACTTCGTGATGGAACACCACTTCATTCTCTCCAATCTGAATATCCGTCAGGAAAGGCGCATAAAGTGCCGAGGGAATACTAGTGGGCTCGCAGTTATTGGCCGGAGAGTTTTTCGGGTCATAGCTGTCCCGCGCCGCGATGCCGGCAGCATTTAGGGGTAATTTCTGCATCGAAGAGTTATCTGGGAGAGGAGCGACCCAGCGACCCGCAACCTTTTCCACGCCCGAAGCGCCTTGCGTAGAATAGCTATCAACAGTTACGTCAGGCATCTGGCCGTAGCGCTCTCCTTGTTCAGTAATAAATCCCAGTCCTTAAATGAGCTGTTGCGCAGGATTTCGGTTGGGCCAGGCAATCAGAGTAATTTCATCACCCACAGAGAAAGTATTCTGATCTACACCCATGCGCCGAAAATGCGCTGGCGAAGTAGTTTCAACCTCCCAAGATTTAATACTTCCGTCTTCGGACTCTACATCTAGCGCCAGACTCGCGTGGGGACTGACAAAGGTAAATTCGGTGATCACGCCCTGCAGCTGCATGGTTTCACGCGGGTTGTAGTGCGTAGTAAAGGCGTGGTGCGCATAGGCAGAGCCGGTTAAGACGCAAACCAGACAAGCTAGTAGTAGTCGATTCATGATTTCCCCCCAGAAATCTTCAATTTCAGACAGCTTTAATCTGTCACTCAATAAAGTATCGCTTAATCCAAGTTTGCGAAACAGCAAAAAAGATCAGCTTGCTAACCATACTCTCCGAAGAAATTTCACTGGAAGCATCTGCGCTAAACCAGGAAACCGCTTCGTACCCAATACCTTTGGCTACTCAACAAGATGGAAATCAGACATTACCGGCGGATTGGTGAAAAACTCCACATAACGGAACTGCTCGTTGGAACGGTTAATAGTCTGATGCTTTGTCTGGGGCGGAATAACAATGATGTCACCGGCAACAAAGTCAAATTCCTCACCTTCCATAACCTGAATGGCTTCCCCGGCTATGGCAAAAATAACGGACTCCCGTTCCTCATGATAGTGATAGGGAACTTCATTTCCGGCCGGAAGGATGGCAAACAATCCACCCATGTCGTAGATTTCCTTATCCTCGGTCAATATGTCGGCCCGAAAAAACTCATCTCCATTGGGATTCTCCATGGCCAGATATTCATCGACGTTGAATTTAATCAAAGGAAAACTCGAGGTAGCTTCCTGAGCTACTACTGGATAGCTAGCACTGACCGCTATCCAGATACCTACCGCTAAGGATCGCAGGCTGTTTAAACTCACCGATTTTTTAGTCTTCATTCATGCACTCCCAAAATAACTCTTATGGCAACCGCCCCAGCGGTCTCACGTGGCTTGATACTAACCAAAAGCGCACAAAAGCTCCCGATATTTCAATTTTTTTGAATGGGTTATACGGCGAAGCTGTATCCGCATTCTCTAGGCAATTGCAGGTAAAATAATAGGAATTATCCGGACCCTACCCTGATGTGGAATAAAAACCAGCCAACTTCCTTTGTTCTCAGCCTGATCTGCAGCCTATTTTTGGGCTGCGCAGATGCGGTTACGCCTCTGGAATACGAGCTGGTCGCTATATATGAGCATGACTCGGGCAACTTTACTCAAGGGCTGATGTTCCATGAGGGTGACCTCTATGAAGGCACCGGCCAGCGTGGAGATTCACGCTTGATCCGCTACCGAGACGATTTTGAGACTCCTCTTTACACTCGCCCCCTCCCCAACCGTTATTTTGGCGAAGGTATCGCCATGCATCAGGGGCTGCTATACCAGCTAACCTGGCAAGCGCAGCAGGGGTTTATCTATCAACCGGAAGACCTGAGCCCAGAGGGGCGCTTCAGCTATGAAGGCGAAGGCTGGGGCATTACTTCTGATGGCAACAAACTCTGGATATCCAATGGCAGCGCTTATCTACAGGAAATTAGCCCCGAGGGAGAGACTCTCGCTTTGATTGAAGTAACTCTTGAAGGCAGAGCGCTAAATTACCTAAATGAGCTGGAATGGATAAATGGCCAGGTTCTGGCAAATCGTTGGTATGACAACCGCATCTATTTTATTAATCCTGACACCGGAGAAGTGGAAAACTATCTGGATCTCAGCGAGTTGGCGTCCGGCCAGCAAACCAACAGGGAAAAGGTTTTAAACGGCATTGCCTGGCACCCAGAACGACAGACCCTCTGGGTAACCGGAAAGAACTGGGAAGCGCTCTACGAACTTAGGATTTCAAATCTAGAATAATTCTAGGTATTTAGACTATCTAATTGATATTAAATAGCTATTTACTTTCTGATGTGATTTTCTGAAGCAGTTTGATTTGAGCTTCCGTACAGTTTTCACTGCGCCCTCTGGATACCTTTGAGGGCAATAATATGGGCCCAAATCGGACACGTTTCAGGCGACTGACCTGCACATCCTGAGACTCCCATAAACGTCTAACCTCACGGTTCCTGCCCTCCATTAGTGTGACAGTAATCCAGCGATTGGCGCTGTCGATTTCCTCATCTACACTGATGTCCGTGAATTTCGCCATACCATCTTCAAGCTCTACCCCATTAAGTAAGCGATCAATCATAGGTTGATCGACCTTGCCAAAGACTCGCACCCGATATTCGCGGTCTATATTGGATGAGGGGTGCATCAGCTTGTTGGCCAAATCACCATCCGTCGTAAGAAGAATCAGCCCAGAAGTATTGATGTCTAAACGCCCTACTGCCACCCAGCGACCATTTAACACCTTAGGTAAGTTTTCAAATATGGTTTTGCGGCCTTCCGGGTCTTTGCGGGTACAAACTTCGCCTTCAGGCTTGTTGTACATAATTACACGAGGCGCTTCTTTTGACTGGGCCGGAGTACAGATAATTTTTTTGCTATCCAGCTGGATTTTTTCATAGCCGGAGACCCTATCGCCGAGCTTGGCAACCTTGCCGTCCACCAGAACGCGGCCTTCTTCGATGATCTTCTCCAGGCCTCGCCGAGACCCTACTCCGGCTCGAGCCAATACCTTCTGAAGCTTCTCGGTTGTGTCGCTTTCCTGCTGCTCAGGCGTTCTGGGAACGTGGCGGTTTGGCCTTCGTGCGGGCTTGCGCCAATGTTTATCACTCATGGAAGGGGCTCTTAGTTCTGACGTTATTGGCCGCTGGAATGCCAAATTTCATAGCTGTAGT
>JABJGI010000153.1 GCA_018662305.1 Porticoccaceae bacterium | reverse complement strand
GCGATTTAGCGCAGAAGGGCTGGCTGTTGTCTCAATTCAGTATCGACTTCTGGGCACCAATGCAGAGACTCTCGACCAATTGGTCGCCGATGGGAAGTCTGCTATTCGTTGGTTGCGGGAAAACTCAGACGAATTGGGAATCGATCCAGACAGAATAGCCATGATGGGGCATTCAGCGGGCGCCAGCCTGACGCTGACTACTTCTGTTGTGCCTGCATTTGACGAAGAAAGTGAAAATGCAGAGATTAGTTCGATGCCTAATGCCATCGTTGCATGGTCCCCAACTATTACTCGATCCGATGATCCGGAAAATTCTATTGTCGCCGAGGGTATGTTGATGGAAGACCTTTCTCCGGCAAGCTATGTGCGAGAAGGTCTGCCCACAGCGCTATTTATTCATGGTGATCTTGATCCGATCGCATCACCTGAAGCAGCAGTTAAATTTGAAGCGCGATATAGAGCTGCGGGAAATGAATCCTCCTTTCTCATGATCGAAGGTGCGGATCATTTTTTCCGGCCACCGGAGCACCGTGATCAGTTGATGGTTACGATTAGCGACTTTCTTGCAGGTCTGGGATATTCAAATCGTTAAGCAATTAATTAGGTAGGGGGAAAGGTGAATAAGTTTTGGACTATTTTGGTGATTGGCGCAGCGCTAGTTGCCTGTACAGAAGACTCGGAGCAAGCCACAGAGTTAATAGAAGCGCAGGCAGTTGAATCAGCTGCTCCCGCGCAGCCAAACGTGGTGTTTATCCTCGTGGATGATATGGGATTCGGCGATGTCGGCTACAACGGCAGCGAAATCGCTACGCCAAATCTGGACCAGATGGCTCTCGATGGCATGAAGTTGGATCGCAATTATGTCTATCCAGTTTGTAGTCCTACCCGCGCCGCTCTGCTTTCAGGACAAAACCCATTACATATGGGGATTACCGGCCCGATCGATGATTACGCCAGTTTGCCTGAGGATCTAAAGATCATGCCCGAGTATTTCAAAGATCTGGGCTATCGCACTCATATGGTAGGCAAGTGGCATTTGGGATTATCAGAAGTCGATTCTTGGCCCCAATCTAAGGGCTTTGATTCCTTCTACGGCATGCTCGGTGGCTGGATCGATTTTTATACTCACGTATTTGCCCGACGACACGATTGGCAGCGCGATGGCGTATCAGTTTACGAAGAGGGTCACGCCACTGATCTGATGACGGATGAGGCCATTCGTATTATTGAAGATGGCGGTCCTGAGCCGTTTTTGCTTTACCTCGCCTATAACGCCCCGCACAGTCCTCTGCAGCACCCGCCAGAGTATTCGGATTTGAACGATTATCCTGCAATAAGTGACCGCAGCGTCTATGCAGAGATGATGACGCAGATGGACGCGGGTATTGGTCGTGTTCTAAGTGCGTTGGAAGAGCAGGGTATTGATGAAAATACCCTCGTGATTTTCTCCGGTGATAACGGTGGTGCCTTGAATTTGGGTGCAAGCAACGGTGAACTACGAGCCGGAAAGCGCAGTGCATTTGAGGGTGGAGTTAGAGTACCTGGGCTAGTTAGCTGGCCAGGGCAAATTGCATCAGGTTCTGTGTTCGAGCAACCTATCGCCGTGCATGATTGGCTGCCAACATTGCTTGATGCAGTGGGTGGCGATGCAGAGGTAGTAGAAGATGCGTACGGCCAAAATATGTGGTCGGCGATGTCTCAAGGCGTTCAGCTAGACAGAAATATTTTTATTGTTGGTGCAACCAATAATCTGGCTGTCTTTAATTGGCCCTATAAATTGGCCTATGTGAAGGGGGATGATGCTGAGGAATTTGTGCCAGCCTTGTTCCATATTGTGGATGATCCATACGAGCAGAACGATCTCTCTGCAGAAATGCCAGACATGGCATCCAGATTGTTGGCTCAAATTGAGGCGATGCCCGAACCAGAAATCAGCAGGCTAGAGCCAGCTTTTAATAACTCTCCCCGTTACTACCCTCCTAATGTTCCCACTTGGGATCTTCGTCACGAAGCAGATCTTGAGCCTTGGGCAGAGGCGGTGACCAACGGAACCTTGCCTCCTTACCATGAATAAAAAGCCATGAATAAAAAGGTCATGAGTGGAGAAGTCACGAAGCCTTTGGCGTTGAGGCAAGAGAAATAGGCGGCAAATATTGGTAGGGAAAAGCGCTGAGGATTTGTCTACTCAATATGACTATAGGGATACACAATAAATTCTATTTGCGTTGGCGAGAGTCAGCATAGTTGGGGGAGATAATGATTATTCTTAAAAAGAGTGCCCCTGCACTCGTTTTCGCTCTGAGTCTTTGTTTGGGGCAAATATCCATTGCGCAGATGTATCCAATGGATTCAGATGTGGGTGTGCCCGGAGAAGAATTGTGGGATGTCTGCTCTTTCTGCCACGGCGTACAAGGCCAAGGTGGTCCAGCTTTGGACGCGCCTCCTCTCGCGGGAATGGAAGCTTGGTACGTAAAACGACAGTTGCAAAATTT
>JABJGI010000151.1 GCA_018662305.1 Porticoccaceae bacterium | reverse complement strand
GCCCTCTCAATTGAGTCCATGGATAAACCCCGCCCATGCTCAAAGCGCCAGCGCAGATGTGTAATGGGGTAGGTTTCATTAACCTCCTCAAAGATATCCAACATTTGCCTGACCGTGATATCTCGATTTACATGCTCGGCGATCTGCCAGCCATTAGCTGCCGCGGCAGTAACCACAATTCGGAATTGCTCCATCATATCTTCTGGATAGGGGCGGTCTCCCATACGATTACTATCAGAAACCGGCAGATACATATGCTCGCCAAAATGAGTCATCTGATACATCTCGGTACCAGACCAGGGCTCGTGTTCCGCTAACCCAGCAACAATTCCGGGAACTTCTTCCGGCGTCCAGGCGCTTACATTTCTATCAAAATGCGGCGGGTAGTAAATCCTCATATCCAATTCACCGGTATCAGCTAGGTGCTCTTGGATATATTGCAAACCATCTTCGGGAAACTCTGGGCCGTTATAGGTCATGGAAGAAGTAACGCCCATTTTCGAATAGTCAGCAATGGCCGCTTTAAGGCCAATAGCAGCGCTCTCGCCGGTAACTTCTGGGAAAAGCGGTCTCAATTGCCATTTGAGAAAAATGGCCCCAGTAAATTTACCCGTGACATTTCCCTCTTCATCCCGCCAAATTCTGCCACCAGTCTCTGGGCCGGGCTCAGGCATATCGTTGGTAATACCGCCCAGTTCCATCGCCATCGTATTGAGCACCGCTGTCCCCCAACTGATTTGGGTATAAACAGGATTATTGGGTGCTATAGCATCGAGCTCTTCTCGCGTGAATTCGCTTTGGTCATCTGTAAACTGAACAGGGTTCCAACCACCCAATGCAAAGACTATGTGGTCGGCGTCGTTACCTGGCCCGATTTCTTCTGCCTTAGCTGCGATTGCTTCCAGGGCTGCTGCACGAGTTCTAACCTGACCCAGGCGAACCCCGTTCGGCCAAGTAGGTGCGTTAAAAATCAAGTGGTTATGGTTGTCGATTAGCCCCGGAATCATTGTTCGGCCTTCGAGGTCCACAATACGGGTTTCGGGCCCGGCCATTGCACTGATTTCTTCGGAGCTGCCTACGGCGCTAATCAAGTTGCCAGTAACGGCAACCGCTTCAACCTGAGAAAAGGCTTCGTCCACAGTTAATACCTTGCCGTTCACAAAGATAGTATCTGCGGCAGGCAGAGTGGATTCAGCTTGCACAGTTTCAGGTGCAGAGTCGTTAGAACACGCCTGCACTAGAACAAAGGACAATAGAACCAGTGACCTGATAAATGGTGCGGAAAAATGCATATCAATTACCCCCCAAGTAATTTGGCCCCACCCTTGCGGTGAGGCGACTGCAGACTATACGCCTGCAATCATTCCCTGAGGCAAACACGTCAGAATTCTTAACAGAAGTTAGACTCTGAGGAATTCTCTCAATTCATATATTTTGTGAAGGAGCCTCCGGCAGAATTAATTGATGACGGGCCCTCCGCAACAAAGATATTTCCATCTTCATCCACTGCAACACCCTCGCCCGCCGTCGACTGGTATCCGCGACTTTCCAACGGATAACCGGGGACAAAACCGGTAATACGATCCTCATCTAGAGGCCCAATACGAACGCCGCTTATCCAGTTAATATGATTAATAGGGCCAGATTCCGAATCGATGGCGTAAACCATGTCGTCTTCTGTGATGTGTATTCCGCTAATACGACCGTAGCTGTAGCGAGACTCAAGATAGTTGCCCTCAAGGTCGAATATCTCTAGCCGGTGATTACCCCGATCTGCGACCCAAAGTCGCCCCTGTGAATCAATATCCATTCCGTGGGGTGTTCTAAATTCACCGTGCGCGGTTCCGATTCGACCCCACTCCATCAACAATGCGCCCTGTGGCGAAAACTTCATAATGCGCCCGGTGGAGCCCGCAGCTCGCCCCTCTTCAATCGCATTTTCGCTTGTCAGCGTTTGGCCTGTATGTCCATCAGAGACAAAAATGCTTCCATCTGGCGCTATCACTACATCGTTTGGCTGATTAAAAAGTCCGCCTTCTGTAGTGCGCTTGCCAGCAACACCCAAGCTCATTAACAGCTCACCCTCGGGGCTGAATTTGTGTACTTGCTGCCCCTTGGTCTGTGCTTGATTGTTGGCAAAGTCAGTTACCCAGACATTGCCCTGATCGTCGACGTCAATGCCATGCGGAGTCACCATCAAGTTTGCGCCAAAATTGGCGAGAACCTCGCCGGTATGGGGATCAAATTTGTAGATAGGGTTTACCGGATTTGTCTCGCAATTCACTGGTCCCTGACCCACCATAAAACCGCCGCCCGAGCCACATCGCTCGTACGCCCAAACATGTCCATCGGTCGGATCGATATCAATACCAGCAGTGTGACCCCAAGTGAGACCTTCGGGTACATCGCCCCACTGATTCACCACAACAGGGTTGGGATTGGCGATGCCCTCGCCGGTAATGATGTTGCCACTCGATAGACCTTGATAAGAACCGCTCATCGAGCCGCAACCGAGTAAAAGGACTGGTAGTGCGAATACCAGATACTGAATGTGATCAATTTTCATCTGTCCCCCTTGCTCCAAAGAATTAGAAGCTAGGCAGCAGATTAGCAAGTCGCTAGATAATTGTCCCTCGCTAAATAATGATCATGATTGTAACTACTGCTTAATCAAGCCAAGAAAAAAATCGTGTAAAAATATTTCCCTTTTCAAAGTCGGCCTCAACGGCTGCGTCATAATTTCTTTTCAGCTCAATGTAATTTAGCAAGCTAGAGCGATACTCGGAATTTTCTTCATACATTTCCCAAACTCTTTCAACAAGTTCGTCCTGATGCTCCTCGCGCCTTGCCTGAAAATAGACGTTGTCTGGCGGGACTCCAACTCCTCCGTTGAGCTCCTCGTACTGGTACTCCCCAAACTCTGCTAATTCATCTTCATACAATTCAATAGCCAACCTACTTCCGCAACGTCGCGCTGGGAAGTAATTTGAACCCGCTCGAAAAGGGTCGTAGGCAGGTTTCTCTCGCGTGCAAACCATCTCATAATCTGTCCCCGCATAAGCTTGATTGAAGAGTTCATAAACTGCTTCTTCGGCTTGCTCTACCTCTATTCTCATTGATCTTAAGGACCGTTCACCTGTAACCAATATCTCCTCAACCTCGTCAGATTGAGCCAATGACTGATGGTTTGCTATCAAGAAAAAGACTGTCAACACCGCGCTTAACCGTGCTGAAGATGCGCTCTCCTTAGTCATCTCTTTGTACCTCCTTAAATAAATCAAACAAATGGATCTGAATATTACTTAATTGGGAGGCGAGATTACCAAGTGAAATAAGGGGTTATTGTGGAAAATTAGTGTCAGAGACAACCTATCCTTCAGGTCAATCTGCAACGTCAGAGAGATTGCTGCCGAGAAAATCCATCATTACCCGAATAGCCCGATTGTGCTGCACATCTCGATGACAGACCAAGAATACGGGTAATTTTGGTAGCTCAACTTCAGAACAAAGTCTAACTAGACCATGGGCTTCGGCGACCAGCTCATGAGTTACAGCAATACCTCCTCCATTTGCACACAAAGCGATCTGGATGGGCATATAGTCACAGCGAAACAGAAATTCTTCGTTGGATATCTCAAGGCCCATTTCTCCAGCACCAACTACCATTTGCTGATCCCTGTCGAAACCCAGTACACGCTGATTGAAGATCTCTTTTAGACTGGTTGGCGTTCCGTATCTGTCTAAAAATCCGCTACTGGCATAGAAGCCTAACGAGATATCAAACAAACGTCTGGATACCAAATCTAATTGGGTTGGCGGGAACATGCGAATAGCAACATCGGCATCCCTTTTGTCGAGACTGGACGTCTGATTACTGACCTCCAGCTCAACCGATAGCTGGGGATAGGTATCTAGGAAGGCAGGCAGTATTTTAGGCAGATAATGAAGCGCTATAACTTCGTTTGCCGACAATCTGATACGACCACCAAGCTGCTGTTCTTGTCCCCGAACTAAGCGCTCAAGTCGGTTTGCTGACTGCTCCATCTGCCTACTCTCATCTATAAGACTCGCTCCAAATTCCGTCAAAGTCAGGCCCCTGGTACTTCGATCAAATAGCGAATGACCTAACTCCTTTTCCATGGCCAATAGCTTTCTACTCAATGTCGGCTGAGACACACGCAGATGAGTGGCGGCGCTGTTAACGCTGCCGTGTTCGGCGACCGCCAAAAAACAATTCCAGTATTGCCAATCCATGTTATTCATATATGAATATCCAGTATCGTTTATTTTCTATTCTATATTTATTTATGAATATTAAACTGTTTATAAATCAAGTCCAACCATTGGTTGGATCAGCTTAATAATCATCAGGATAGAGAAATGAAAAAAGCACTCGTTATTGGCATCACAGGCAATTTTGGATATCAAATGGCGCTGTCTTTGCAGAACCGAGGATGGGGCATCAAAGCTTTAATGCGTGATCCAGCCAAAGCACCCAGCTGGCTATCAGCCCAACAAATAGTCTCTGGATCGGCGTACAACAAAGAAGATATCGAGGCCGCCGCGAAGGATTGTGATCTGATCCTTTATGCAGCAAATCCTGCTTACCACCGCTGGCATCAGGAAGCCTTGCAGATGCTAGAGCCTAGTGTTCAGCATGCTGAAAAAAATGGCCTGCGGATTCTATTGCCCGGGAATGTTTACAACTATTCCCCCAGCAACGAACTCATTGACGAATTCCAGCAACAGCATCCACCTACTGACAAAGGCGAAATTCGCCGAAAAATGGAGTTGCGATTAAAACAGGCAAGTAAAAATGGAGCAGCAGTCACCATCGTACGTGCCGGTGATTTTATCGGCCCCAACATGCATATGGGTTGGTTGGACTCGATACTGAAGCAAAAACGCGATGGCTATCTGCTCAGCATTCCGCACGACGAGGACCACGTTCATTTTTGGTCCTATCTTCCGGATCTTTGCGAAAACACAGTTTCAATTCTGGAAAACTCCGTCGATGTATTTGAGACCTACCATGACCCAGGTCTAAAACTGTCTAGAGCCGATTGGGAGTCCGCATTTTCCGCCAATGGGCTGAAGCTGAGGATACGTCCTCTTCCCTGGCCCTTATTCAAAGTCATCGGCATCTTTAGCCCCATCGTGAAAGAAATACTAAAAATGCGCTACCTGTGGCGAGAGCCGGTTCTGCTCAATGGAGAAAAAATGCGATCCCTTCTGGCCGAAGAACTCAAAAGTACAGAATTCAGCCTAGTGATTTCTGAACTGTTTCAAACCAACAGATCAATGAAAATACCGGAGCAGTCATGAAAACCACGTATCTCGTTTTAGCAGTCTTAGGCGGCATTCTTCCCTATCTATTTTTCTTCCCATTCTTCCAGTTAGAAGGAATCGACCTGTCTCTATTTGTCGAATCTTTATTCGTCAACGGACCAGCAGGAGGGTTTAGTTCAGATCTGCTGTTTACCTCCTTCGTGTTCTGGCTTTATATGTCCGTGCAAGTGCAGGAATCGAACGGTCCAAAACCATATCTGTTTATCTTTATAAACCTCGTTATCGGTTTGAGCTGCGCATTGCCTGCTTATCTCTATGTAGTTAAAAGAAGGGGCGAAGCTCAAGCCGTGTGAAACGACATTTGTCGGACGCGATGATTCACTTCACTCCGCTAAAGCCGAGACAAAACAAAAAAGGCCCCACATACGTGGAGCCTCTATTTGTCGGTGATGCCCAAGTGCGGATCAATTGCAACACTAGAGAGAGTTCTAAATTCTAGTTACTAAAAGAGCGTGCAATCCAGCTCGATAAATTCTGCACCGAGCGCAACGAATAAGCGCTCATAGAAGGCTGTGCCATCTAGCGCCAAATCGTCTTCAATCTCGATGCGATATGCCAT
>JABJGI010000087.1 GCA_018662305.1 Porticoccaceae bacterium | reverse complement strand
TGGGGCCGACGCCAGCTCGCATACCACATCCAAAAAATCCACAAGGCTCACTACATTCTTATGAATGTTGAATGTACTGGTGAAGCTCTTGACGAATTGACCACAAACTTCCGTTACAACGACGCCGTGCTGCGCAACCTGGTTGTACGCCGCGATGGTCCAGTAACCGAAGAAACGCTGATTATGAAGGAAGAGCGCGAAGAGAAAGAGCGCGATGCCAATAAAGAAGCGGAAGAAAGAAAGCGCGCTGCAGAGCGTGCCGCGCAGCAAGAAGCTGCAGCCAAAGCAGAAGCAGAAGCGCCTGCGGCTGAAGAATCGCCTGCAGCGGAAGAAGAGGCCCCAGCTGAGGAAGCAACTGCTGAGCCAGAAGAAGCCCCTGCCGAGGAAGAAGAACCTGCAGCAGAAGAAGCTCCAGCTGAAGAGGAAGAGACCTCAACCGATAAAGCGCCTGCGGCCGATAAAGAGGAGAAGTAGAGATGGCTAGATTCTCAAGACGACGTAAATTCTGTAAGTTCACTGCCGAAGGCATTGATACTATCGACTATAAAGACCTGGATACATTGAAAGAATTTGTATCTGAAAACGGCAAGGTTATTCCAAGCCGTATCACTGGTACCAAGGCTCGCTATCAGCGCCAGCTAACCACAGCTATCAACCGCGCTCGATACCTGGCTTTGCTGCCTTACACCGACAATCACAAGGGGTAGGTTCAATGGACGTTATCCTTCTCGAAAAAGTCGGCCGTATCGGCGATATCGGTGACCAGGTGGACGTAAAGTCCGGCTTTGGTCGCAACTACCTAATTCCTCAGGGCAAGGCAGTACGTGCAACTCCTGAGAACATCGAAAAGTTTGAAGCGCGTCGTGCAGAGCTTGAAAAAGCTGCGGCTGACAAGCTGACTTCTGCTCAGGGTCGTGCCAAGTTGATCGAAGAGATTGGCAGTATCACTATTACTCAACTAGCCAGTGACGAAGGTCGCTTGTTTGGTTCGGTAGGGACTCGTGAAATTGCCGAAGCAATGACAGCTGCTGGTGAAGAACTGGAAAAAAGCGAAGTTCTTCTTCCAGAAGGTGCTTTGCGCGATATCGGCGAATACGATGTCGACCTGCAACTGCATTCAGATGTCACAGTTACTATTCAACTGATAGTGGCTCCCGAATAAGCTAGCGCTTAGTTGGAATTAAAAAAGCCGGTTGTTTGTTCAACCGGCTTTTTTTATGTGCCGGATCTAGGGTATGCCGCGGGTGGGTGAACGCAGAGGAGCGGCGATTCAGAACTTTGGCTATTGGATGGTGTTCTGAAAGCGGATACCATGCTTGTCCGAAAAAATTAGTTAGACCAAATGACCTCAGAAGTTCGAGTCTATCAACGAGAGGATCTCTCCAAACCCTGTAAGCGGGTATTAATTGCCAATTCCAAGGGAGGCAGTGGCAAGAGTACCCTTGCCACCAACCTGGCCGCTGCCTTTGCGCGCAAGGAATACGAGACTACCCTGGTTGATTGTGACCCTCAGGAGACTTCTCTTTTTTGGTTAAACCAGCGCAGTGGCGAAAACCCTATTATTTACGGAATGTCTGGTGCCCCCCAGCCTTCCAGGCCGACATTGGATTGGTTTTTGCGCGTGCCGCGCACAACGGAAAGGCTAGTAATTGATAGCCCCGGCGACATAGATTCGGCACGTTTGACTAGTATGGTCGATAAGGTCGATTTGATTTTGGTTCCGCTTTTACCTTCGGCCATTGATATTCATGCGACCACAGAATTTATTAAAAACATCTTTCTGACGGGGTCTTTCCGCAATTCAGGAAAACAGATATTTGTTGTCGGGAATAGAGTTCATCGACGCAATAAATATTTCCATCAGTTAAATCGATTTCTCCGCGCGTTAAATATCTCCGATATTATTCACCTACCAGACTCCTATGTGTTTCTGCGTTGTGCCGATGAAGGTTTGGGAGTGATTGATCTGGAGCCCGGCAATCCGCGGATACGCAGAGAGTATCGGGCTGTAGAGCACTTGGTAGAAACTGTTGAAACCGCGCTAAATAGAGAAGAGCAAACTGTCTGAAATGGAAGAAATGAGCCCACCAGATTTTGACGGAGGATATGCCGAGCATCAGGATGTGATATTGCCGCACTCCCTCGAGGCGGAGCAGGCCGTTATTGGTGGATTAATGCTGGCCGGAGACCGAATATTTGATCAGGTTGCCAGCCTGGTTCGCGAACAGGATTTCTACCGCCCTGAACATCGACTTATCTTTAACACTCTCGGTCGTCTGGCAGAAGACAAAGAACCCTTTGACCCCATCACCATCTGCGATGACCTTAGTGGTCGAAAGGAACTCAACAAGGCCGGGGGTTCTACCTATATCACCGATCTGGCAACAACTACTCCCAGCGCTGCCAATATCGAAGCTTACGCTCGTATTGTGCGTGAACGAGCAACCTTGCGTCAGCTTATCGAAGCTGCCGATGCTCTCAAGGACCGCAGTTATAACCCAGAGGGGTTGGAATCAAAGGATTTACTGGGTGAGGCGGAAAAACGCCTTCTCGATATCGCTGAAGCCGGCCCCAAAGAAGATGCCCTTCGGGATGCAGACACACTGCTTAAATCGGCCTTGGATCGTATCAACGAGCTTTATGAGTCTGGCGGGGATATCACCGGGGTAAGTACCGGCTTTACTGACCTGGACGAAAAAACTTCAGGTTGGCAAAAGTCTGACCTGATCATTGTTGCTGGCCGACCCTCAATGGGTAAGACGGCCTTCGCCCTGAATATGGTGGAGAATGCACTTTTTGCCACCGATGCCCCCATTCTGATCTTTAGTCTTGAGATGCCAGCCCAGGCCCTGATGATGCGTTTGTTGGCTTCAGTTGGGCGTATCGAGCTGAAGAACATTCGCGACGGCAAGCTAAGTGGTGACGAATGGGACCAGCTGTCCAGGGCAGCCACGCGGCTAAAGGGCAAAAACCTTTTTATCGACGACACACCAGGGCTGACACCCACTGAGATACGCGCGCGAACCAGAAGGCTGGTGCGTGAGCATGGCGCACCAGCCATGATTATGCTGGATTACCTGCAGTTGATGCATGTGCATGGGGCGGGCGACAACAGAGTGCAGGAAATCTCAGAAATCTCTCGATCTCTCAAGCAGGTCGCCAGGGAATTTGACTGTCCAATGATTGCGCTTTCGCAGCTAAATCGTGGTGTCGAACAGCGGCCGAATAAGCGCCCAATGAATTCCGATCTGCGCGAATCCGGAGCCATCGAGCAGGATGCCGATGTGATTCTCTTCCTCTATCGAGATGAATACTACAATGAGGATTCCCCAGATAAGGGTATTGCTGAAGTGATTATCGGCAAACAGCGAAACGGCGAGATCGGTACCTGTAAATTGCAGTTTGAAGGTAAATACACTCGGTTCAACAATCTTGCTCGTGATTATTTTTCAGATTAGTTTTTTCAAGCCTCTATTGAATTTTTTGCC
>JABJGI010000134.1 GCA_018662305.1 Porticoccaceae bacterium | reverse complement strand
GGAGTCTTTGCCACCGGACAAGCAGACCATAATCTTGTCGCCCTCTTCAATCATATTGAAGTCGGCAATGGCGTTGCCCACATTGCGACGCAGGCGTTTTTGCAGCTTATTGAATTCGAGCTTGTGCTTTCTAGTATCGGTGCTCTTGCGGGTATCCCCTTTGGGGGCAGCTGCTGGAGTGTTCTGAATAGTGGCTGATTCCTGAACTTCGACTGTCATGGCTAGTTAACTCTTTACCCCAGCGCCCGAATGCCTACGGCATCACGCAGTTTTTCCATAAATGGAGACGCCATGGCACGCGCTTTTTCAGCACCCTTTTGCAATTCCTGCTCTATCACCTCGGGGCTTTCCATAAGTTCCATATAGCGCTCGCGTGGCTCAGCCAGCTCAGCATTTACCAGAGCGAACAGCTCTTTCTTGGCCTGACCCCAGGCGATGCCATTGGCAAACTCCTGCGCCATCCAAGCTTTCTGATCCGCATTAGCGAAGGCGCACCAGATCTCAAAGAGAGCAGAGTCCTCCGTATCCTTGGGTTCACCAGGCTCCAATAAGTTGGTTTTAATTTTGTTGATATGTTTTTGCAGCTTTTTCTCGGTGAGAAAGAGCGGAATGGTGTTGTCGTAGCTCTTGCTCATCTTGCGGCCATCCAGCCCTTTAAGCACTGCGCCTTCTTCTCCAATAACAGCTTCAGGAATATTGAAGTGCTTGCCGTGCAAATGGTTAAAGCGCTGAGCGATATCACGCGCCATTTCGATATGCTGTATTTGGTCTCGACCCACGGGAACATGAGTGGCGTTAAACATCAGAATATCCGCAGCCATGAGAACAGGGTAACTAAAGAGTCCCATATTGATGGCGTAATCCGGGTCTTCACCGGCATCCAAATTCTTTTGCACTGCATCTTTGTAGGCATGAGCCCGGTTCATCAGCCCTTTGGCGGCAACACAGGTTAAAAACCAGGTGAGTTCGGGAATCTGTGGCACATCCGACTGACGATAGAAAACCGCCTTGTCCGTATCCAAGCCAAGAGCCAACCAGGTTGCAGCAATTTCGCGGGCAGACTGGTGAACTCTGTCAGCATCCTGAGTTTTGATCAAGGCATGATAGTCAGCAAGAAAATAGAAATACTGTCCCTCGAACCCTAGCTCCTTTCTCTGGCTCATCTCAATGGCAGGCTTAATTGCCCCCACGTAATTACCCAGATGCGGTGTTCCGGTTGTAGTGATGCCGGTTAGCGTGATGTTTTGGCTCATAGCTTTTTTATTCTTCTTTCTAATCTGCGGGAACGGCTAAAGTGCGGGAACGGGACGTTGATAGAAGGCCGTAAGCGCCTTAACCATATAATCAAGATCAGCGGTTCCTGCAGTCTCACGTATAGAATGCATGGCCCATTGGGGGCAGCCAACATCAATGGTGCTGACACCCAGGTTGGCCGCAGTGATTGGCCCAATGGTACTGCCACAACCCATATCCGAACGCACCACAAATTCTTGTACAGGAACCTCAACACTTTCGCAGATCTGACGAAATACGGCTGTGTTTTCACTGTTAGTGGCGTAGCGCTGATTGGCGTTAATTTTAATCACAGGCCCGCCGTTAATCTTGGGCCCGTGGTTTTGATCGTGTTTGTCGGCGTAATTAGGATGCACCGCATGGGCATTGTCTGCAGAGATAAGAAGCGAACGCCGGATCGCCTGCTGACGGGCCTCGGGCTCTGGAACGATACGCTCAACCACATCTTTCAGGAATGGTCCCTGCGCCCCGCAGGCGGACTGGCTGCCAATTTCCTCATGGTCGGTACACACAAGTAACTGAGCACGCTCTGGGTTGCTTTTGAAGGCCTCAATCAGGGCGGTCATTCCGCAGAAGCAGCTCAACAGGTTGTCTAGGCGAGCCGCACTGACATAGTCGTCATTGAGTCCGGCAACGGACGCCGACTGAGTATCATAGGCATAAAGCTCATAGGCAAAGACCTTCCCAATTTTGCCGACGACTTTGCCACCGAGCTGATCTTCCACCTGAGTCTTTAGAACCGCCGCAAAACTTTCGGAATCGGTATCGGCTTTTGTTCCAGCAATAACAAGCGGTAGGTGTTTCTGCGCATTGATAGTTCGCCGCTCATTGGCTTCGCGATCCAAATGGATGGCTAAGCTGGGAATGCGAGCAATGGGCTTTTTAAAATCCACCAGAGCAGTTGCAAGTTGGCCATCAGAGTCTTCATAGGTGACCCGCCCGGCCAATGAGAGATCGCGGTCAAACCAAGGGTTTAGAAGCACACCGCCATATACCTCAACGCCCAATTGGCTCACGCCCTGCTTACTGATATCAGGATTAGGCTTAACCTTTAGGCAAGGGCTATCAGTATGAGCACCGACCAGGGCAATTCCATCCGCCGCAGAGCCTGCTGAACCGGTGGTAAAGGCGATTACAGATGAATCATTGCGGGTTACCACGTAGCCCTCTTCGGGCTGCAGATTCCAGGACTCTTTTTCATCTAGCTGAGTAAAACCAGCGTCCACCAACCGCTCCACCATTTGTTGTGTCGCGTGGTAGGGCGTTGGCGAAGCGTCGATAAAATTGCAGAGATCGACAGCGTGGTTTGAATTTGGCATGGGTTAGAGTCTTTCCGCTTTGGTGAATGGGAATAGCAGCATACAATCCACTACCCCTAGCAAGGCCGCAATTTTAGGCGTTTCAGACCCTTAATGAAAATAAAAAGCGATATCTAGAGCCCTTTATCCAGCAAATGAATCCGAGAATTCAGCCAGCCAGCCTCAAGTGGGATGAAATGGGAACTCCCATTAGTACCCAATTTGATGATCCCTACTTCTCAAAGGAGGACGGTCTGGCGGAGAGCATCTATGTATTCCTTCAGGCCAACAAGCTGGCTGAGAGGTTTGCCTCCCTGCCGGAGAACGGCAGCTTTGTAATTGCTGAAACGGGCTTTGGCACTGGGCTAAATTTTCTACTGAGCTGGAGATGCTTTCTTCAGAATGCGCCAAAGAGCGCAACCCTCAGGTATATCAGCGTTGAAGGCTTTCCTCTCCGAATAGAGGATCTGCGCAAGAGCCTGGATCAATGGCCCGAACTTGAAGGTTTTTCCGAACAACTGATCCATCATTATCCAGTTCTGGTGCCGGGGCATCACTGGCGCAGCTTTCCCACCGGAGATGAAAGAAATGGCCGTATTGGCCTGCAACTTATCTTTGATCAGCTTGAACCGGCGCTTAAGTCATTACACCCCAAAATAACTCATCACAATTTTGATCAAGCAATACCGGCCGTAGACGCTTGGTTTTTGGATGGCTTCGCACCAGCCAAGAACCCAGAGATGTGGGAACAAATCATTTACCCCTC
>JABJGI010000050.1 GCA_018662305.1 Porticoccaceae bacterium | reverse complement strand
CACTTCCTCTTCCCGGCTAATCAAGGCGGTCAAAACGGGGATGATGGGGTGTTTCTCTTCAGTATAAGCACCGCTTCCCAAAGCTTCTTTTAAACCAATTGAAGTGGGGTGTTCGCTAAGCTCTGTAAGCAAAAATTGAAGGGCCGCGGCTTCACCCTGAGTCGAATTCAATTCAGAAAAGAGCAAACGCGCCACATCTGGGACGGGAAACTTTGCGTAAATAGTTTCTAGTAGTTCTCGATAAGCCGCTCGATCCGAAAAGTTTTCTGCCATACGTTCCAACAGTGAAATCATTGCGTCAGGAAACTCAAGAGCGCGATCAATCAGACCGTGCAAGCTTGATATAGCCTTCGATTCTCTGTTGAGAACAAGTTCCAACTCGACTCTGAGAAGCTCAGTGCGAGAGTTCTCACTTGAATATTGATCAGCCCGATCCAATGCACGTCGTGCGCCGAGAAAATCGTGCTCCTTAATACCTGCTCGTGCAATCTCGCAATAAAAGTGCGACCTGAGACGATTCATCTCTCGCTTAAGCTGTCTGTCATTGCTGTCTTCGGTAAGCAAGTTGGCAACGTTTACCGCTTTGCGCCACTCCTTTGAATGCTGATACATCTCCAGCAGGCTCATCAAGGAGGGACGACGACAGGTAGCAGAAACCTCAACAAGGTTTTGCAGATATTTTTCTGCGCGATCCATCAAACCCGCTTTTTGGTAGTCGGTAGCCAATTCGAATTCGGCCAGTTCCAGCTGCACAGGAGTCAGCTCTTTTCGGGTTAGAAGATGTTCGTGTATACGAATCGCACGATCAATCTCTCCCTTACGACGGTAGATCGCGCCGAGGGCTAGGTGTGTTTCAAGAGTGTCGCTATTAACATCCAGCGCTGCCAGAAAAGAATCCAGCGCATGATCGGGAACATCGGAAACTAGAAAAGCGGTGCCGTAAGGCGTGTACTTTTTTGAAGAGGAGGTATTTGGTAAACGCTGAAAGCGCCCAAGTAACCAGCCAATCGCGATGGCCGTGGTTAACATCAAAAAAATCGAAAAGTCGTTCATTCTTTTTCAGCAGCAGCCTCAGGTGCAGTCACAATACGATTCTGACTAACTGTGCGCCTCTTTAGTTCCGCCTGACTCTGTCTCAATTTAAGTCGCAGAGAGAGGTTCTTACCTAGGAAACCCAGATATCCCAGAGTGATACCGAAAACCATAGAAGCGACAAGCCAAAGAAAGGTTGGTCCTTCCGGTGAACTCCAACCAAGCCAACTGATACTCAAGGGATCAGCGTTTTCCGCAGCAAAGCGAAAACCAACTGCAAAGAGCAATACAGCCAGTATCAGCAAAATTATGTTTATTAGCTTACGCATGCCCAGTTCCATGACGTCGGAAAAGTGCGTGAATCATAGCAAAATAGATGGGATCAGTGACCCGAGGGGCCATTAAGTTGTTGAAATTTTGGAGTATCTGCAAATTGAATTGCAGATCAGTGAAGCTAGGTCTACTTGAAATTGACCCGCTCGCGCAATTCTTTGCCAGGTTTGAAATGTGGTACGTACTTACCTGCGAGCTCAACGGAGTCGCCCGTTTTGGGATTGCGGCCTACCCGAGCGCTGCGGTAGTGCAAATTAAAGCTGCCAAAACCTCGAATTTCGATACGGTTGTTGTCTGCCAAATGATCAGACATGTGTTCGAGGATTAGCTTAATGGCGGCCTCAACGTCCTTCGGAGGCAGGTGATCCTGACTGGATGCGATTCGATCAATAAGCTCAGACTTAGTCATGCGGCTACTCTATCAGAGAGGTTCCCGAGGCGACAATAGCTATCGCCTCGGGATTTCTCTAATTTTTCCTTTATTTATCCGTTACTTGTCCTTAGTTTCCATTTGTGCCTTGATCAGGTCACCAATGGTAGAAGGTCCAGCTTGCTCCGCTTCCTGCTCACGCAGTTCACGTAGTGCTGTCTTCTCGTCGTCCATTTCACGGGCACGAATAGAGAGATTCAACTGACGGCTCTTACGATCAACGTTAATGACCTTGGCTTCAATTTCATCACCAACTTTAAGAACGGTAGAAGCGTCTTCAACTTTATCGCGAGACAGTTCAGAAACGCGAATATAGCCTTCAACGTCGTCTGCCACTTGAATAGTTGCGCCTTTGGCATCCACTTCAGAAACGGTGCCTTTAACGATAGAACCTTTCTCGTTTGTAGAAACAAAATCTGAATATGGATCTTCAGACATCTGCTTGATACCTAGAGAAATACGCTCACGCTCACCGTCGATCGCCAAAATAACGGCTTCAACTTCGTCGCCTTTAGTGAATGAACGCACGGCGTCTTCACCAGATTCGTTCCAGGAAAGGTCAGAAAGGTGAACCAGACCATCGATACCGCCAGGCAGTCCGATGAAGATTCCGAAATCAGTGATGGACTTGATCGCACCAGTAATTTTGTCGCCCTTCTCGTTGTCTTGAGCAAAGGATTCCCAAGGATTCATGGTGCACTGCTTGATACCCAAAGATACGCGGCGGCGCTCTGAATCGATGTCCAAAACCATAACTTCAATTTCGTCACCAAGTTGCACGATCTTTGATGGGTGAACATTTTTGTTTGTCCAATCCATTTCAGAAACGTGAACCAGACCTTCAATGCCGTCTTCAAGCTCAGCAAAACAACCGTAGTCGGTCAGATTAGTAACCTTGGCTTTAGTCTTGGTTCCTTCAGGGTAACGCTCAATAACGTTAACCCAGGGATCATCACCCAGTTGCTTAAGGCCTAGAGAAACACGGCTGCGCTCTCGGTCAAATTTGAGAATACGAACATCCATCTCTTGACCCACTTCAACCATCTCCGAAGGATGCTTAATGCGGCGCCATGCCATATCAGTGATATGCAGTAGGCCATCGATACCACCTAAGTCCACAAAGGCACCGTAGTCGGTAAGATTCTTCACTACACCCTTCACTACTGCACCCTCTTCCAAGGACTCCAGCAGTTGATCACGTTCTTCAGAGTTCACAGACTCAAGAACGGCTCGTCGAGAAACAACAACGTTGTTGCGCTTCTGGTCGAGTTTGATCAGTTTAAATTCAATTTGCTTGCCTTCCAGGTGAGTTGTCTCACGAGTAGGACGCACATCAACCAAAGAACCCGGTAAGAATGCACGCACGCCTTTGATATCAACAGTGAAGCCACCTTTGACTTTACCTGTGATAAGACCGCTAACAACTTCGTCTGCTGCCTGAGATTTCTCAAGGGCAGTCCAGGTTTCAATACGCTGAGCTTTTTCGCGAGATAGGCGAGTTAGACCAAAGCCATCTTCAACGGTTTCAAGGGCTACCTGAACTTCGTCTCCAACTTCTGCCTTAAATTCACCAGCCTCGTCGAGAAACTGATTACGGGGAATAACACCTTCGGATTTAAGGCCTGCGTGAACAGTTACCCAATCTTTATCAATGTCGATTATTACACCGGTTACGATTGAACCGGTTGCCATGTCTATGGACTTGAGACTCTCTTCAAAGAGTTCGGCGAAACTTTCGCTCATTAAAATTACCTACAAATAAAAAGCAGCAACTAGCGTTGCTTGCTCATCCATCTGGCCCACAGATGGTCTAGTTAAAAATACCGAAAGTCAGCCATTTTGGGCGACTGATATGCGGCGCCTTCCACCTTCTATATAAAAGAAAGGGATTCCAGATTATTGGTTTCTAGTGAGAGCTAATTACTTAGTCTATGCCAGAGCTCGACAACCTGAGTGACCACTTCTTCAATGGTCATTCCAGTGGAATCAATCAGGATACTGTCTTCGGCTGGGCGAAGTGGTGCAGTTTCTCGCTCGATATCTCGTTGATCTCGAGCTTTGATGTCCTCCACGAGGGCGCGCAGACTACCACCCTGCCCCTTTGATATCAACTGCTTATGGCGTCTTTGTGCTCGCTCCTCAGCACTGGCCGTGAGGAATATTTTTAGCTGTGCGTCGGTGAAAACATGGGTCGCCATATCTCTGCCATCGGCGACTAGTCCGGGAGCCACTGCAAAGGATTTTTGCAGTTGAAGCAAAGCTTCCCGAATCGGAGGATGAACAGCAATTTCAGAGGCGATAGCTCCGACGTCTTCTCCACGAATTCGATCGGTGACATCTTCATTATCGAGATAAATACACCCCTTGGAAAAGCGCACATCCAGATCGAGTGCATATTGGGCAATTTCCTCTATCTGCGCAGTGTCTAGCCCCCTCTTCTGGCAAAAAAGCGCCAATATTCGGTAGAGCGCTCCGCTGTCCAAAGTATTGAACCCAAGTTTCTCGGCAACCAGGGCGCTGATGGTTCCCTTTCCGGAGCCACTTGGACCATCAATGGCGATTACGGGAGATGAGATCACAACTCTTCTATAGTCAGGCCAGCCTCTGATGCCAGCTCAACAAAGTTGGGAAAGGAGGTAGCAACATTGTCACAGTCGCTAATTTCAATCGACTTTTGCGCTCTTAATGCGGCAATGGCAAATGACATGGCCGTACGGTGGTCACCACAGGAATCCACCTTGCCCCCCTTTATCAGGCCGCCTTTAATTTCAATGCCATCTTCAAGAACTTTGCACTTGATGCCAAAAATCTTCAGCCCATCGGCCATCACCTGTATTCGATCTGTCTCTTTAACGCGGAGTTCTTCGGCACCTGTTAATCGAGTTGTGCCAGAAGCGCAGGCAGCCGCAACAAAGATTGCGGGAAACTCGTCGATCGCCAAGGGAACCAGATGCTCGGGTATATCAATCCCCTGCAGGGGCGCAGAACGAATCACAATATCGGCAACGGGCTCGTCACCCAGCAAACGCTCATTAGTTAGATCTATATCCGCACCCATAAGGCGAAGAATATGGATTACTCCGTCTCGCGTGGGGTTTATGCCCACAT
>JABJGI010000118.1 GCA_018662305.1 Porticoccaceae bacterium | reverse complement strand
GACTATGGTGGTGTCAAGCTTGCCGGCTACTGCGAATTTGGCGAATGCGGTGATGATGAGGGAACGGATCTGCTAGGTTTTGCTGGCCTCGGCTTAATTGGCGAGACGGGCGAAGGCGTGATCGGGAACTATGAGCTTGTCGAAGATATGGGTGTGCTACCTATTGATGGGAATCTTGTTGCATCGAATATAAGCGCCAACGGCGTATTTGTTCTAGCCCGAGATTCCGTCATACAGAACCCCTACTTTTTTGACGGCAATGACGCATTAGTTTTGCAAAATACTGGGCAGGCTTTTGCGTTCGCCGGACAGGTTGGTGAGGGTGAAGATTTGTACCCTTTAGCGGAGGCCTTTAGCAGTGCTGATTCAGACGACTATTTTTCCATCCTGGGTGAATTACCTGCTGTCTATTCCTACTTTAATGGAACCAGTTATGGAGATTTTTACTTCAGCATCAATGATGAACAGGGTGCTTTGCTGGCAGAAAAAGATCTCTATGAAGACTTTGGCGACGATCTCGTAGTCTGGGGCCGTTGGCTAGCGCTGGATGGCTACGATTTTGAGTTTGATGAAGAGATACTGAATACCGGAACTGACGCCCATTTTATTTGGAGCGACGCGCAAACAGATTCTGAACTCTTTGGTGAATCTTCACCACAATCAGCTTCTTACAGTTTCTTTGGCGGAACCAGCCCAACAGATGAGCAGGGCGCGGAGGGAGTAGTTAATTTTATCAATCTCGACCTCGACCTGTTCCAGCAGGCGATTGTCAGTTTTGACATGGAGATTAAGGTTTCAGATCGCTATTACAACGCACATATGCTCGAAAACGATAGCACCTACTATCTGGACGGCGTTAGCGCTGATAATCTTGAATTAGCAGGTCTCTGTACAGGTGGCATTGGATGCGGCGATGGCGTCGAGATTGAGGGTCGAACATCGATGGTGTTTGTCGGCGATTCAGCTGCCGCAGAGAGCTTTGATCAGATGTCTGGTGTGATAGGCAGCTATGCCCTTGAAGCGAGCATGAATGAGGGTGACGAAGAAGAAAACCTGAAAGACCTGCTGAATTTTGATGATTATCGAATAACTGAAGTGGATCTGGGAGAGGAATTCGATTACTCACAAATCAGTGTAGCGGGGACCTACTTCCTTTTAGGCGAAGCTTCCGATAACGAACTGTATTTTGATTCGTTGGCCTCGTCTCCACCCACTTTGACAGTCGGGTCTGGAGTCGCCGCAGTGGTGAGCGGAGTTCAGAGCATGTATTACCCCTACGATGTTAATGGGCATACTTCCATTATTGGCGGTATCGATGATACTGGCGCCCCGATTGATGACGATATTTTCCTTACAAGCTTAGGCTCGACGGAAACCATTGACAATCTGGTCGTTGGATTTGATTCCTATTTTATGGAAGAAGATATGTATGGATACCCTACCGAATATCTTGAGCAGTTTAGGATTGACGAGGGTGTATTGGCAGAACAGGGTGGATTTGGATCCTTCCTGAGCGATAACAATTTACTTACTGATGGTGCTACTGACTTTGGTATTAATTGGGGCAGATGGTTTGCCTATGCGAGTTATGCCGAAGGTGAATATGCTGAGGGTTTTGGATTTGTGACTCCACCAGATGAAGAGATTCTGGGTATGGATCATCACTTCGTTTATACCGATGGCGAGAGCGGGATTACTCCTGTTTTTGATGACCCAACTGAGGCCCGCTATTCTTACGTAGGCGGTACTTCCCCGACGGATGAGTGGGGTAGAACTGGGGTGATGGACGCTGATCTTTATCTTGATCTTTACACCCAGACTCTTAGCAATTTCGAGATGAATATCGAAATTGGCGAGCGCAGAATCTACGCGCAATATGATCGATATAATTACAGCCCCTACCAAACCTCTGAATTGGATATAGATCTAGAAGAGTTGCTAGATGAGGGAATTAGACTGCGCGGTATATGTGTTGGCGGAATATGCGACGAGGGCATGGACTACTACTACGGTAATGAATCTGTGCGGCTTAGTGGTTCTGCTGACTTTATGCCCTTTGGGCCTAATGGTGAAGGCTTCTTCGGTGGCTTTGAGCTGCAAGAGGATGAAGACGAGGGTAGCTACTATCCCGAAATTTCTGTATTTGGCACATTTGTATTGGCGCAGGACGAAACTCGTGACCATATAGGTTGGCAGGTGGATCCAGGCGGTACTGATGCAGCAGCAGACTCTGTTGCTGTGATGTCAGGGTCACTTATCCCAGACGATGTTACTCCAGCATTCGCCCCTTTCGCTTCTGTAGCGGATCTCACCGCCGGAGATAGCTTTACCACAATCACGATTGAGGATCGAAGCAACATTGTCGACTCGGTTTTGGAATCAAATTTGGATTGCATGGCATGTAAATTTGAAGTTCAGGATGCGGTGGTGATTCTCACGGGTGATGTGCACAATGAATATCAATATATCGATACTCCAGCAGAAGTGAGCTGGGCCACATGGGCGAATCAGGATATTCTCGCCAATGAGTGGCTCTTTGACGACATGAGCACAGCTCTGGATTCATCACGATTGCTGAGCACCATCTTTGCCGACAATCACACCTCAGCGGCTGAACTAATGAGTGCGGTCCCATTGACGGGTTATATCGATGACGATCCGACCGCGATTACCGCCCATTATAGATATGCCGGTGGCCCCTCGCCGGTTTACTACAATGGTGCTGCGGCAGATCCAGAGGATAGGATGGAGTTTGCACGCGTCAACACCATTGATCTTGGTGTTGATTTCCTCAGTCAAACTGTGGACTATTTTGACGTCGATATCCGCGTTGGAGAAGATTATTACTCTTCCGTCGAAATTGATCTTGGGCTTGTTTCAGCTGAAACCCTAGCTCCTACGACCTTTATTGAGCTATCCGGTAGTTGTGAGGGCTGTGGAAGCAGTAGTTATGACGAAGAATATATGGTCGGTCATGCAGAGATTGCTTTTGTTGGTGATCGTGCAGAGCAAGTGATAGGCGGTCTTGCTGCCTGGTCAGACGGGACGAACTATTACGGCAGTATGATTCCAAATTACTATGCCGTAGAAGCTGGCTTTGTTTTGAACCAAGATTTTGATGAGTATTGGGTGGAGGCGAGCGAGCTAAGGGTAAGCGAGCCGGCTATGGCAGCCATTGCACCAAGTTTTCTTTTGGATAGCACTTTAGGCAGCCTGCTTCCACTAGTAATCGTTGATGATTTAACTAATGACGATGTGCAGTTGGAGCTCACTGAATTTAATCGCCCTTATGGCGGGGCGACGATAGATGTGTTCACGGGGTTCTCCTCTCCGGCCGACTTCCTTAACATTGAAGAAGGTAGGCTTTGGCACTACGGCCGCGCTTTCGGTGGTCAGATGTATAGTTATGAAAGCTCGGACGAAGATCCTTGGTTTGTAGCTGATTGGGGTGTGTGGGAGAGTGAAAGCTATAACTTTAGTTTGCCTTCAGATCCTAATCACGCCTCTGCTACTGACATTCAAGCATCTGCGCTGATGCCCTTTGTAACCTCAAGAGATCTGACTCTTGAGCTACCAGATGGAATCGTCACTGGTGGTATGGGAACTACTGCCCAGTTTGTTTTGCTTGACGCACCTGAGACGGTAGATCTCTTTGGGGGCACGGGCTATATCGAAGAAATTTTAATGGAGTTCGACTTCGCGACGGCTAGTGTCGTGGATTTCTATCTAACAGCCAAGGACCAGTACTATCATAGGTTTGATATGGAACTTGCAGGTGCCACAGCCGACCCGATTACCGATACCAGATTTCAGCTTAGCCTGACAGGCGTTTGTGATTCCTGTGTAAGTGGGGGGTCCACAGCCAATGGCGCTGCCGTATTTACTTTCTTGGGAGACAATGCCGAAGGTGCTGCCGGTAGCTTTGGTCTTGAATCAAGTGGTTACTTCCTTTCAGGGGCTTATATTCTTCATCAGAACGATCACTGGATGGATCTGCCAGATACCTTCGCGGCAGAGCAAGGCGGTGTAGTGGCCTTTACTGCGACGGAAGATGATCCTCTCGCAGGAAATACTCACGGGTTTTATATCGATGGCACCAATACTGCTGAACTTCTAACTGTGCAGTCCTTTGACCATACACATCCAAATGCTTTAGCAGGATTTGAGTCTGCCAGCGCGCCTTGTGGTGATTGCTCTTGGGATATGACTCAGGGTGAATTACGTGACTACGACAACACCAATGGCCAGTGGGACTATTTGCCAGAAGCCTACTGGGGGCGCTGGGAGTCACAAGATCAGTTGGAAGTTGATGGTGTAGCCACTGCGTTAACTCAATACCAGCACTTTGCCTATTCGCCGGACCCAAGCCAATATACTGATGATATATGGGCAAACGCTGTGTCGGGAGAAGGCACTTGGTTGGTAGATTACGATCACACCAATCCCACTTATACAGACAGCACTGGGAATAGCTTTATTGCCTACGGTGGTCTAGACGTTGATTTGCAACTCAACTATTTCGAGCAGCAGATCGATAGCTTCACCATGGATATTTACAATGTTGATGGACTGGACTATTACACATCCGCTGCAGGTCCTGTGGCTCTAGATGCTTCAGCTCCTTTCGCAAATATTCCCGTGACGGGTTACACAGAAACTTATGGAACCTCGTCAACGATCTCTACTGACGTAATAGGTACATCTTCAGTGTTTATAATCGGAGTAGATGCAGATGCTGCAATTGGCACTTATGATGTTGTTTCTCCGACAATTGGGAACTATATCAACGGAGCATTCTTCCTTGGTGAGGACTGATATCAAGCTAGTTAGTCAGAAAGAAAAAAGCCCCGTTATTGCGGGGCTTTTTTTATGGAACAAATTAAGTACGCATAAAGAATTTATTTGGACGTATGCCTAAATACCCCATCCCAGCCTTCAGTCGGAGGCTCGTTGTCTGTCACCCTGTCTCGATAGAGTTTGTATAGAACGGACTTTTGGTTCTGGAATAGCAGGCTGGTAAATCCGGAGGATGCACGTTTCCAATCTCCTGAAAGATAGTCATTGAGCGCTGCTTCGTAGTCGGCGAGCTCGGCTAATACAGCGTCGCTGACTTCCCCTTTCAGCCCAAGGGGCTCATAAAGGGTAACAGCTTCCTCTTTGCCCTTAACTTGAACTTTGTCCGCTTGTCGGAAGACAAAGTGGTCACGACAAGCTTGGTATGTATTTTCGGCAACCAGAGTGTCGGCGCCGTAGAACTTGGTCAGGCTTTCCACTCGTGAACCTAGGTTTACGTTATCTCCCAGCACTGTGTATGAGCGGCGGTATTCCGATCCCATATTGCCGACGTTCATTTCGCCGGAATTTAGGCCGACGCCAATTTTTATTTGTGGGTAGCCCAGAGCCTTAAATTCGGCTGTAAGTTCATTGGATTTGGCCTGCATCTGCAAAGCTGCGGTCAGACCGTGTACAGCATGATCAGAGTCGTCCAGGGGAGCTCCCCAGAAGGCCATCACCATATCGCCAATGTATTTATCAATAGTGCCTTGCTGCTCAAAGATAATCTGAGTCATGGGGGTGAAGTAGCGGTTCAGCATGTCCTTTAGTTCGCCCGGTGCCATGCCCTCAGAGATATTGGTGAAGTTACGGATATCCGCAAACAAGACCGTCATTTCTCGCCGTTCGCCGTCGAAACTCAGAGCAGAGTCCGGTGATGAGCCCATCTGTTTTACCAAGTCTGGCGGCACATATTGGCCGAACATTCCGGTAATCGCCTGCTTCGCGAAGTTTTCCTGAATAAAGCCGTAGGCGACATTAAAGATAGTCAGCAAAAGAGCCAGGATAACCGTAAGGGCAACATCAAAATCGATATTAAATTTCGACCAACTTATTACATTGAGGAAGACTAGAAATACTATCGCGCCGATAGAGACGACAACCGCAAACAGCGGCCGTAAAAAGGGTAATACAACACTCATGGCGATGCCTACGAGCAGTAGCAGAACCCAGCCCAGTTGTGCAATCAGGCCATCCCGTATTTTCCAGTTCTCATCAAGCATTGCACTGGCCATAGTGGCGTGCACTTCGAGCCCAGGATAGTTTGCTTGAACCGGGCTAGTAACAAAATCAGAAACCGACTGGGCTGTTGAACCAACAAATACTATTTTGCCATCGAGGTCCCCGGGATTTAGCCGACCTTCGAGAACGTCTGTTGCGGAGTAATAGGAGATAGCGCCCTTGCCGCCCAAGAATGGAATTAACGTTCTGGCAGCGTTGTCCGCAGGAATTCTTAATGGACCGACTTCAACACTTTCTATCCCGGATTCTGGACTGCCAATGATTTGCATACCATCAGCCACAAGGAATACACGCATCGCCTCAAGGGCCAATGATGGATAAAGCACCCCAATATGTTTGTTGAATAGCTGGTAACGCCGCAGCACTCCATCAGGGTCTTCTGCAGTGGAGAAAAACCCTTGAAATCGAGCTGCGTCATTAATAGCTTGAACGTTGGCAAGAATTGCTCTTGGTTCGGGAATTGGGTAGTCCTGATAGTTGAGGTCGTTCAGGATTTGCGCAGGCTTTGGAAGTGCGCTGCGAACTTCTACTTCATTGTTAAAGGTAAAACCGACAACAATATCGTTGTTGCTTACGACATTAGCGATTGCTAAATCACCGTCTAAGTCATCCCTGAGATTCTCCAGATCGTTCAGCGTGTCGTCTGAAATCGTCTCTCCAGCCACTTCTCCGGTTTCTCGAATTAGGTCAACCGGGTTTGTATCCTCGTCAGGAAAACTGATATCCAGAGCTGTTACCGCCGCGCCGGCGTCAGCTATTCCTTGCAAAAGGGCTGCAAATTTAATCCGTGGCCAGGGCCATCGGCCCTGTTCTGCCAGTGATTTTTCATCCATATCCACAATGGCAACCAGCTCATTGGATCTGACGTTTTCGGTTAGGGTATTACTCAGGCGAGTGTCATAGACAACACCATCTAGCCTATCTCGGATTTGTCCCAGCAGTGTTTCAGGGTGAATATTTGACCAAAACCAAAATACCAGGGTCAGCACCAAACCGAATGCTGCGGCTAGAAGTTTTGGTCTATTTTCACTCGAAATTAGCATGGATGCTCCCCAGTGTTTTCTAGCTTTCCCTTATAGGTAGGGCGAAATGTCGGTGACATCTTTTTGTTGATCTAACAGCTCTTGCTCGGCATAGGTTTCCCAGACGCGGGACTTCACAAAGAGTTCGTGAATATCTGGATCAATATGCTTGTCCTCTTTCATATTCTTAAGGATGCTGAGTGCCTGACTGAGTTTCATTGGATCTTTGTATGGGCGCTCTTTTGAAGTCAGGGCTTCGAAGATGTCTGCGATGGACATCATGCGTGCCGGAATCGACATTTGATCTCTGGTGAGGCCACGCGGAAATCCGGTGCCATCCATTTTTTCATGATGCCCGCCCGCATATTCTGGAACTCGCTTGAGTTTCTTCGGAAAGGGCAGACCCTCTAGAATCTCAAGGGTGACCACCATGTGGTTGTTAATTATTTGACGTTCATCGTAGGAGAGCGTGCCTCGGGCAATGCAGAGAAAATCGACTTCTTCCTGAGTCAGCAGAGCCTGAACTTTTCCCTGATGGTCAATCCACTCCTGACCGGCCAGCAATTGAACGCGGTCTTTGTGCTCATCTGACATGAACTCACCGCCTTTATTGGCTTTTACGAGAAAATCGCAATCCTCTTCGAGAGTGGCCAGATCTTGCTCCAATGACTCTTGTGCAGTTTCGGCTTCCGCACCTTCCGACAATGCCTTGTAGTGATCGCCAATACGCTGCTGGCGCATAGAGGCAAATCGCGCTTCAACTTCATGAATGCCGTCACGCATCAAGTGGAGTTTGGTGCTTTTGTCCAATACCGAATCGGGAGTGGAGAGCTTGCCGCAGTCGTGCATCCAGGATGCCACTTGAAGCTCATACCACTCGTCTTCGTCTAGCTGGAACTCTTTGAACTTTCCTTCGTCTTCACAGGCAGCCTGAGCAATCATTTCCATAAGAAGTGGAATTCGCTGGCAGTGCGCAGAGGTGTGTGAGGATTTTGCGTCGATCGCCTGTGCAATCGCTTTAATAAAGGCATCTAGAAGGTTCTTTAGGTCTTCCAATAATATGCGGTTGTGCAGCGCGATGGCGGCAAAGGAAGAAAGCGCTTTTACAACAATCTCGCCTTTCACACTAAAGTCGATAACTTCACCAGAATTAAAATCCCGGGCATTTAGCAACTGCAGAACGCCGATGACATCGTTTTCGTGGTTCTTAAGAGGGACAGTTAAGAAAGACTTGGAATGGTATCCGGTGCTTTCGTCAAACTTCCTGGTTCCGCTCAAATCAAACCGGTCTTCTGAGTAGGCATCCGAAATACGAACGCTCTCTCCGGTCAGGGCGACGTAGCTGGCGACATTGACGCGGTTTTCACTACCGTCTGTGTTGTACAGCGGGACGGGCGGCAGATTCACTGGATTGCCGCTTTGACCGCCGAGTGAAATATTTAAACTGTCGTTAAGTACCAGTGAAAATTCTAGCTGTGCATCTTTTTCATCGCCTTTTAGCAGATAGAGTGAACCTCCGTCGGCGTTGGTCATGGCCTTGGCTTCACGCAAAATTTCATCGGCGAGAATACTGGTATCTGAAACCCCAGATAATTTGACTAGCAACTCACGCTGTCTATCAGTTGTGAGTTGTTGCTCAATAGCCGTCGCCGCAAAATTTGCCAAGACATGGGCCAAGGACTGGTGAGTCTCTGAAAAAGTGGTTGCCTCTCCAGTCTCTGTGTCTGTTGCATTGATTAACTGGAATACGCCTATGACTTGTCCTGTCTCTATTAGCAGCGGCACCGCAAGGAAGGAGCGCGATCGGTAACCGGTGGCCTCGTCAAACTTACGTGTCCCGGAGAAATCGAATTCTTCAGTCTCATAGGCGTCGTCAATGCAAATGTCTTCGCGCTTGTGATAAGCGCAGCTGGATATATTTTTTTGATTTGGTGAACCCTCTTCGTTGAAGAGCGGAATGGGCGGAAGGGAACCACTTTCCCCCAGATCTAATACCCTGTTATTGACGATAACAAACTGCAGTTCGCAGTCCTCACCTTCTTCGTTTTGTCCAGTGAGATATAGGGTGCCACCTTCGGCCCCCGTCATCTTTTGAGCAGCTGCCAGAATGGTTTCACATAGCCTGTGAATATCAGGCTCAGCAACCAGCCTGCCAGCTACGTCAAGTAGCTTCTGATAGCTGTCTGGGCTCAAATTTTGATCGTTATACACCTACTACTCGCTCAAGGGCCAAATTCAGCATGCATCTATATCACCTGAGGCTCAGACGAGCAACCTAGAGGCGTATCTATGGGGCAAAAACGAAAAAGGGAATTCCGTTGGAATTCCCTAGTTGGACTGAAGCGCTCGCTTCGAATTGGATGTTAGGTGGTCTAAGCGAAAAGGCGCGAAAGCCGACCTTTTTTTGCTCCGCCCTCTGAAGATGAACTTTGACGACCGAGAAAGGACTCATAGATCCAATTGGTGTCGATTTCCGGATCGCTTGGCAAATCGGATTCGATTTTTCGTTCCTTGCCATTGTCATCTGCGAGGTTTGCACGAGCGGGTGATTCCAGGCGAGCACCTTCCGCGTTGCGCAAAACCATCACTTCTGGGCGTAAACGTCGCTGAGGATTAGATTTAACAACGCAGGCTGTCTCGCCCGTGTTTAGCTTTACTAGTGTGCCAAGCGGATACAGACCAGTGCACTCAATAAATTCTACTGCCAGTTCTTCCTGAAAGGCTCGGCCGCGCTGTTCGTAGATGTATTTGGTTGCCGCTGAAGGCGCAATCGCGGGCGTACCGTCGATTGGATAAATCTTTTCGTCGTAGGCCGTTGCGATTGCGGCGATACGTGCCAAGAGAGGAATTTTCTCGCCTGCGGCCCCAAAAGGCTTGCCGGTACCGTTGAACTTCTCTCGGTGATACTTAACCACAGCGATAATTTTCGGATGCACATCGGCCTCACGAAGCTTGTTCACTGTTTTCTCGATCGCCATAGTTTCTGGAAGTGTTTCGTCTGCTTCGGTTCTATAGATGTCTTTTAACATCACGCCAGCAGCGAGACGTTTTATCTCTTGCTCTTCCAATCCCATGTGGCGACCACAAATAACAGCCCAGGTTGCTGATCTCAGCGACTGCCCGTAAGTGTCTTCGTCGTTGCGCTGCAGTAATGCAATCCAGGTAATGGCAACGGGGTTTTCCATTGCACTGCGAACCATGAGTCCAGCAGTCTGGTTGATTTCTTTCTCGTCGACTTTAGCGCCTTCACGAATCTGCTTTTGAATGCTCTTAAGATTGAGCGCGGTTTGCTCAAAGGTTTTTTGTGCTTTCGAAACATCTTTCGAAGAAGGGGTATTTGATCGTGCCTGATATCGGTCGTGATCGAGCTTTAGTGGAACCTGCGACTGACGGTAATCACCAGCCTTGTTGTCCATACCTTTTGTGTCGAGGTCAGCAACGGGAACATTTTTACTCTTTGCCACATCGATATAGACATATTGGCAGAGAGAGCGAATCGCCATGATTTCGCGATGAGATCTCAAGGCGAACCCCTGCAACGGGAAAGAGGTCTGAGACCAAGGTCTGTCGAGCGCAGAAACGAACATACCTAGTTTTAGGTCTGTTACGTCAACTTTCTTCTGTTTTAGTTCTGCCACTTTTTAATCCCACCCGCCGAATTTGTCGGTCAGCTAACTTTACAGGAGATATCTTTAGGTCGCCAAAAGCGAAGTACCAGTAATTTCAAAGGGTCTGAAAGGTCTAATTTGTCGGAATATCGACTAGTTCACACTCTGGCTGTGCACGGCTCTCACAAATGCAGCTACATTTTCCGGATCAATGTCCGGTGTGATGCCGTGGCCGAGGTTGAATACATGGCCTGGGCCATCGCCAAAAGCGTCCAAAATCCGCTTTACCTCTGTTTCTATGGCTGTAGGAGAGGTGCGCAAGATGGCGGGATCCATATTGCCTTGCAGTGCAACCTTATCGCCGACTCGACGTCGAGCATCATCAATTCCCACTGACCAATCCAGCCCGAGGGCATTACAGCCTGTGTCGGCAATTTCCTCTAACCAGGGTGATCCGTTCTTTGTGAACAAAATTATTGGAATATCTTTGTTGTGAGACAAATCAGCAACAATTTTAGACATGTAGAAAAGTGAAAATTCGCGATAGGCAGCGTCGCTGAGTACTCCTCCCCAGGTATCGAAGATTTGTAGCGCCTGCGCGCCGGCGTCAATCTGGGCCTGAAGATACTGGCTAACGGAAGTCGCCAGCTTGTCTAGAAGCATGTGAAGACTTTCTGGGTCGTCGTAGAGCATGCCTTTAATAAGTCGAAATTCTCGAGTCGATTGCCCTTCAACCATGTAGGTAGCAAGAGTCCAAGGACTGCCGGAAAAGCCAATAAGAGGAACTTGGCCTTTTAGCTCTCGACGAATCACAGAAACGGCATCCGTTACATAACCCAGAGTAGAGGCGATATCTGGCACTGATATCGCGGCAACATCTGATTTTGAACGAATAGGGCGCTCGAATTTCGGGCCTTCGCCTTCGACGAAGTGCAGCCCAAGTCCCATCGCGTCGGGAATAGTCAGAATATCTGAGAACAGAATGGCTGCATCGAATTCGTAACGCCGCAGTGGTTGCAGTGTCACCTCGCAAGCAAGCTCGGGGTTTGTGCAGAGGTTCATAAAGGAACCAGCTTCTTTTCGAATGGCACGGTACTCAGGCAGATAACGTCCCGCTTGCCTCATCATCCATACGGGTGTGCAGTCGGTTTGTTCTCGCCTGAGCGCCTTAAGAAAGCGGTCGTTTTTTAAGTCAGTCAATTAATCAGCCAACATCTAAGTAGTCGAGGATGCCTTCGGCAGCCTGTCTACCTTCCCAGATAGCTGTCACAACGAGGTCGCTTCCGCGAACCATATCGCCACCGGCAAATATTTTTGGGTTGGTGGTTTGGAAATAAAATTCCTGTTGCTCCGGTGCAACAACGCCTCCCCAGCTATTCAGGTCGACGCCTAATTCAGCAAGCCAGGGTGCAGGACTAGGTTGAAATCCAAAGGCAACCAACACCACATCGGTGTCCAGTATGGTTTCACTACCTGGTATGGGTTCTGGTCGTTGACGACCATTCTCATCGGGCTCGCCCAAACGAGTTTCCACAACTTTAATACCTTCTACCTTGCCGTCACCGACTATCTCAATGGGTTGGCGATTAAAAAGGAATTTGACGCCTTCTTCTTTAGCATTTTTCACCTCTCGGCGAGAACCCGGCATATTGGTCTCGTCGCGACGATATACGCAGCTTACCGAGGCGGCTCCTTGTCGAACGGAAGTCCGTACACAGTCCATGGCGGTGTCGCCGCCACCCAATACCACGACGTGTTTGCCTTCTACACTGATAAATTCTGACGGGTCTTTTTCAAAATCGAGAAGCCGGTTGACGTTGGAAATCAGGAAGGGAAGTGCGTCGATAACATTGGGTAGGTCTTCACCGGGGAAGCCACCTTTCATATAGGTATAGGTGCCCATGCCCAGGAACACGGCGTCGTATTCCTGCATCAGATCGTCCATAGAAACGTCTTTGCCGACCTCAGTGTCGAGTCTGAACTCAACACCCATGCCTTCGAATATTTCGCGTCGGCGCTGCATCACCTTCTTTTCGAGTTTGAAGGGCGGAATGCCAAAGGTAAGCAGGCCTCCGATCTCTGGGTATTTATCGAATACAACGGGTTTTACTCCGTTGCGAACCAGAATGTCAGCACAGCCTAGCCCAGCGGGGCCGGCGCCGATAATAGCTACGCGTTTTTCCGTCCAAACAACATTGGACATGTCTGGGCGCCAGCCCAGGGCAAAAGCGGTGTCGGTAATGTATTTTTCTGCGTTTCCAATAGTAACTGCGCCAAAGCCGTCATTCAGTGTGCATGCGCCTTCACAGAGTCGATCCTGGGGGCAGACACGACCACAAACTTCGGGAAGAGAGTTTGTTTGATGGCAAAGCTCTACGGCCTCCATCACATTGCCTTCGGCAATAAGTTTTAGCCAGTTGGGAATGTAGTTGTGTACGGGACACTTCCACTCGCAATAAGGGTTCCCGCAAGCAAGGCATCGCTCCGCCTGATCAGCAACCTGATGACGGTTGTAGGGCTCGTAGATTTCTACGAACTCTTCCTGGCGCTTGCGCATGGATCGCTTTTTAGGATCCTGGCGGTCGACGTCGATAAACTGAAATACGTTAGACATAGTTAGTTTTCAATCTTAGCTGCTACTGTGGCGCAGCTATGGTGCGCTCCAGTAGGTCTTTTAGGCTGGCTGCTTTGGGTTTAACCAGCCAGAACTTATGGATAAAGTCATCGAAATTTTCCACCAGCTCTGCACCCCAGGCACTGCCAGTTTCTTCGGTAAATTCGACAATCATTTCGCGTAGGTGAGAAGCGTAGCCTTCGTTCGCTTCACTCGATATACGCTGGAGTTCCACTAACTCAGAGTTGTATTTGTCGACAAAGGTTCGATCTTCATCCAGAACATAGGCGAAGCCGCCAGTCATACCAGCGCCAAAGTTGTAGCCGGTTTCACCCAGCACAGCGACAACTCCACCAGTCATATATTCACAGCAGTGGTCTCCAGCTCCTTCAACCACCACGTGAGCACCTGAATTTCGCACTCCGCAGCGTTCTCCAGCGCGTCCGGCGGCTAAAAGTTTTCCGCCAGTAGCTCCATAGAGGCAGGTATTGCCAATGATGCTAGTTACACGAGATTCGAAACTGCTGTTTTTTGGCGGGTAGAGGACAATCTTTCCGCCCGCCATTCCCTTGCCAACATAGTCGTTTGCGTCGCCCTCTATATAGAGTTCAAGGCCGCCGGCATTCCAAGCTCCGAAACTCTGCCCGGCAACACCGCTAAAGTTGAGCCGGATTGGGGCATTGTTCATTCCGCGGTTGCCATGGCGTCGAGCAATCTCACCGCTAACGCGGGCGCCGATGGATCGATCGCAGTTGGTGATCTCAAAATCGAAGGAGCCACCTGCTTTGCTTTCAATTGTGGGGAGTACGGTCTCCACAATACGCTCTGCCAGTAACCCCTTATCAAAGGGCTCGTTTTTGGTCACCTCACAGAATTGCGGCTTGGAATCCAATAATTCATCGGTATGTAAAATTGGGGATAGGTCTAACTTGTGTTGTCGAGCGGATGTTCCCTCTATAGCTTCCAGTAAATCTACTCGACCGATAATTTGCTCCAGGCTGGTAAAACCAAGGATTGCCAGCCATTCTCGAGTCTCCTCAGCAATAAAGCGGAAGAAATTCATGGCGTGTTCCACGGCGCCGGTATAGTGATCATCGCGCAGGCGCTGATCCTGGGTGGCGACGCCTGTTGCACAGTTATTTAGGTGGCAAATACGCAAGTACTTGCATCCCAATGCCACCATGGGTCCGGTACCGAAACCAAAGCTTTCCGCGCCAAGCATTGCTGCCTTGATCACATCTAGTCCGGTTTTTAAACCCCCGTCAGTTTGCACGCGAACTTTACCGCGAAGGTCATTGGCCCGAAGCATTTGATGAGTTTCTGATAGTCCCAGTTCCCAAGGAGATCCGGCATAACGGATCGACGAGAGAGGAGATGCGGCGGTGCCGCCGTCGTAGCCGGAGATAGTAATAAGGTCTGCATAGGCCTTAGCGACACCGGCAGCGATGGTGCCAACACCTGGGCGAGACACCAGTTTTACCGATACAAGAGCATCTGGATTGACTTGTTTCAGGTCGAAAATTAACTGTGCCAAATCTTCGATAGAGTAAATATCGTGGTGAGGTGGCGGCGAGATTAGGGTCACACCGGGCACGGAGTAACGTAATCTGGCAATCAGACCGTTTACTTTGCCGCCTGGAAGTTGGCCCCCTTCGCCGGGTTTTGCGCCCTGAGCCACCTTAATCTGGATAACTTCAGCATTTACCAGGTAATGGGGCGTTACACCAAAGCGGCCAGAAGCAACCTGCTTAATCTTGGAAGTGCGGATAGTGCCGTAGCGTGCTTCATCCTCACCCCCTTCACCGGAGTTTGAGCGTCCGCCTAGGCGGTTCATAGCTTCCGCCAAGGCTTCATGAGCCTCCGGAGAAAGTGCGCCGAGAGACATTCCTGCAGAATCGAAGCGTTTAATGATTGACTCCACCGGCTCAACTTCTTCGAGCGGAATGGAGTCGCTAGCTTTGAGTTTCAATAAGTCACGTAGGGTGGCGATGGGCCGATTGTTTACCTCATCTGCGTATTTCTTCCAATCGGAAAACTCTCCGCTGCGGACCGCCGTGTGCATAGTGGTAACCACTTCTGGATTGAAAGCGTGGTACTCCTGGCCATGTACATATTTCAGCAGGCCGCCGGGGCTAATGGGGCGGCGCTCGCGCCAGGCGTCCCGAGAGAGGTCGAGGAGGTCGGACTGAAAATCTTCAAATCCGGCACCCTTAATACGGCTCGGTGTACCGCGGAAACAGAGCTCAATAACCTCTGGGTCAATGCCCACAGCTTCAAATAGCTGCGCACCCCGATAGGAGGCGACGGCGGAAATCCCCATTTTAGAGAGGATTTTTTGCAGGCCTTTATTTATGCCCTTACGGTAGTTTTTGTAGGCTTCCCAGGTTTCCATTACCAGTTCGCCGTTGTCGATTAGGCTGCGCATTAATCGGTAACTGAGATAAGGGTGAATGGCAGTCGCACCAAAGCCGATCAAGCACGCACACTGGTGCGAATCTCTGGCGGTGGCCGTTTCCACAATGATATTTGCCAGACAGCGTAAACCTGTTTGGATAAGTCGGTGGTGTACCGCGCCCGTCGCCATTAGAGCGTGAATAGGTAGCTGACCTTTTTCTATGCCGCAGTCGGTCAGCACAATGAGATTTGTACCATTACGAACCGACTGTTCAGCGCGATCACAAAGATCTTCGACGGCCGACTTTAGATCTGTTTGTTGTGGATCGAAATTTAGACTGAAGGTCTCGGACGGCATGCTGTGTTCAGCGCCCTCGTCCAAAAGAGCCTGAAATTTAGAAGTTGAGAGAATTGGCGTGGTAACGATTACTCGACGAGCATGCTCAGGCAACTCTTCAAAAATATTGCCTTCAGGGCCGAAGCAAGTCTCCAAGGACATCACGACCGCTTCTCTCAAGGGGTCGATGGGTGGATTGGTTACTTGGGCAAATTGTTGGCGAAAGAAATCGTAGAGTGATCGGTTTTGGTGTGACAGCACCGCCATCGGCGTGTCGTCGCCCATAGAACCAGTCGCTTCCTGGCCGGCTTCAGCCATAGGTCGTAGAACCTGATCACGTTCCTCAAAGGAAACCGAGAACTGTTTCATGTAGCGATTTAGTTCTTCATCGGCAACAGCAGAAACTTCTGCGATAGGAATCAACGACCCTTTAATACGAACGGCATTGTCCTTTAGCCACTCTTTATAGGGTTGTCTGTTTTTCAGCTCATTGTCGACATCTTCTGTGTGGTAGAGCTTGCCTTTCTTCGTATCCACTGAAAGGATTTGGCCAGGCCCTAATCTTCCTTTGGCGACAACATCTTCAGGTTTATAGCCGTACACGCCAACTTCGGACGCTACGGTAATAAAGTCGTCTTTTGTGACTACCCAGCGGGAAGGACGCAGGCCGTTTCGGTCTAGGGTACATACCGCATAGCGGCCATCAGTCAGAACAAGTCCGGCAGGGCCGTCCCAGGGTTCCATATGCAGGCCGTTGTACTCGTAGAACGCACGTAAATCACGATCCATTTGGCCAACGTTCTGCCAAGCGGGTGGCACCAGCATGCGGACTGCTCTGTGGAGAGGCATTCCTCCTAGCACCAGCAGTTCAAGCATATTGTCGAGACTGGAAGAATCTGAACCCTGACGATTCACCAGAGGTGCGAGCGATTCTGGATCGGGAATCAAATCTGATTTAAACAGAGGAGTTCGAGCAACAGACCAGTTGCGATTGCCACCTACCGTATTAATTTCGCCGTTATGGGCCAGCATGCGGAAGGGTTGTGCTAGCGGCCAGCGAGGTAATGTATTTGTCGAGAAGCGCTGGTGGAATATGCATATGGCGGTTTCCAGGCGCTTGTCATCGAGATCTGGGTAAAAGTTTGGCAGATCTGCAGGCATCATCAGGCCTTTGTAACTCAGAACCTGAGTTGAAAGGCTGGTGACATAGAAGTCTTCTTCTTTCGGCAAGGCCATGTCTATATGGCGACGAGCCCGGAACAGCTGCGCATCAAACTCAATTTGCGCCATACCTTCCGCGGTCACAAAGAGCTGCTCTATTTCTGGCTGGGTCTCTAAAGCAATGGGGCCGAGGCAGTCACTATTTGTCGGAACTGTGCGCCAGCCAACGATGTTAAAGGTTTGGCTAATTACGCGTTCAATTTCCTTTTTCTGCCGGTCGCGCTCGCCTGGATCACGTGCCAGCATGATGGAACCAATGCCGTAAATCTCAGGCAAATCAACAGAAAACTCTTCTTTTGCGATGGCTCGAAGAAATCGGTCTGGTTTCTGGATAAGCAGGCCGCATCCGTCTCCGGTTTTACCGTCAGCAGCAATCCCACCCCTGTGTGTCATGCAGGTGAGCGATTCTATCCCCGTTTGCAATAAACGGTGGCTGGCTTCGCCCTTGAGGTGAGCAATTAGACCAAACCCGCAATTGTCGCGAAATTCATCCAGGCTATATAGACCTGTCGACATACAAAAGAATCCTGTTTTAGCTATGTTAGGGACCAGATAATCCCAGGTGTTCATTGATTACCGCGTGCCTTTTACTATCTGGCGCGGCTGGCCGAGGTGGGCAAAAGGCCGCCAATTTTACACGCGCGCGCAAATTCGGACAAATCGAAAGTCACCTTGCCCTGAGAAGCAATAATTTCAGGGGCAAAGCTGCCATTGGCAGGCGAAAAAGGGCTGCTAAATTTCTTCTCTGGGGCTAACATGGACAGCAATCGAGTTGGAATGAAAAAATGACCGCATCGGATTTAGCCTCATTAATTGGCAATACCCCACTGCTGAAATTACGCAATCTATCGGAGCAGACCGGTTGTGACATTTATGGCAAGTGTGAATTTATGAACCCGGGCGGATCGGTTAAGGATCGCACTGCATTGGGGTTAATACGGGCCGCGGTGGCCTCAGGTGATCTACAACAAGGCGGGACTATCGTAGAAGGCACTGCGGGGAATACCGGGATTGGCCTCACGATATTGGCCAATTCAATGGGGTTCTCTACTCGAATTGTTATGCCGATGAATCAAAGTCGCGAAAAACTGGAGCAGTTGGAGCTTCTCGGTGCAGAGCTTGAACTGGTTCAGGCCACTGCCTTTGACGACCCAAACCATTATGTTCATCGAGCCAGAGCAATTGCTGACAAATTAAATGAAGAAAACCCGGGCTCCGCTTTCTGGACCGGACAATTCAATAATACCGCTAATCGCGATATTCACTACGAAACAACCGGTCAGGAGATTTGGCAGCAGCTTGATGGAAAGATTGATGGCTTTATTTGTGCAGTGGGTACGGGTGGGACTATTGCTGGTGTTTCTCGCGCGCTGCGAGAAAAAAATCCTGATGTGAGGATTGGATTAGCCGATCCAATGGGCTCCGCTCTTTACCATTATTTCAAAGAGGGGGAGTTGCTATTTGAAGGCTCATCCATAGCTGAGGGCATAGGTATTAGCCATATTACTGATAATTTGGCTGGCACTGATATTGATTTTCCTGTGCAAATTGCGGATGAAGAAGCTTTGCCTCTTATCTATGATTTACTAGCAAAGGAAGGAATATGCCTGGGTGCTTCCTCGGCAATCAATATGGCCGGGGCTCTGAGAATGGCTGAATCGATGGGCCCAGGACACACTATTGTGACGGTGCTTTGCGACTACGGCACACGCTATCAGAGCAAGGTTTATAACCCCGTCTTTCTAAAATCGAAAGGTTTGCCTTTGCCGTCCTGGCTTTAGTCAGCTAAATCTGAGAATTAATCCAGCTCTTAATGGTTTGAGTTACCTCATTCCTGTCAATATCGTTGATCAGTTCGTGATAGCAACCAGGAAATCCCTTAAAGCTAGCATAGTCTCCAGCTGAATTAGCGAAAACTTTTGAAGCTTCGATATCTGTTACTTGATCATCTCCGCCGTGCAGAACCAAAGCTGGAGAAAGTAATTCATTCGCATGATCAAGGGCGAATTGTCCGGCTTCTAGAAAACCGAGGGTCAGTGAGGCGCTCACCATTTCGTGATTGAGAGGATCTTCAAGATAGGCGGCCGAGATATCTTTGTCTCGAGTGAGCACCCTAGGATTTATGCCTCTATCCAGGCTAAAACTCGGCCAGAGCTTTACCAGTTTTCGAGCAAGAAATAGTTTCCAGGAGGGGGGCTGAAAAGAGAGCCTAAGTAAAGGAGAGCAGGCGATATAGCCGTCAAAGGTTGTATGATTTTCAGCTTCCAAGACTTGTCTCAGACCGTAGTTTAAACACAGCCCTCCGCCTAGGCTGTGCCCCATAAGAAAGGCGGGAATATTTTCCAGCTTTACTATTGAGGCAAAAGTTTCTATGTCGGAAATTAGTTGGTTGTAGCTGGGGCTGTGCCCTCGGCTGCCCTCGGAGCGTCCATGTCCCCGCAGATCCAAAACGCTCAGATTCCCGCCATCTTCGGCGATTTGATCTGCAAACCAGGCGTATCGTCCAGCGTGCTCGCCGAGGCCATGAACAGCGATAATTTGGTATCTGGGTTGGTCTAAGGTTCGTCGATAATAATGAAGCTTTAAGCCATCACTCGCTTCCAGATAGTCTTCAGCTTCGAACCCTTGGATCCTTCGTTCATTCATGGGTAGATCAGGGTCGATTCGCCCAGTCATGCAACCAACCGCCTGCAAGAATACACATCAGGGTAAGCAATGAGAAAAAGGCGCTGGTTTTTTGGCCGAGAATCTCTGAAGACCCAGAGAATCCGATTAAGGCCAGCAGTGTGCCGAGTACCCCTAGGTATTGAACGTAGTTGTATTGAATAATGTTGGCAGTAACAAATCCGGCAAAAACGGAGATCGCCATGCCGGCTAGCACGGAAATATCCAGCCATGGAAATGTGAGTGCGGCTTCGCTTATGGCGTATGCGAGTTCTTGGTCATCCACGCCCTGATAGCTCAGCCATATTGCCAATACCATTGCCCAAACTAGGCTGAATAGAAAGGAACAGACGAGATCGATGGATAAGCCGGTCAATATTCCTTTTATGATCTGCAGTAGTCTCAATGCCATTGAGTGACTTTAGCGCGTTCGGGTCAGCCTATATAGGTCAAAATGTCTTTTGTTATCCCGTTGTTCGCTAAGAATTTTTAAGCCATTTTCCTCGCATAAAGCCTTTAGTCGCAGGAACTGATTCACTACTACTAGAGCTTCGCCGTCCGGACTTAATTTTGTTCGAATGGCGTCTATAAATTTCTGATGTAGCTCGGAGCTACTAGAAAAGCCCGCATGAAATGGGGGGTTGCAGAGGATTAGGTCAAATTTCCCTTCCACCTCTTTCGCGCAATCTGAGGCTAGGCAGAGATAGTTCTGATTCGAAAATTTCTCCAGATTCTTTTGACACGCCAGAATCGCTGCTTTGCAGTTGTCTGTGGCTACAATGCTCTTCGTGTTCAACTCGGCAGCTGCGGATGCGAGATAACCATATCCGCAGCCTAGATCCAAAACGCTGGAACTTTCTATATCCAAATCTCCAGACTTCGCTAATTCGGTGAGTGATTCCACAAGGAATGCGGAGCCCTGGTCAATGCGCTTCCATCCAAAAAGCCCGGGTTTGCTCCAGAAAGTTTGAGCTTTGCTCATCTCAACCCGTCGTAACTGACTATAGTCATCGTCGGCCAGTAGCTCACCGGCCTCGTTCAGACCGATTTGTGCCACAAAGAGTTGTTCTTTACTTCGCTTTACTGAGGGAGTGCTTCCTAGAGCTTTTGCCGCTTTCGTCAGGTAGGTCTTGGTGCCTTCATTTTTGTAGCCAGATATCCAGAGGTTTCCGTTGTTTTGGAGCAGATTTACCGCACTGTTAATGATTCGGTGCACAACGGCCTTTTCCTTAGACACCCGAAAGAAAATGCTATCCCACTTCTGGCCTTGGGGATGACAGAGGTCGAAGTCATTAAATACAGCCTTCACTCCGGCTTGTTTGGCACGAGTGAATTGATCATAGCGATTGCTAATTAAGTGGATATTCTGAGCAGCGAGCTGATTAAGCAGTTGTTCTGAAAGATGGTGCTCATCTGCGACCCAGAGTCTTTGTTGGTCGCTGGAAGTATCGATGGCATTTGCCAGCTCATCGCAGGCGCGGTCGCGATTAGGCGATGGCAATTTCTTCCTCCCTAAGCGGCCGGTACTCCCCTGGCTGTAGAGCATTATCTAGGTAGATTTTGCCAATTCGTTCGCGATGCAGCTCAGTCACTGATGTGCCCACTGCGGCTAGCATACGTTTGACCTGGTGGTATCTTCCTTCGGTAATGATGAGTCGAATTTCGTCCTCGGCAATTTTTTCAACTATAGCGGGAGCGGTTCGTTTACTTTCTCCCTCTAGAACTACCCCTTGTTCCAATTTTTCGATCATGCGATCTGTAATCGTGTCGGAAAGGATAGCGATGTAGCTCTTTTCGCATTTGAAGCGTGGCGAAGTTATGCGGTGAGACCATTTGCCATCTCCGGTAATCAGCACAAGCCCGGTCGTATCGATATCCAGTCGACCTGCCACATGGAGCTTATCCAGGGGCTCTTCAATCAAATCAAATACGGTTTCATGTTCCGGATCGGAATTTGCGCACACTACTCCTAGAGGTTTGTTCATCATAAAGTACCCGGCACCGAGCTCTTCCACAGGAAGATCGTCCAGTCGCACATCGGAGTCAGGCTGAATATTTTTTGCCGGGTCTCGCACCAGTTCACTATTTAAGGTCACGCGATCAGCGCGCAGGATTCTCTTGATCTCTTTGCGAGAGTATTGGGTGTTGTTTGCCAGAAACTTATCTAGTCGCAATTTTAGTTCGCCTGCCTTTGATCAAAACGCTGTTGCTGGACTGCGTATATGTCTTTGATTTGTTCTCGTATCCATTTGTGGACGGAAGAGTTTTCTGTGCGCTTGTGGAAAATCATAACCACCTCAACCGGATCCCGTCCTTCTCGACCAGGAAGCGCGATGGATGAAATTGCGCCCGTAGCCTTCACAAAATCCTGGCTCAATCTTGGTGCAAACATGATTGCATCCGTTCGCGAGAGCGTTTCGAGAGCGGTGAGGTAGTCCGGTGTTTCCAGCACGGTGGTACTGAGTTTCATATAACGGTATACACGTGAGCGCAAAATACTGCCGCGGGAACCCTGTGATGAAAGCACCTTCAGGGAGACCTCTGGATACTGCATGATGTCGCGCCAGCTTGGCTTTTCCAGCTCTTTGAGCGGGTGATCATGCCGCATCAGAAATACTGGGTAGGTGACGCAGAGCGTTTCGACAATAAAATCTTCTTCGATATCGGAGCGTTGCCCGCCAACGGCCACATCGACTCGTCCTTCAGTCATGTCCCTAAACTGACTGTCTATATCTTGTGACACACGGACGCTAATCCCTGGGGCTTCCTCTGATATGCGTCCCATCAAAGAGGGCATTAGGGGCAATGCAAAATGGTCCGTTGCCGTGATGCTGATTTTTCCCTGGAACTGGGTGGGATCTGCTTCGTGGTAGCTCATCAAATAGTCCATCTGCTGTAGCAGATGTTCTAATTCGCCATGTAGCTCAATAGCCCGGGGGGTGGGTACCATCCCGTGCGCTGAGCGAGTAAATAGGGGGTCATCGAATAGCTCGCGCAGTCGAGAAAGCGTTTTGCTCATGGCCGATTGAGTGATAAATAGTCGCTCGGCTGCGTTGCTCACATGCTGCTCTTCCAGCAACACCTGAAATGCCACCAAGAGATTTAAATCAGTTCTTGCTAATCGTCTTACGTCCATAAGTTAAAATTTAGTTTATGTATGATCGAAATTCATTTTGCTAATGATAATAATCCATTTTTGGAATAATGGACAGGCTCTCATAATCCTCTCCGTGAAATGAACACTCCTACCAAGATTGGCTTGGTTGGAATTGTGAACTTAACCAGCGAGGTATAACCATGTTTATAACAGCAGTATTTGTATCTGTTTTTGGTTTGCTGGCAGCGATTGCAAAATCAGAAGCTGACTACGTAAACCATAAGTAAGATTCAAAAGTCCCCCCAAACCCGTCTGCGCGCCCCCCTTGTGCAGGCGGGTTTTCTATTTTGGTCGAGAAAAAACAACCAAAACAAAGT
>JABJGI010000144.1 GCA_018662305.1 Porticoccaceae bacterium | reverse complement strand
GAGCCGGGGCCGAGTCTTGTACCACCACCTCGTGCGCATTTGGACCACCGAGTACTCCTGGTAAATATGCGGTGTTGTCACCATCGCGCCAGGCTTCAAAATATTCTTCCGAATACATACCCAGTACTTGAATCGTGCCTTCACCTACACCGAAATCCAGTTCAACATGATATCTGTCACGCTCATCTTTGGCATAGGGATCAAAATTTGAATAGGCAAAGTACAGATCATAGTTCACATCACCGGGAGACAATCCAGCCAGCTCAGTCAAATCAAAACTACGGGGGATACCGGTAGCCGGAATCGTAAAATTACATCCAGCAGTCACGTCACCAGAGTAGTAGAGGTGCTGACCCGTGCTTCCGATACTGTAATTAGAGCAGTTTTCCAATTCTGTTTGGTCTAGAAAAAGTTGGTTGCCCTGAATGTCGTCCGCGCGGTGGCGGATGGCTCTAAATTTAGCCGTAATAGCATCTGTGGGTTCCCAGACTAGCTTGGCTGACGCATAGTTAGTGGAGTTCGATGACAGAGCGTAGTCGCCCTGGCTAGAGGTCCACTCATCCGGACCGTCAAAGCTGTCTGAACTGATATCCAGTGTATAGCCCAGGGTGTCTGTAATCGGGCCGCCTAAGGCTAGATAAAACTCCTGCCGACCTAGATCACTGAAACCTGCTGAAACTTCCGCTTCAAAGTCTTGGGTTGGATTTCTTGATACGTAGTTGATGGCACCCGCGAAAGTGGCACGCCCGAAAGCTGCACTCTGAGGACCACGATACATTTCTACCGCAGCGACGTCGTTAAAGGTAATGGATCCCTGCTGACCTACCAGTGGAAAACCGTCCAAAAACGAATTCATTTTCTGCTGGGTTACACCAAGACCATTACCCTGTACACCACGAACCCCAGGCTTGGAGGTGTTTCTGCTACCCCATCCTGAGTCATATTCAAAGCCAACTGCTGCATCAAACATGTCCTGCGTACTAAAAATACCGGCTTCGCCGATAAAATCTTGGTTCATTACCGATATGGAAACAGGCACATCTGTCAGCGATTCTTCCCGCTTCCGACCCGTTACCAATATTTCTTCAAGCGAAACACTTGCATTTTCTTGCGCAATAACAGGTGCCGACATACCGCCACCAGCCAAAGCTCCAAAAAATGCGGCTAATAAGCCATTTCTTGTATTCATTTGCTCTCTCCCCAAAGTTTCATCTTCCTGGTGCACTTCCTCGATAAGAGAAATTTTTATTGCACCATTCTCGGAGAGACCACCTTCAAGCCCAGATCCTTCTAGTAAAACACTCAGGGCGCTCAACAAATCGTACTGTCCTTTAAGGGCATTACTCTGTCTCGCTAGGGCGTCTTGATAGGGAAAAAGGAGAATTACATCTGTTTGTTCTGCCAGGCTGTTGAGTGCATCAGCTGCATTCGTCGCCGGAATGTCCAAAGCAAACTGAGTTGAGGTGAGCCTGTAGTCTGCTGGTTGGGCAAAACTACTGCCGGCCAACAGGACTCCACTAATAAAAACACTTAGGTGCGTAAGCCTAGAAATACCGGACGTACGCACGCCCCCCAACTTATCTTGTCTTTTTCTTATAAGACGTCCACCCCCAGTGCTTCTATCTGAAACAATGGCAGCGGCCTCTGCAGAAATGAAACAAGCATCTGTCAGAAAGCCGTAAAAATAATTTGTCACCCCAGTAATAAAACGACCGGAGCTCACAAATATCCGCTTGATAACTTTCCCCAAATAACGACCTCTTATGAGGTTCTGATTAGTTTATTTTGCTGTTTTCAGCTCAACCTGGTTGTAGTTCACCCGATCCACTTCAATGCCAAAATTTGCTTCGAGTGCTGCAAACATATTGTCGACATCACCCACCCTAAAGCGCCCCCCGATCTGTAGCCCTCTCAGATCAGGATCAGCAATTTCAATAGATACCGTGGTATAGCGACTAATTTCGGAAACCACCTGCTCGAGAGGTTCACCGGAAAACACCAACATACCTTCGCGCCAAGACTGCAGGCGTGTCATTTCAGCCTCTGCTACTACTTCGATCTCCTCTGTCAGGGTTGCCTGACTCAGGTAGAGATGATCATCCATAGCACCAAAGGTTACAGACTCTCCTGCATCTAAGGTTCCCAACTCTCTCGTCTGAGTTCGGACATAAGGATCTGTGTCCAAGTCTGGCAAAAACTCGTCATCTAGAGTGGAGCCACCCAAAGATGCCAGTGCGATGCGCCCCTCCGTTACTAAGACATTGACTCCTGCATCTTCAATTTGCACGGTAAAGGCGGTACCGACGGCTTGAACACGACCCGAGCCAGCGTAAACCCGAAAAGGCTGATCCGGATTTTCTGCCACATCGAAATGCGCCTCCCCCTGAATCAGGCGAATATTTCGAAACAACTCATCATATTCAACTTCCACCTGACTATTGGTATTTAGCTGAATTTGCGAGCCATCGTAGAGTTCAATCATTTTTTGCTGCCCAACTGCCGTTACATAAACTCCATTGCCTCCAGCCAATGAGGTGAATTGAGTCAAGGAAAATGTCAAAAAGCTCGCAAGAACAAGAAGGAAGGCAGCAAACCCGCAGGCAAAAGCATTTCTATCAAACCAGGAGGCGAGCGCACCGCCGGCTGATTCTTCATGTCGAACGAGCGGAACCATTAGTTCAGTGAGAATATTATTTGCCCAAAAACTGTTTAGGTTGGCGAGAGCTTCCCTGTGCGCGGGGCTGCGAGCCATCCACTCACACAGAGCTTCTTTCTCTGAGGTACTAAGACTCTTATCGGAGTCCAATCTGGCCAACCAGTCAGCCGCCTCGTGGTCAATGGCACCAAGATCTGGAAATTGGCGTAAGTTATCCATTAATTCTGTCTCCCATTATGGGTTTCTCTCTCCCACCTGGATGAGGATGGAGAAAAATGCTGTTGTTCTCGTCTCGACATATAGTCTCTGCAACTCAGTGAACCCATGCTGATGTACTTCTCAACTGTGCTGCGAGAGACTCCTAACCGCGCGCAAATTTCCTTATGTGAAAGTCCGTGGACTTTACGAAGCAAATATACGCGCCGACATTTTTCCGGCAAATTGGCAACGGCTTCACAGTAGAGCCCGATGGAATGATTCGCTTCCACCTCATTTTCAACTGTAGCCGCGCTCTCCATAGACACTTGAGACTGACAATCTTCGATGTAGTCCGTCATCCTCCGTGACTTTCTAGTCAACTCATTCAAGGCCAAGTTCTTCGCAATACTAAAAAGAAAGGCCTTGGGTTGCTCAATGCAGCCTTTATCTTGCTCGGCGCTGTAAGCTTTTAGATAAGCCTCCTGAGCGACATCCTCAATATCCTGTTCACTACTGAGAAATTTAGCCAAAAACCGCTTCAAAAAAGTCGCATGCTCCAAAAACATGCTGGACACACCACCTGGTGCGTCAAACCCATGCCTGGCCGCTCTGGCCTCTTCTTTCTCCATGCTCGTCTTCCCCCTAAACAACTTCTAATATGGCGCTCTATTCTTATTTTTTTATAAAGCAAGGCTCTAAAAATTCAGGCCAATGTAATTAAACAAGCAAAGCCAGACAATCCTCATATATTTTTTAGAATAATTCTTTGCAAAAAAAAGGCCCCTTCTACAGGGGCCTTTTCATCGACTAAAACCTTAGATCAGAATCGATGACTGTACTGCAAACTAATACTTCGTAGCGCACTCGGAGCTTCTGCAGTAATTCCCTGATCTCCAGCTGGAGCACCACCGAGGATGGCTCCAATGGGCGCGGCAGGTGGCCCGCTAAAGTCCGCAGAAACTTCATCGGTGATATTGGTACCGATCAAGCTTAGCTCCCAGTTGCCTTCGTAGTCTGACAAGCTAAAAGTCAGATCAAAAGTTGAAAGGCTGTCAGAGGGAAAGGTTTCATTGATTTGGCTCACCATCTCGTCACGATATCGAGCAAAGCCCTGCGTGGTGAAAAGCAAATCAGAACCTACTGACTTCTCATACACGAAACCCAGATTTCCCGTGAGCTTCGGAGCCTGAGCCAAGTCTGTACCGTCGTCGGCGTTTGTCGCATCAGCATGTGTAAAGCCGCCAACCCAGCGAAGCTCGTCAGTTGCTTGCCATTGACCGTCAATTTCAATGCCCTGTGATTCCGCATCGATATTTCGAGTCAAAAAGAATGCCGTGGCTGGGCCAAGAACCTGGAAAGAAGTTTCTTGGAAATCTTCAATCTCCGTCTTAAACAAAGCGATATTCAGGTTTGCAGCGCCTCCTGCCAGAGACATCTTGGCGCCTAACTCGATAGTTTGAGCCGTTTCGGTTTTAACCAGAGAACCACCGTCGTCGACGCTTAGAGATGGGTCAGCACTGCCTACTTCAGCAGATTCGGCAAATCCACCGGTCTTACTTCCCAAACCATAGGAAGCATAGATCATGGTGTTATCAGTCGCGTCGTATTGAATATTCAGATTTCCGTTGACGAAACTGTCGTCAAAAGACAGCGGCGCATCAAAGGGAGGATTTAGAACGGTGTTCCAAAGCGTCGCGTAGTCGCCTTGAACACGCGCAAAATTGGCGTCCTTCTGCTCATCGGTATAGCGCAAGCCCACAGATGTTCTCAGTCGATCTGAGTGATTCACCGTAACCTGACCGAAGACTGAAACAGTCTCAGTGTCCTGATCAAAGTTATTGGTAAAGGGGCCGTTAAAGGCCTGCTGTGTAAGATCGCCAATAGCTGGTGGCGGGAAGTTTGGCGTGCTGAAATTTTGCTGCTCGGAAGATTCCCACTCGCTTGTGAAGTAGAACAATCCAGCCATATAGGCGATGTCATTTTCTTCTGGAGAAGCAATACGGAACTCTTGCGAGAACTGGCTGTATTCCTCATCTCTTTCAAAATAGGTGCTGTAAAGCGAGATTTCACCCGGGTTCAAAATTGCAAAGTTCACTTCATCTACCGCATTACCAAAGTCAAAGTCGTCAAAGAATTTGATCTCGTAGTCCGCGAAGGAAGTCACAGAGGTAAGAGTTAAATCATTGAATTGGTAATCAAAGGTGGCGCTGAAGGAATCTACCTCAGTGTCGTGGTGGCTTTCACCGCCGGGACATTCAACACAGAACGCCGATTTAGTGTCGTCCAAAACTGTCTCACCGAATGTATCGATCAGAGGGTCTAGATAGCCACCGTAATCAACAAACTGGAAGCCATTTCCAGATCGCACACTATCGGAATACTGGTAGATAAAGGTGGCCGAAAGTTCATCACTGGGAGTGTATACACCAGTCAGTCGCAGCCCGGTTTCCTCGTCGGCAGGAACATCCTGGCCGGTCAGTATGTTTTTAACCCAGCCGTTTTCGTCTGTTTTATGAATGGCGGCACGAACAGCGAAATCATCTGAAACTGGAATATCAAGAGCGCCGTCGAAACCCCATCCGCCATTTTCGACTTCTGTTCTCAGGCGAACATTGCCGCCAAATACATCACCCGGCTTTTGAGTAACGATGCTTATCGCACCCAGACTGGTGTTTTTCCCCAGCAAGGTACTCTGCGTTCCCTTAATTACCTCCATGCGCTGAACGTCAAAGAAAGCGGCAGAATACATACGCCCCTTACCCATAAACATTCCGTCAAGGAAAAGCGCAACAGATTGGTCGAAAGATTGAGTTCGAGCCGGTGTTCCCAGGCCTCTCAATGTCAGCGCCAAGCCATCGTCCGGTGCTCGAGAAAAGACCATTCCCGGAACCAGATCCGCTACTTCAAAGAGATCATCCACACCAAAGTCGGTGAGATTTTCTTCTGATAGAGCGTTCACAGTGACAGGTACATCCTGCAGCGACTGAGCGCGCTTTTGCGCCGTCACAACAATTTCTTCCAGCACCCGGCTTGTCGATGTCTCTTGCGCAACAACTTCTGTTGCGACCCCGGCCGAAAACAGTGCAGCAAAAGCTGCGGCAAAGATGTTTTGTTTGTTATCCACGATATTTGTTTCCCCGCTAATGTCATTAGTGGAGCTGACTAAATAACCGCTGTTTTCAACAGGCCTGGCTTCTAACCCAGTATCCATCAACAACAGCTGCAAGGCTTCAAAACTCGTATACAGACCATCGATCGAATTTGTTCGAATGTCTTGAACAACTTCGTAATCAAACAGCATCTGTACTTGAGCCTGCTTTGCAAACTCATTCAGCGCAGTTCCAGCGTCTAACTGGGAAATTTGAAACCGTATTGGATCGCTCGGAATATTTGAGTCAACTTGTTGCGCCAATAGCGGCTCAAAAAGACAACTCAATACCAATACAACCCAAAATCGACCATCTCTCCCAGACAGCGGCATCGCAAGTTTTGCGAGTGCCTTAGAGATAAAGACAGCCATGTCGAAAAAAACCTCTAGAGAGAAATAACCAGGAGTGAAGGAACATCAATTGCGGAGAAAATTTTGCGGAGTCCAAAGAGTGATTAGACCCTCGCCTAACCCTCGGAACCGCGAGAGATTTGAATAAGATCATCGGAAACAATTTCCAGTTGAATATCAAATCCGAGATCCAGTGCAGAGGCGAGGCTTTCCAGGTCGCCTATGCGAAAGTAACCACCCAAGCGAACATCGCGAATGTCTTCATCGAGAATCTCGATTTCCGCCTCGGTGTATCTACTGACCTCTTCAACAATTTGACTGAGAGGGTCCCCTTTAAATTCAAGCATTCCGGTCTGCCAAGCCAAGCGTCTGGACAAAACATCCAGAGGTTGGGTATCGACGGTGATCCGCTCTTCAGAATAAAACGCCACGTTCCCCTGGGCGGTGGAGTTTGAGTTTTCATTAGTTAAAGGATCGGCTGAGACCAAATGCTTGGTTCCAGCAAAATTGAACTCAACCGTGCCTTCCGTAACAGATACCTCAACAGCCCCATCTATCAGATGCACAGCAAAGGCTGTACCTATCGCGCGAACAGAAGTTTCTCCCGCGTAGACCACAAAGGGGCGACTCGAATCCGGAGCTACATCAAAAAACACTTCGCCCGTTTTAAGCTCAACGCGGCGTTCCTCTTCGCTGTAACTCACTTCGGCAACGGATGTCGTATTTACATGCAGAACCGAGCCATCTGGCATAGCCTCACTCGCCTGCTCTCCTACCGCAGTGGTAATGCCCAAATCGACCACTGTCGCCACAGCAGCGCTTTCAGGTGTGGAATAAGTGCTTGTATCCAAGGCGAGAAGACCTACGAGCGCTATTGCACCGACGCCGGCCAAATAGATGACTGGTCTATGCCAGCCAACCAAGTTATTGAGCCGCTCTACCAAACTCTGTCTGGGCGGAGAAATATTCAAATGTGACAGTTCGCTCAGCACATCCATTTCTGACCAGTCTCCAATTTGCTCGGCGAGCGCCCGACGCATCATGGGATCTTTGTCCAACCAATTAGAGAGGCCTTTCTTTTCTTCGTCCGAGAGATTGCCCCGGTCAAGCTTGGCAACCCAATGACAGGCCTCGAGTTCAACTGACTCGGGAAAAGGGATTAGATTGTCGTCATTGTTCATTGTTGCTTCTCGCTCATGTGAGAGAGAGTATTAGGATTCCTTTCGCCGACTCGCTTCATCCATTGGCGAACTCTGTGCATACCCGTTGCCATATGACTCTCTACTGTACTCACACTAATTCCTAACTCTTTCGCTATTTCCGCTTGGCTGTATCCGTAAACCTTACGCAGTACAAAGACCCGACGGCACTGTATAGGCAGCTCGCTGACGGCCAGGCATAACTCCGCAAATCGCTGTTTACGGTCAACATCTCTCTCAACAGGCCGGTCATCTATTAAGACAGTTAACTCATCAACTTCCTCTACAGGCAAAGAAACTTCCAGCTGATGATAAAGCCGTGCTTTTTGATTTAGAGCGATATTTCGTGAGGTTCGAAACAGGTAACCGGCAGGGTCTTTTATGGATTTGGAAGTATTACTCGCAACCGCCCGCAGATAAGTCTCCTGAACCACATCGTCGATATCCTGAGATGAAGACAGCACCTTTCCCAAGCTGCGTCTAAGCGCCGCCTGAATTGAGAAAAAGGCTTTATCGAGACCTTGCTTATCCAAAAAACTCTCCCCTGTGAGGCGGTAATATTACTCTGCGGTCTTGTCCTGAGCAAAGCCAGCCGACTTTGATGGTACCTTTGTAATCAGGATGATGGTTGCTATTGCCAAGCCTAGAAGGTCCGTAGCCGTACCCTGCAACATCAAGAATATACCTGCCGTAAAAAGGATTACACGGATTGCCCCGGCAAGGTTTCGACGGAAAAAACCAACCACACTGGATGCCACCAAATACACACCAGCCAACCCGGTGATTAAGGCTATTCCGATTTCCAGCACAGTGCCGTCCAACAACAAAGCTGGACCAAAGAAAAACATAAAGGGCAGTACAAAGGCGGTAATACCGTAGGCAAAGGCAGTCCACCCCACTCGGTTTATATCAGCACCGGCAATGCCTGCGGCCACATAGGAAGCCAGCGCCACCGGAGGCGTTATGGTAGATACACAACCGTAGAAGAAAACAAACATATGTGCTGTCAGCAGCGGTACACCCAGCTCCGCCAGAGAAGGCGCCACAACAGTCGCTAAAATTAAGTAAGCCGCGGTAGTGGGCAGCCCCATTCCAAGCACGATGGCGGTAAACATCGTTAAAACGAGCGCAACAATGGCGATCCCACCTGAAGCGGAAATAATGATGCTGGAAATCTTGATACCCAGCCCACTAACCGCCAAGTTGCCGGAGATAATACCCGCGGCAGCACAGGCAATACAGATAGGTACAGTGCTCTGCGACCCTTTAATTATGGCCTCACCGATCTTTTTCAGCAGTGCGGAGCCGAACTCTCTATTCCAGATGGCATGACAAACCACCATGGTAACCATGGCGTAGAAACAGGCTTTAAAAGGTGAATAGCCATTTAGCATCATCTGGATCAAGACGACAAAGGGCACCACAAAGGGGAGCCCATTCCAGAGAACCTTCCAAAAACCTGGCTCATCTTCCTCTTTCACTTCCTGACTAACCTGAATGCCGTTTTTCTTGGCCTGTAGGTGCACCACGAATAACACACAGGCGAAATATAGCACCGCCGGTATCAGCGCCGCCTTCATCACGTTTACATAGGGCGTACCAACGATCTCAGCCATGATAAATGCAGCTGCGCCCATAATTGGCGGAAGTATCTGACCACCAGTAGAGACTACCGCTTCGATCGCTGCTGCTTGCCTGGGCTCATAGCCCTCTTTTTTCATCATGGGAATGGTGAAAGAGCCGGTTACGGCGACATTGCCAGCAGCAGACCCAGAAATCATGCCCAGTAACGCACTAAAAATAACGGCTGTTTTTGCCGAAGCCGCCAACATTCCCCGGGTGAGAGTTCGAGCCAATCGGAAGAAAAAATCGCCCGCCCCAAACTGATTCAAAAAAGCTCCAAACAAGGCGAAGATTATTATGTATGTTGCTGAAACTCCTAAAGGAATTCCATATACACCTTCATTGGTTGTGGTCAAAAAATTCGCCACTCTATTGGCATTTACGCCTCGACCGTGAAGCACTCCCGGTAGATAGGGGCTAACAAATGGATAGATAAGAAACAGCAGCGTAATAAGCGCAAGAACCCAACCGATACTGCGACGAGTTGCTTCGAGAACAAGAGCCAATAAAGCCACACCAAGAATCAGATCGAGCTGATTAGTATCCCCTCCACTTAGTGCTATTGCTTCCCAACGGCTGAGAAAATAAAGCGAAACCACTAGAGCCAGCAACGCCGGAAGCATTCCTGCCAAAGCGATTTCGAAACCCGGCTGCATTAGGCTGTTCTGATCTTTGCGAATAAAGGGTTGCCCCAGAAAAAGAATCAGCATCATGGACATCAGATGGATGATCCTAAGCTCCATGGTGGACAAGAGCAGTATTCCACCGACGTTCAGCAAATGAAAAATACCGATGGCGCAGGCGATAACAGCGACCGCCAAGCCTAATGTTTTCGGCAGTTTATGAGGCGGTTGTGTGTCAGTCACTGATGCCTCTCGACTCTGATCTCGGTCCTGTTCTCGATTCTAGATCGGCGAAAAAACGCGCTGAACCGGGGTGCAGTGGAATTGCTAGATCCAGGGACTGTAAAGGGTCTATCTGCCGAGCAATGGCATTATTGCGACCAAACTCGTCCATATTCCCGTAGATTGCTTGGGCGATCTGAAAAACCTGCTCTTCAGGCATATCCTGCCGCACAACCAGCATATTGTTGACGCCAATTACAGTGACGTCTTCGTCCAGGCGATACACCTCTTTCGGCAGCGTCCCCCTGGTGTAGTAGGGATAACGAATTCTGACCTGCTCGAGAATCTCATCAGACAATTCGATAAAGGCAAGATCCTGGGTCGCCAAAGCCTGCATAACAGCGGAGGTGGGATACCCCGCCAGCGCCAAGGCGGCGTCGACATTGCCGTCGCCTAACTGCGTGAAGCCATCTGTGTAAGAGAGATAACTTGGCGTAATTTCATCGATGCTCATGTCATGCACTTCCAGAAGGCGTTCCAGAAAACCATAGGTGCCGCCACCAGCTGGCCCTACTGCCACCCTCTTTCCGCGCAATTGTTCAAAATCGGTAATGGGTGAGCCCTTCAGGGTCACCATATGCAATATGCTTGGGTGAATGGTTCCCAGTGCTTGGATTCCAAGGGTTTCGCCGTAGGGCGCGTCGCCGTTATAGCCTAACCAGGCCATATAAGCGTTGGTAATACCGACATCGATTTCAGCGGAGTGCACTAGACGAGGATTCTGAATCGCGCCAGCGCTGACAACCGGCAGCATGGACAATCCCTCAGCATATTTTGTCACCAGATTAGAAGCACTCTGACCGACCGGATAGAAAGCGCCTCCTAGTGAAGCTGTGCCCAAATGCAACTCTGTAGCTCTTTCGGTATTGGGCTGACAACCCAATAGCAGAACGCCACAAACAAGCAGAAGCCGTCTGTGCGCATCAGACAAATTCATCTTCAAGAAAATTGATCTAGAAATTGGACACCCCTAATTTGCAGCTACCCCATCGCTGCTTCCCGAGCGAACAGATATTCACCCGGGATCAAGCCAAAAAACAGCTCGCAGGCCATACTAATGGATCGTCTGCATTGTTACAATTTGCCATCTCAGCGGCCCTCGCGGCCTACAGCACACAAGCCTTCCAAGGGGACAATAATGGCAAAATCTTTTCGCCGGGTCGTTACAGGCCACGATGAAAATGGCCGTGCAATCTGCGTATCTGATAGCACTGCAACCGATATTCTTCAGCGACCCAATAGACCGGGAGTCACACTCACCAACTTCTGGAAATGTGAAACCACACCCGCCGAGTATGACGGCGCCGAAGAAACTTTGGGCGGCCCATTTATTCTGCACCCACCAAAGGGCGGCAGCGTGTTTCGCGTTGTCGAGTTTGAGCCGGAAGATCCGGAAGTACTTAAAACACTGGATGGCAAAGCCGCTTTTGCCGAGATGGGCGCCGACGCCAATATTGTTGAAGATGCCCGACACCCTTTTATGCACCGCACCGACTCAGTTGATTACGCCGTAATACTCAGCGGTGAAATTGTCATGCTTCTCGACGACTCAGAGGTTCTATTGAAAGCGGGCGATGTTTGCGTTCAAAGAGGCACTAACCATGCATGGTCCAATCAGGGATCAGAGAGCTGTTTAATCGCCTTTGTGCTGGTTGATGCAGTAGCCAAAGCCGGACAGGAAGATTAATTATGAGACTCGTGAGTTATAACTACGATCACCAAGATCAGGTAGGCGTTCGCCGCGACGACCAGATCATCCCGCTCTCAGCAATTGCGCCGCAGCTGCCTCAGAGTATTCGAGGGTTGCTTGAAGAGCGTGCTCTAAAAGAAGTCGAGGGAAAAGCATCTAACTACCAGGGTGAGACTATTCCGGTAGAAGACATTGAGTATATTCCGCTAATTCCCGAACCCGGAAAGATCATCTGTATCGGACGGAACTATGCGGCTCACGCTGCAGAGGGTGGCGCCGAAGTGCCCTCCTATCCTGAAATTTTTTACCGGGGCAAGACTTCTCTGCTCGGGCACGGGGAATCCATCATCAGACCGAAGTGCTCAGACAAGCTCGATTACGAAGGCGAGTTTGTATTTGTGGTGGGGAAAACCTGTCGTCACGCAAGTGAAGAAAATGCGTTGGACTATATTGCCGGCTACAGCCTATTTAATGACGCAACTTTGCGCGACTATCAGCGCTTCTCATCACAGTGGACCATCGGAAAGAACTTTGACGCTACAGGAGCGTTCGGGCCAGAGTTAGTTACCTCTGACGAGCTACCCGAAGGCTTGGCGGGGCTTCGGCTTAAAACCGAACTCAATGGAGAAGTAATGCAAGATGCGTCCATCGACGATCTGGTATTTCCAGTGCGGACACTTGTTAGAATCCTTAGCGAATGCATGACCCTTGAGCCGGGGGACGTGGTCGTAACCGGAACACCAGCGGGCGTGGGTTACGCTCGGAAGCCACCTGTTTGGATGAAGGCTGGCGATCGTATAGCAGTTTCTATTGATGGACTAGGCACTCTCAGTAACCCAGTTGACGACGAGACCTAAAGAGCCTGCCGCTTCTGCTCTTATTCTTTGTTCGATTGACAGCTAAGACAAAGGTCGGTTTCGGGGTATAACTCGAGCCGGCCGGAATTTATTTCCTCGCCACATTCTTCGCAAAATCCATAGTCTCCCGCCTCAAGAGCGACAAGCGCTTTATGCGTTTTTGCTAAACGCGTTGAGATACTCCGTTGGTTTGCCAATGCCATATTCTGTTGTTGCATAGCATCCATACGAGACAATCTCCCTACGGCATTCTGATCCAGCTGCACTGTAGCCGCACTCTGGCTAGCATCTTCCAAAGCCCTTTCCAGTTCAGACTTAAGTTGATTGAGCACTTGATTTGTAGTGAGTTGCGTCATTCCAATTAGGCAATACTGGTAGCTTCCTCGGGCTTGAGGCTAATTCTCAACACCAAATATCCAGCAACTCCAGACAAGAGAGAACCAACTAATATGCCCAGACGCTCGTCAAAAACAAGGTTCACACCAGTCTCCTCAAAAGCGAGGCCTCCGATAAACAGGCTCATGGTGAAGCCGACACCGCAAAGCAATGCAGTTCCGTATAGAGCTCCCCAGTTCATACCCAGTGGCATTCGGCACAACCCGAATCGAATTGCCAAAAAGCAAAGACCAAAAATCCCGATTTGCTTGCCAACGAATAGTCCAAAGGCGATGCCAGCAGGCACGCCATGCATCAGCTGTTCAATACCTACTCCAGAAAGATTTAGTCCAGCATTCGCAAAGGCAAAAACCGGCAGGACAAAGAAGGCAACCAGTGCGTGTAAGTCATGCTCCAAGCTTTTTAACGGAGAGTACCCTGCATCGCTCTTTGATCGAATTGGAATAAAACACGCCAAGATCACGCCAGTTAAAGTGGCATGTACGCCTGATTTCAGCATCGCCACCCACATCACTAGGCCAACAAATAGATAGACACTGCGAGATTCCACTCCCTTTTTATTGAACAGAGCGAGAAGAGGTATGCAAAGGGCAACTATCAACAAGGCAGTCAGAGAGATATTAGAGGTGTAAAAGAAAGCGATAATCAAGATCGCGCCCACATCGTCAAAAATAGCCAAGGAAGTGAGAAATACCTTCGCACTTAAGGGCACCCTTGAACCGAGCAAACTTAGGATTCCGAGCGCAAAGGCAATATCCGTTGCTGCTGGAATCGCCCAACCCTGAAGTGCAATGGGGTCATTCAGGTTAAACCACACATAAATGAGGGCGGGAATGAGCATTCCACCAATCGCGCCTATTCCGGGCAGAACAATGTTTTTTCGGTTGGAAAGTTCACCCTCCACGACTTCGCGCTTGAGCTCCAACCCTACTAAAAAGAAAAACAAGGCCATTAGGCCATCGTTTATCCAGAGCAGCAGAGGCTTAGCAATCTCCAAAGACCCAATTCGAATCTCAACGGGAGTCGAAATCAACAAGGTGTAGTAAACATTGAGCGGCGAGTTGGCCATTAAAATGGCAAGAACAGCTGCCGCCATCAAAACTATGCCGCCGGCAGTCTCCAATCGAAAAAAGTTGGCGATATCTGAGGCTACTTCAGTAATTAGAGACTCACTCTTGTCTACAACGGACTCTTGCATAGGATTCTAGGAGGGTGATTATTTAGGAAGGTTTTAATACATCGAGGATTTATTCTACGCTGTCCCCACAGATAGTGCGGCTCAGATACCAAAAATTCATCTATTTCGCTTTGACTCGACGCACTAAAAAAGGGGCTTTCGCCCCTCTCCTCTTAAATTGAGATATATTGATTCGCTAGAGCTCTCCTTCGCTGCCGTTTTACTTAACTGTATACCCTCGACCTTCCAGACAAGCAGTTAGAGCGCGTCGGTAGTTGGCTTGCCTTAAGGCCTTTTCTGCTCGAGTCCGACTAATTTCTGCGGCTTCCGCTTCGGCCTCACTTCTCGCATCACGACGGCCTTCTTCCTCAGCAACTCCGCCGATCATCGAACCGATTATAGCCCCCACTACGGCTCCCTGACCCGCATTAGCATCCTGCGAACCAATAGCAGCTCCTGCTACAGCGCCGACCAGCGCACCTTTTTCAGTCGCGCCCTCGGCTTCATTTTCGGGAATGGGAACCCGCACAGTGGCTGGCACCTCTTCGCCGAGTAATGATGGATCGTATCCGCTTTCATCCGCCGCCCAACGGTGACAGGCATACCTATCAGAGGACAGTTGTTCATCGCTTTGACCCTCAGCTGGGTACACATAGAGATCCTGAGAGTAAGCTGCCGTCCCAAGAGCAAGACTCAATGCGAGGCAAAGAAGGTTCGCGTAGTTCCCGGTTTTAAGCTGGCTTTTCATATTCACACTCCTAATTCACCGTATAACCGCGTCCCACAAGGCAAGCGGACATTGCACGACGATAATTCGAGGCCAATTCGGCATTTTGATTTGACTCGATTGGATCGAAACCTGTCTGATCAGAAGCCCACAGATAACATTCATATCGATCTTTGTCTCGCTGCTCATCTGATTGACCTTCCGATGGATAAACAAAGAGTTCACCACTGGACTCGCTGGCAGAAACGACCTCTGTCTCAGCGCCCTCTGGTTCTTCTACCACAATGTAATCTCGTCGATCCTGGTCCCAAAGGTAATAGGTGAAGTTGGCGTAGTAGAATCGGCGTGAACCGATGCCAAAACTTATAGCTCCACGCGGAATACTGCCTACCCGAGCATTTAGTGGCGCACTTACAACAACGTAGCCTCCCTGATTAGCACGGCGATAGAATGAGCCATTGTAGTAGTGGTAATTCTGAGGACCCACGCGAACCACTTGGTGACTATTTGGTATCACGCTCACTCGCTGGCCTATGCCAGGGTGGCTTATGCGGCTCGACAGTACCTGGCGCTCCTGATGACCGCGATCGGAATTCCGATTCGGCCCCTGTGCAAAACTGTCCAGGGCCATCACGGCTAAACCCAAGCCTAGAATAGAAGTAACGATTAAATTGAATCTGTATTTCCTGTTCATCAGATTTCCTGCTGGTAAATGCCTGTTGCTAAATTTGACCTAATCAGGAGTTCAAGTTCACAAGATGGATCTAAAGTAAGCGATATTGCACCGAGTTTTCACATTTCCTTCTCGATAGCCTCGCTTGGCCTATAATTTCTGCACCATTAACTATGCAAAATCGAAATGAGTGATTCTGAGAACTACACCAACAAAAAAGCGCATTTCGACCAGATGCTCACT
>JABJGI010000078.1 GCA_018662305.1 Porticoccaceae bacterium | reverse complement strand
GGAGGCAGTGGCGGTTTGGCTGGCTAGGTTGTAATCAGACATTATTGGTCTCTCCTGTGAATTACCAAATACTTGAATTCAGTATTGATGCCAATGTGGACTAATTCAAGTCCGTTGCACTCAAATTAATACCCAATTGCGCCAAAGTTCAAAATTCCTGCGTCGCTATATGGGATTTAAGGGTGGAAGGGCGGAACCTGCTTCGCTCTTGGCATCTTTGTTTTTGCGTAGCTGTTTTAAATCAGACAGCAAATGATCCTGTTGCGAAGCTTCGGAACCTGAAGCTCCGTAGATGGATTGTTCCAATTCGGAAAGTTCTTCAGCCGCCTCTGCGCTAAGCATGCTAGCCAGAAGCTGCATAGGTGGCTTCGAGCTGTCTGGCCAGGCTTTGCGACACCAGTGTTCCAGGGCGGTTCGTTTTTCTTTGGCAGTGCCAGATTTAAGTTTTCGAGTTAAAGCAGACCAGGCTTTTTGCTCACCGGAGTTGTTGGGCTCGCGGTTTTCAACGGCAACTTCTTGCTTGGGCCGACGTACGAGAAGTAGGGCTAAAACCAAGGATAGCAGGGCGAAGGCGGCAGTAGTCCAGATCCAGAGAGAGACCGATGAGTCAGCTTCGCCTTGGACTGGGGTTACATCAACAGTCGCCGGAGTAAAATTTTCCGGTGGAGCCAATGAGGCGCTAGATTCAGCTTCAAGAATATTGAGAGTCTGGGAGGGTAAAACAGCCTCCTTCCAAAGCATTTCCTCGACATCCCACCAGGGAATACGAATTTCCGGCAACCTCAGTTCACCTGCGCGTGTTGGCACAATGGCGGCAGATTCGCTTCGAACACCAGCTAGGTGTTCTGCCGTGGTCTGGCTGATTAATTCTGGTTGATCTGCATATATCTTGAAACTTTCATCCGCTATTTCAGGCAGGGGAGGAATGGTTTCTGGTTTTTGTCCAAAGGCGACGATAGAGATATTGCGAGTAATGGGTTCTCCTACTCGATAGTCACTAGCAGCGCTAGCGTCAGGCCAATCCTCTTCTATCCGCACTTCGCTGGCTGGGAACCAATACTGCCCTATGGGTGCAGCAGTGACCTCAACGCTAGCCTCAGGGCTTCTAGCCAGGGTGCGCTGACCTCTGCCGCCAAAGGAATCAAATATGCTGCGTGTTGTTGAGCCAATTATCCCGCTGAACAGCTGGCCGGGAATCTCTAGTGTTGTGGCTTCGTTGGCAAATACGGCATAGGTCCATTCGTTTATTTGCCAGGTGGCACCGTTAACCACCTCAGAAAATTGGGATTGATTGAGCAGAGTAGTTTCAGCCCCTTCAATGCTCAGACTGTCGCCAGACAAGTTGCTGACCTGAGAAGAGGCTATGAGCCGAACAGTGATCAATAGTTGCTCCATGACGGCGATGGAATCCTTGTTCACCATGAGCTCAACGCTAATGGGCTGGCTTCTCGCGCCCGCTGCAGCAGCTTCGCTCACCTCAATGGATACCGCCTCACTGAAATTACCCTCAATCTGAAAGCTTGGAATGATGGCTGCGCCGACCCTTCTTGGAAGCAGAACCAAATTCCAGGTAGTTGAGACATCCTGTCGGCCGTTGATAATGCTGACTTGAGAGGAAGTCGAGTTATTGAGGATTTCGAAATCTTGCTGCAAAGCAGAAAAGTCGATTTGACGAGAATCTACCTGGTCGTCGTATGAGAGTGTGAGGTTAAGCGTTTCGTTGATGCTGATACGAGTTCGATCGGCAGTCGCGACAAGGTTGTCTGCCCAAGCAGAATAGCTCGTCAACCAAAGTAAAAAAATGCCGGTTTTGAATGCAGTTTTCACTAGTATCTCGGTTCCTCATTTTGTCCGGGTGTTTGTGGAATAAATCTACTTTGCTGTCTGTACAGCTGTGATTCGTATTCAAATTTTCGTCTCAGCAGACCGCTGGGGTCATCGGGAATCCCTCGCAACCACTGCTCGCTCGCATCCGAGAGGTCCTCTTCTGATATCTCAGCCATAGCCGCCATCTGTTCGGATTCTTCACCCTCCTGCTGTTCAGACTCTTCTGCGGAAGCTGATTGCTGCTCTGTCTCTTCGTCGCCTTCCTCTTCCTCGTTTTGAGAGGCTTGCTGTTGCTCTTGATTAGCTGAGGGCTCTTGATCCGCTGAAGGCTCTTGACTAGCTTGTTGCTGCTGATCAGATTCACTTTGTTCTTGCTGCTCGCCTTCAGAGTTTTCAGCCTGTTGCTCTTGTTGATCGGCTGAAGGCTCTTCGCTCTGCTGATTCTCTCCATCCTGATTCTGATCTGAGCTCTGCTGATTCTGCTGTTCTTGTTCTTGCTGCTCCTGCTGCTGTAGAAGCTGCTCAACGAGGTCTCGATTAAAGCGGCCATTTTCGTGATCAGGGTTTGTCTCAACAAACTGATTCAAGTTCTCAAGAGCTTCCTCAAGCAATCCAGCGCGGGCTTGGCTAGTACCAAGGTTATATAGGGATGTGGCTTCAGATCCCTGCAACTCTTCTACTGCTGCTTCAAACTCCTCTGCTTGGTATGAGGCATAGCCTCTCCAGTCAGTCGCCTCAAATAACTCAGCGGCAGTGACAGCATCACCTTCTTCCAGAGCTCGCTGTGCCTGTTGGTCCTTTGTATACCAGAGATCATCCCAAATCCCGGCTTCGGCGTGTTCCGATGGCAAAGAAACAAAAAGTACCAAAACGACAGACAAAAGGTAATTTCGGCGAAAGGTCATTAGGGCTAAAGGAATAAGCAAGATGATCAACCAATAGCCGGCGTCGTGCCAGCTGTCGTATGTTGTTTCGATCTCTGCTGCCAAGGGGTCTGTACTGGGACTCTCTATGTGATCAAGAAGATAGGCGAGATCGGAATCGTCTGGTTGCAGTTCGATATATCGTCCCGCAGATCTGCCTGCGAGTATCTGAAGTTCATTTCGATTTAGTCGAGCCAGAACGATTTCCCCGCGACTGTCTCGATAAAAATTACCTCCGCCCAAAGGAATAGGGGCCCCCTCGACGGTGCCGACTCCCAATATAGAAAGCTGAATACCAGCGGGGAGAGTGTCATAAATGTTTTTTTGTGCATCCGGCTCGATGCCGTCTGTAACCACCAGTAGATGCCCCTGATTTTGATATCCGCTGGATTGGAGAAGTTCCATGCTCAACTCAATCGCCGCTTCGATATTGCTTCCTGTCTGTGGCATTACCCCGGGGTGCAGTGCCGGTAGCAAGGCTTCAATTGTGTCGGCGTCGTCGGTAAGAGGACTGACCCGATGAGCACTTCCGGAGTAGGCGATTAGAGCGGTTTGCCCATCCTCTCTCAGACGCAGCAAATCGGTAATTTTTAGGCGGGCACGGATCAGGCGATCAGGCTGAATATCCTGCGCTAGCATTGAAGGGGAGAGGTCGAGCAGTACCACCAGCGGAGACGCATTTTCCATGGTGGGAACCGGTCGGGTTTCCCAGCTTGGCCCCGCCAAAGCGAGGCAACAGATAAGTCCGGCCAGTGAAAACAGTAGAGGGTTTTTCCAGCGTCGGGTGCTCTCTCCACGAACCAGCATCTTCAGTTTGGAAACAGCAATATATTGCGACCAGCTGGTCGAGGTTCCTGCTTGGCTGACGAGTATTGCCAATATCAACACGCAGGGGATTAGCAACAGAAATTCTGGCCGCAGGAAGTGGAATTGGCTCATGATTTCAGTCATGAAAACCGAGTCCTCAGAGCAAGAGACCAGCTACTAAAAACAGCCAGTAGAGCCCACAAAATCGATAGTCCAATCGCGCCGCTTAAGGGCCAGTGGAATAGGCTTTTTTGAGGTCTAAAAGTGACGTCTTCAGGCACAGGTTCCAGTTGGTCGATTAACCGATAGATATTCTGTAATTCTTCTGGGTCACGAGCGCGGAAGTACTGCCCTCCTGTAATTTCCGCTATTGAGACCAGAGTTGCTTCATCCAGATCCGCGGAAGGGTTTACCTGTCGTTGCTGACCAAAAAAACCGCTCACAACCTTGCTGTCTGCACCCACGCCGACGGTGTGAATGCGAATACCGGCTTCCGCGGCGACGTTGGCGCCATCAACCGGATTGGTGCCCGCTGTATTGGCGCCGTCTGTAAGCAGAATAACTACTCGACTTTCGGTCGGGCGGTCCCGCAGGCGTTTTACCGCCAATCCAATGGCATCACCAATGGCTGTGGCATTGCCGGCAAAGCCGGGCTGAGCTTCCAGCAACTGAGTTTCTACGGTATCGCGGTCAAAGGTAAGGGGTGTTTGCAGATATCCCTGCTGACCAAAGAGAATTAGCCCGAGCCGGTCACCTTCGCGTCGTTGCACAAAGTCACTCACTACTGCTTTAACGGCTTCAACTCGTGAAACGTAGCTGCCGCGAACCTGCATGTCGTTCTCACGCATGCTTTGAGAAATATCGACCGCGAGAAGTAAATCCCTTCCGGCCTGGGGAACAGGAACTGGCTCTCCAATCCAGGTTGGGCGAGCTAGTCCGGCAACCAAAGCGCACCAGATTAAACTGGCGCAAAGCACGCGCAGCCAGCGACGACTGTTTTTTACCACGCTCTGATTTTGTGCTCTCACTAATTGCTGGAACAGCGGGTAGCGCAAGGCGGGTTTTGACGAACTGCCTCTATGGTCAATAAGCCAGATTAATGCCGGCAGGGGCAGAAGCAGGAAGGAGAGAGGCCATAGCCATTCAAGCACGACTAGCCCTCCTGATTTGATCCACCAAAATATCCAAGGAGAACATCACTTCATCGACGTCAATTTGAGGTTGAGCCTCATAAATCGCCGAGACAAAGGGTTCCAATTCTGTGGCGTTTAATTCGGTCGCTACCTCGGCTAAATAACTGCGCCAAGCCATTCCGGTCAAACCGGCAACTTCTTCTGAGCCTTGGTATCGGGCCGCCAAGCGTTTGAGAATAGCGTTCACTTCCTGCAGGAATGTTGCGCGAGAAGCAGCTGATGGCTCGCGATCCAGATAGGCATCATGTGCCTGCTCTATAGAGACTTTGGCATCTCGAGCAGCGGCGCCGTTGCGATAGTCACGAATGGTCATCCAGATAAAACCGATAATACCTGCCAGAACAAGGCTCGCCAGAATCCACCAGCCCAGCGCCGGCGGCCACCAGCTTAACTCTGCTGGTGTATCGAGATTGCGAAGTTGAGCTAATAGATCTTCTGGATTCATCGTGGGTAATGTTTTCTCAACAAGGCCAGAGGAATATCTTCAGTGGTTGCCGATACCAAGCCGGCTCTGGCTAAGTTGGCAGCATTGAGGAGTAGCTCATTTTGTCGCTTAAGTTGCGACTGAAGTTTTTTCAGGGTGCGGCCGTCCAGCACGACCTCAGCCTCTTGGTTGCCATCGGTTAGCCGAGTACGGCCAACGGGGGGTATTTCTATCTCAAGGGGATCTAGAACTCGAATCAGGGTCAAATCCGCGTGCCTGCCAATCATGCTCAGCGAGCGTTGAGCATCTTCGTTGAAATCGAGAAAATCACTGATCACAAAGACGGCGGTGCCGGGGCGAACAAGTCGCTCGCATTCGCTGAGCATATAAGCCATGTCAGTCTTGGTTTCGGTATCTGAGGCTTTTGCCGGTAGCTCATGATTAAACTGATGCAATTCCCGAATAAAGCTCAATACGGAATGCTTTGAGCGCTTAGCGCGAAAGTCGGTTTCTCTATTGTCTCCGACGATTTGGCCGCCGATACGATCGCTCCCTTCGAGTGCTGCCCAGGCCAAAATTGCGGCAACTTCAGCGGCAAAAACTGATTTAAACAGCTTCTGCGAGCCAAAATACATATTGCTACGCTGATCCACCAAGATGTGAACCGGACGTTCTCTTTCTTCGCGGAATACTTTGGTATGGGGCGTGCCAGTGCGAGCAGTTACACGCCAGTCGATAGTACGCACATCATCGCCCGGGGCGTACAGGCGAGCCTCTTCAAACTCCATGCCGCGTCCGCGAAAGCGCGAGCGGGATTCGCCCTGCATTTGCGCACGTGCAGGTGACCGGGAAAACAGATCGATGTCCTTGGCGAGTTGCCTTGCACCAAGCAGTCGACTCATATCGGTATAGCAACCGTATGAGTTTGCTTCCTGAGCATCCGCGGTATTGCGTCGAAACATTCTGCTAGCCCACAGCAACCTGACGGATTAGCTCATCAATCACTGCATCAGAAGTAACGCCTTCAGCTTCAGCTTCATAGCTGAGAATTAAACGGTGACGCATACAGTCGTGCGCAACGGATTGCACATCATCTGGCGATACAAAATCGCGGCCGGCGAGCCAGGCGCTGGCACGTGCACATCGGTCCAGAGCGATAGTTGCCCTTGGGCTCGCGCCGTATTCCAGCCAGCCGCTGAGTTTGTCGTTGTATTTTTCGGGCTGGCGGGTGGCCAATACCAATTGCACCAAATATTCCTCAACGGATTCCGCCATATGTACCTGCAGAACCTCTTTGCGAGCCTGAATAATGGCAGCTTGGGTAATTTCAGAATCCGGAGCAGGCGCTTGATTGGCCAGCGCTTCGCCGCGAGCCAGTGAAAGAATCTGTTTCTCTGAGCCGTGATCTGGATAGCCGATGCTCACATGCATGAGGAATCGGTCGAGCTGGGCTTCCGGAAGAGGGTAGGTGCCTTCCTGCTCGATTGGGTTTTGGGTAGCCATCACCATAAAGATTTCTGGCAGTTTGTATGTCTCACGCCCAACACTTACTTGGCGTTCGGCCATGGCCTCAAGGAGAGCTGCCTGCACTTTCGCTGGAGCCCGGTTAATTTCGTCCGCTAATACCAGGCTGTGAAATATTGGCCCGGGTTGAAATTCAAAGGTGCCGTTCTGAGGCCTGAATATCTCAGTGCCGGTAATGTCGGTGGGTAGCAAGTCCGGCGTAAATTGAATTCGCTGGAACTCCCCTTCAACGCCGTCCGCCAAGGTCTTTACGGCTTTAGTTTTGGCAAGGCCGGGTGCACCCTCTACCAGGAGGTGTCCGTCCGCCAGGAGGGCGACGAGAAGCCGATTTACCAGATGTTGCTGACCGACAATTTGGCTGGACATCCAACTTTCGAGTTTTTTAAATTCTTCTATCAAAACCAGTGGTCTCCCATTTGAGATACTTGTACAAATTTGCGGTGGATTTTTTCGAAAGATAGGGCAGTGTGAAAAAAATTCAAGACCGTATTTTCACAGCTTTACACTTCGTTAATGAGCACCCTTCGACTCTCGCTTGAGAATCACACAAACTAAGCTATTCGGTCGGCAATACTACATTGCATCTGTCCGTCATGCTCGCTCAGATATGCTTTTTCCGTCCTAATAGACATGGTGAAGGGGCGATAAGTTCAGTAAGCTACGCGGCCTGATCAAAGCCACTATCAAAGCCACTCTATCTGGTCGCAAATGTACCCACTGATTCGCCCACTTCTATTTTCTCTAAATCCCGAAGCAGCCCATTCTGTATCTATGGCTTCTTTGGAGATTGCTAGCAAATTGGGTTTATCTAAACTCCTCTATCCCTCCGTTGAGAAGCCTGTGGAGCTGATGGGGCTGAAATTCTCCAACCGGGTAGGCCTAGCCGCTGGGCTGGACAAAAATGGTGATCATATAGACGCATTGGGGTCTCTGGGTTTTGGATTTATCGAAATAGGCACAATTACTCCCAGACCGCAGCCAGGCAACCCAAAACCGCGACTTTTCCGCTTGCCGGAAGCACGGGCCGTTATTAATCGGATGGGGTTTAACAATCAGGGCGTCGAGCATTTGGTGAGAGGTGCCCTAGCTTCCCGATATGAGGGTATTTTAGGGATCAATATCGGCAAAAATTTTGATACCCCACTGGAAAATGCCACTGAAGATTATTTGGCTTGTGTGCAACTGGCCCACGAAGCTGCCGACTATCTAACGGTCAATATTTCTTCACCCAATACGCCTGGCTTGCGTGAACTACAAAGAACAGATGAACTAGCAGAACTTTGCCGCACCTTAGTAGCTGAAGTAAGAACTTTGAATGAGGAAACCGATAGCGCCGTTCCCTTGTTGGTAAAAATCGCGCCTGATCTCGACTCTGATCAGATACGTCATATTGCCGATACTCTTGTTAGTAATGGCATTGATGGCGTTATCGCCACCAATACAACCTTGGAGAGAGAAGCTGTCGCAGGTATGCAGTATGGGGATGAGCAGGGCGGTTTAAGCGGAGCGCCGGTGCGAGAACAATCCACTGCGGTTATTCGACAGTTACGTGAACACCTCAAAGGTGAAATACCCATCATTGGCGTAGGCGGTATCGAAACTGCAGAGCACGCCCAAGAAAAGATTGATGCCGGGGCGGATTTGGTTCAGATCTATACCGGTTTTATTTATCGTGGCCCCGCCATGATTTCCGAGATCGCTCGCGCGATCTAAATCCCGACTCCACCGGTTCATTCAAAATGCAATTCTTTCTTTCCTGTGCCCGTGGTCTGGAACCTCTAGTAGAGTCGGAGCTGAAGAGTTTTGGCGCTAAGGAAATTAAACCCACGGGCGCTGGCGTCTGGTTTGGCGATGACTCTGGAAGCGCTCTGGAAGACGCTTATCGAGCATCTCTCTGGAGCCGGGTAGGAAGCCGGGTTCTACTACCCCTGATAGAAACGGAGGCAACCACTGACGGCCTCTACGATCGTTCGGTGATATTTGATTGGTCGCAGCATCTGCCCGCAGGCTGCCGCATGAAGATAGATTTCAGCGGTACAAATGGTCAGATTCGTGATACCAGATTTGGCGCATTAAAGCTTAAGGATGCGATCGTTGACTGGTTCCGGGATGCTGGCTTGGCAGAACCTTCGCTGGACAATCATGATCCAGACATCGTTCTTTCGGTGCGTTTGGCAAATAAAGCTATTTCCATTGCCCTTGATCTGACAGGAGAAGGGCTGCATCGACGGGGTTATCGATCCCGGCAGGGGATAGCGCCCCTGCGCGAATCTTTAGCGGCCTCACTTCTTATGCGAGCCAGTTGGCCAGAGGTTTCCGCCGCCCAGGGCAGCCTTGTTGACCCCATGTGTGGCAGCGGAACCATAGCAATTGAAGCCGTGCTGATGGCCACCGATCGTGCCCCAGGCCTAAAGCGACAAAGCTGGGGTTTTGAAAAATGGCCTCGTCACGATGAGAAAATCTGGAAGAAACTTCGAGAGGAAGCTCAACAGCGATTTGATGTAGGACGAGAAAGCTATTCTGGAAAGATAACCGGCATGGATATCGATACCCGGGTTCTCAAAGTTGCGAGAGACAATGCTTCTGCGGCTGGAATTCAGGAGTTTGTGCAATTCCAGACTTCTGACGTACGAGACCTGAGTAACGATAGCGAAGGTTCTGGATTGGTTATTTCCAACCCACCTTACGGTGAGCGGCTGGGTGGCAAGGAGCGGGCAGAGGCTCTGTATCGCGATTTGGGACAGCAGTTGCGCAACCAGTTTGTCGGCTGGAAAGCTGGAGTACTGGCGCCCTCAGCAGACTTCGGTAGAAGTCTTGGCATGCACAGCCACAAACACTACCAGGTGCAAAACGGAAAACTCGATTGTCTGTTTTACCTCTTTGATATTGAACCTGGCGTCGAGCTGACCACCAACACTGTAAAAACCCCATCTGAGGGAGCCAAAATGGTAGCCGCGCGAATTCGTAAGAATCGAGCGCGACTCAAGTCATGGCTGAATCGTTCGGGTGTGGAGAATTACCGTGTCTATGATGCAGATATTCCCGAATATTCTGCTGCAGTAGATATCTACACCGTCCGGGATCCGAATGAGGATTTGAAACAGATCTTTGTTATTCAGGAATACGCTGCGCCAGCAGAAATTGAAGAGGGTAAAGCCAAGCATCGATTTAACGAGCTCTGTACTGGCGTGCAGCTTGCTTTTGATTGCGATGAGGACCAGCTGATTCGCAAAACCCGGCAGCGCCAAAAAGGCAGTGCTCAATACGAACGTTCGGATGAAGGCAGTTCAATCGAACACCGCGTTTATGAAGGACCGGTTCAGCTGTTGGTGAACTTTGAGGGATATTTGGATACCGGATTGTTTCTGGATCACAGGCCGATTAGAAAGTGGATTGGGGAACAGGCTAAGGACAAGAAATTCCTGAACTTGTTTTGCTATACCGCCGTGCCTAGTTTGCACGCTATTCGTGGAGGTGCGTCAGAATCTCTCAGTTTAGATATGTCCAACACCTATCTGGATTGGGCTCGACGAAATTATCGGTTGAATGATGCCGATGTCTGGAAACACCAAACCAAGCGCGCCGACTGTATCGCCTGGTTAAAGCAGGATGTGGGTGAAGAAGGACTATTTGATTTGATTCTTCTGGACCCGCCTACCTTTTCCAACTCCAAAAAGATGGAGGGAACTCTGGATATTCAGCGCGATCAGCTGGAGTTGATTGATGGTGCCATGAAACGACTGGCTCCAGGTGGTGTGCTGATATTTTCCAATAATTTGCGCCGTTTTAAACTCGATCCAGCGGTTTCGGAGAAGTACCAGATTGAAGACTTTACTACTGCTTCGCTGGACCCAGACTTCCAACGCAATAGCCGCATCCATCAATGCTATCTAATTCGGCACTCCGATTAAAAGATGTCCGTTCGATATGTCCTTTACACCGGTCCAAGTTGTAGCCTCTGCAAGAAGGCAGAAGATTTGATTTATGCCGCAGGTGTTGGGGCGTCTGATCTAGAAAAGGTAGATATCACCACTAGCCTAGAACTGAAAAAACTCTATGGCCTTAAGATTCCCGTTTTGCATCGCAAGGATCTTGAGCAGGAGCTCTTCTGGCCCTTTGATCAGCAGCAGTTGGCTGAGTATCTATAGATTTAGGCGTTTAGATTGGGGAGTTGAAAAAACTCCTGCGCATTTGAAGTGGTCGCCTGAGCAATCTCTTCCTCGCTCATCCCATAGCACTCAGCAATTTTTTTGATCACCCAACTCAAGTATCTCGGTTCGTTGCGTCGCGACTTTCCTTTTGACTTTCCTCCTAAAGAGACAGGTTTGGGATCGATATTTCTCGGCAAAAGAAATGGCGCGTCTGTTTCCACCATCAACCTATCCAAGGGAATGTTGGCAACCATTCCGGCTAGCTCTGTTCCGCGTCGTTCATCACATATCCAGCCGGTAATGCCAATATAGAAATCTAAATCCAGGTAAGCGAAGAGAGCCTCTTTGCTGCCGGTAAAGCAGTGAACAACGGCCTGAGGAATGTCATCGCGACAATTGCGCAACATATCGAACTGGGTTTCAAAGGCGTCGCGTTCGTGCAGAAAGAGGGGTTTGCTGGAATCCGCGGCCAGCTCGATTTGGTATTCAAAGGCAGAAATCTGTTCTTCCTTGTTGCTGTAGTTTCGATTGAAATCGAGACCGGTTTCACCACTGGCAACCACGGCAGGGTTTTCCAATAACTGTCTGAGTTCGGTTTTTGTCTCTGCAGTCCAACTGCTGGCGTCATGGGGGTGCACACCGGCTGTGCAAAAGAGCTGGTTGGGGTATTTTTCGGAGTGTGTCTCGCAGAGCCGCAGGCATTCGATACTGGATTCGAGATCGGTGCCAGTCAAAATCATCGCTTTCAGCCCCGAAGCAAAAGACTCTTCCAACACCTGCTCCAGATCATTCTTAAACTGGCCGTTGGTTAAATTGACGCCGATATCGATCATCTTTTAGTCAGCGGTGATGCCTATTCATCGCCAAAGAAGAGGGCAATATCCAGCTGTTCCAGTAAGGAGGTCTCACCCAGTTTGTCGGCATAAATGGCAGAGAACATCATCAGATTTTTGACGTAATTTTTTGTCTCGTTAAAGGGGATTGTCTCGACCCAAACATCCAGAGGCAGTTCGTCACGATCATTGCGCAACCAAGAATTCACACGGGCGATACCGGCGTTGTAGGCGGCGGAGGCATAGATAGGGTTTTCATCGAACCTGTTGTAAGCCCGCTGCAGGTAATTTGATCCCAACCTGATGTTGTAAGCAGGCTCAACCAGTAAATCCTGTTGATATCGAATATCCAGCAACCTTGCAGCTTCCCGCGCTGTTGCTGGCATAAGCTGCATTAGGCCCTTTGCACCGGCACCAGATGCAATATCTCTCGAGAAGGCGCTTTCCTGACGAGAAAGGGCGTACAACCAGTTGAGGGGCAACTCCGTTTCCTCGGAGGCGGCGCGGTAGGAATCGTAGTAGGCCAGCGGGAACCGCAGTTCAAGAAAATCCCAGGCTTTGGCAGTTACCGTAGCCTGCACAGAAAGGTAATGGAGATTTTTACTAGCGGCCCACTGGGATGCAACCAACAACTCTTCATGGCTCAAATGATTTGTGGCGTGAAACCAGGTCAGACGAGAATTGTTGAAGTATTCGACACGCTCTAATTCGGCAGCACGCTGCCAGTCCTGCAGATATTCGCTGGGAATATATTGGGTGGTATAGGGGGCAGGGTACTTCTCGGCAAGGTTGAACTCCTGATCGTCAATCAGGCTGGCGAGAAAACCGTAGTAGTCTCTGCGCGAATCAATACGAGCATAAAACTCTGCGCCGGACAGACCAATTTGATTCATGGCTCGCGCGCGCCAGTAGGTCCACTGTAGAGATTCCTGCTGCTGATTCGGCATGAGATCGAGCCAGTCCAGAAGCCGCTGCCAGTCAAGCGCTTCGAGTGCGCTTAAGGCTGAGACTTCAAAGTCTTCTTCCAGTAGAAGCGGTCGGTTGTCAACGGCGAATTGGTAGAGTTCATCGGTCTGATTGCTGTCGATCAATTCCTCTAACAAGGAGTCGATAACGTAGCTGGCGTCGTCCAGGCTTACTACCTGCGCGTCTCGGTACTGAGGCCAAAGCTCTAAAGCGGCGTCGAGATCTTTGGCTGCCAGATTTCGAAGTCCCTGGGAAATGACAGAGGAGTAACCAATCCCGCCTTCCACAAAGGAATCGACGTTTTCTAGAACTTCTGGGTTGGAGCGAATGGTTTGATAGGCGCGAATGCGCAGGTCGATCTCGTCTGATCTAATAATGCTGGTGAGATAGTTTGAAAATCTAATCTCACCGGCTCGTCGCGCCAGAATATATCGTTGCCAGGTATATTCTTCGCTAAAGGAACTTGAGCGCCGCCAGCGGTTAAATATGTAGTCGCATTGGTCCGGCTGAGACGCACCCACGAGCCATAGCTCTTTGGCGCCTTCAAAAGCTTCTTCTTGCCGATCTAGGCGATAGAGAGCCTCAAGGTAGAAACACTGCTGCACCTTATTACCCGTATCTTCCACAAAGTGATCAACGTAGAGCTGGTAGTTGCGGTCTGACTTTAAAACGTTGAGCCAGTTAAGGCGTAATTTTTCTGCCAGCCAGGTGCCTTCATGCTCCTCGAGAAAAGCGAGTATTTGCTCATCGTCGGCGCGCGATCCGCTGCCGATGTGCATGCTCATCTCGACATAGGGCGCCAGCACATAATCAGCCTCTATAAGCTGCTCGTGTAAATCTTCTGCGGTTCGAAAATTACCGCGGTTGATTGCGCGCTGGGCATCAAGAAAATTTTCGCGCAGTTGCTCAACTTCTTCTGAGGTGTTTTGAGCCTGAAGATTTGCGCCAAGAAGAATGCTGGCGGTCGCTACAAGGAGGTAGGTGAGTTTCAGGTTCAATTTTTTATTATAGATTTGCGTGGACGGCTAATTTACTCTGTGCGCCTTTCGCGAGGCAAGTCAAACTCGCACCTAATAACTATTGGTCACAAAAAGGAAAGAATTTGGCCTGGTTCATCTTAATAGCTGTGATGCTTTTTCTTTACGGATCATTTTTGATGGTTCGCCCGAGCGCGCGGCAAAAGCAAGTCGCTTTGTTGCGACAGTTCGCGATTGAGAATCAGCTGGATATTCGTTTGGCCTCGAGGATGAAACTTCCCGAAGAACTGTCCCGCGTCGATATGGCCTGTCTGTTGTGTCAGCGCCCAGAAGGAAAAGCGGGTGGTTCGGGCAGTGTGTTTCGAAATCCTGAGACTGGGAAGATTCGAGCTTATGGCGTCTTTTCTGCCTTGGACTCTCAGGCAGAAGAGATATTTAGAAGCCTGCCAGCAGGTGCAGAAGCCCTTATCTCGAGCGACTCCTATGTGGGCGTATGTTGGGATGAAAAGGGCGACAGCGCGAGCGTGGAGGCGATAGCTTCTAGTATGGATAGCATTCAGCGGCTCACGGCTGTCTCTTAGCGAGGCCTGTTCGAACTAGTTTTGGTGCAAGTTGGAATTTTTCTTTACATCTGAAAAAAGTCCATGCATTAATAAAAAAGGAAAGCACAAATGCCCCGAAAAACTTTGAGGGGTTCAACTAACAACCTAAGTATTAATTTTTATGGGTAAGTCTCTCGTAATCGTCGAGTCACCAGCTAAAGCGAAAACAATCAACAAATATCTGGGTGACGATTTTGTGGTCAAGTCGAGTGTGGGTCATATTAGAGACCTGCCTACCGGTGGAACCACCTCAACCACCACGCCTGCGCAGCGAGCTAAAGAAGCCGCCAAAACACGCAAGCTATCTCCAGAAAAGAAAGCAGCACACAAGATTAAGAAAGCGCGTGAGCAGCTTATTCGCCGTATGGGCGTCGATCCGGATCAGGATTGGAAGGCGCGCTACGAAATTTTGCCCGGCAAAGAAAAGGTGGTGTCGGATTTACGCAAAGCTGCCGCCGATGCGCCCGCTATCTATCTGGCGACGGATTTGGATAGAGAGGGGGAGGCCATTGCTTGGCATCTGCGCGAAGCTATCGGTGGTGAAGACAACAGATACAAGCGGGTGGTCTTTAACGAGATTACTCAGCGCGCCATTCAAGAAGCATTTTCACAGCCCAGCGAAATCAATCAGGATCGCGTAGATGCCCAACAGGCTCGTCGTTTTCTCGACCGAGTTGTCGGCTTTATGGTGTCGCCTCTGTTATGGAAAAAGGTCGCTCGCGGCCTATCTGCCGGACGTGTGCAGTCTGTGGCGGTAAAGCTCATTGTCGAGCGGGAAAAAGAAATCCGCGCCTTTATTCCAGAAGAGTACTGGACACTGCATGCAGATCTTCTGCCGGAGAACTCTGATAAAGCGCTTCACTTTGAAGTGGTGCAAAAGGACGGCAAGAGATTTCGTCCCACATCTAAGGATGGAACTCAGCTATCTGTAAACGCACTTTCAGGGCAACCCTTCCGAATAAGTAATCGCGAAGACAAACCCTCTACGTCCAAACCTTCGGCCCCCTTTATTACCTCAACCCTGCAACAAGCGGCCAGTACTCGCATGGGGTATGGCGTGAAGAAGACCATGATGTTGGCTCAGAGGCTCTACGAAGCTGGCCATATCACCTATATGCGAACCGACTCCACTAACCTGAGTGCGGAATCAGTGGCCGAGTGTCGTGACATGATAGCCAAGGACTACGGTCCCGAGTATTTGCCGGAGCAGCCCAAGAGCTATTCCAGCAAGGAAGGCGCACAAGAGGCCCATGAAGCCATTCGCCCGAGCCAGGTTAACCGACATGCCGCCACCCTGATTGATATGGAGTCAGATGCTCGTCGGCTCTATGAATTGATTTGGCAGCAGTTTGTTGCCTGCCAAATGGTGCCAGCCGAGTTCCTAGTAACTCGCGTCGAAATTGAAACAGCGGGACATAAGCTGCGAATCAATGGCCGCGTCATTACCTTTGCTGGTTACCAAAAGGTTCTACCTCCAGCAGGAAGCAAAGACGAAGATCGCAGCTTGCCTGACCTAAAAGTCGGCCAGGAATTGAATCTTGAAAAGCTCGATCCCAATCAGCATTTCACCAAGCCACCGGCCCGTTTCAGCGAAGCAGCTCTGGTAAAAGAGCTGGAGAAATGTGGCATTGGTCGACCTTCCACCTATGCCAGTATTATTTCAACCATTCAGGATCGCGGATATGTACGGCTGGATAAACGCCGTTTCTATGCCGAGAAAATTGGTGAGATCGTTTCCGAACGTCTGGGAGAGAACTTCTCCGATCTGATGGATTATTCCTTCACCGCTCGTATGGAAGAGTCTCTGGATAAAATTGCCCAGGGTGATCTTGAGTGGAAATCGACCTTAAGCGCTTTCTATCGGAATTTTGAAAAACAGCTTGAAGTGGCGGATGCGGATATGCGCGCAAATGATGCCACCGATACCGATATTCCCTGCGAAAAATGTGGTCGCCATATGACCATACGCACAGGCACCACGGGCGTATTTCTGGGCTGTTCAGGCTATGCATTGCCGCCAAAAGAGCGTTGCAAAAACACCATGAACCTTGCTCCTGGAGACGAGGCTGTAGAGGCCGATGCCGACGACGAAGCGGAGTCTCGTCAGCTGAAGGACAAACACCGCTGTCCGATATGCAATACGGCCATGGACAGTTATCTGGTGGACGAATCTCGCAAGCTTCATGTGTGCGGTAATAATCCCGATTGTGATGGCTTTGAAGTAGAGCAGGGTACTTTCAAAATTAAGGGTTACGACGGGCCGAGCCTGGAATGCGACAAATGCGGCAGTGAAATGCAGCTCAAGACCGGGCGCTTCGGAAAGTACTTTGGTTGCACCAACGAGGAATGCAAAAACACCCGTAAGCTGTTGCGAAACGGAGAAGCCGCTCCTCCCAAAATGGACCCGGTTCCCATGCCGGAACTGAAGTGCGAAAAAGTGGATGATCACTATCTGCTGCGCGACGGAGCCAGTGGAATCTTTCTAGCGGCCAGCCAGTATCCCAAACACCGGGAAACCAGGGCGCCGCTGTTAAAGGAAATACTGCCTCACAAAGACGAGATCGATCCGAAATACGCCTACCTAATGAGTGCGCCACAGGTTGCACCAAAGGGAGTTGATGTTGTTGTGCGCTTCGACAAAAAGGTCGGCCAGTCCTATGTTCGTGGCGAGAAGGACGGCAAACCCGCTGGCTGGCGAGCCGACTATGTCGGCGATAAATGGGTCGAGAAGAAGAGCGGAAAATAGCTTGATTGCTGGATTGAGAACTAGGTGAGCAACCCTTTTCGCAACCAGGTTAATGGTCATCTAGGCAAGGCCAGATGGTTGCTAGAAAGCCTGAAATCTTCGCAAGAAGAAGCCACCAGCTCTCGTCTCGGTCAAGCTGCATTGCAAGAGAGCTGTGCCCATCAACTCCAGCTCGTTCTACAAAACTTTTTGCGAGAAATCGCCGAAAACTATCAGCTGCCCAATGCCGGGCAAATTCAAAACTCTCAGGATCTAGAAGCTGCGTTATTGGCCGCGGATAAATCACCAGCAGAATTAGCGGAGATACGAACCAGCCAGTCAGAAGGGTGGCTTGGGCAGATGGATCGTGCTTTTCAGCGAATTGG
>JABJGI010000143.1 GCA_018662305.1 Porticoccaceae bacterium | reverse complement strand
TGGTGCAATTACGCCCGTAGCTCGACTCGAGCCGGTATTTGTTGGCGGTGTGACTGTGAGCAATGCCACTTTGCACAATAGAGATGAGATCGCGCGACTGGACGTGCAAATTGGTGACGAAATTATCGTTCGTCGTGCCGGTGACGTGATTCCACAGGTCGTGGGGATCCGCAACAAAGCGGAAAACAGACAACCGATTTCATTCCCGGATAAATGCCCAGTATGTGCATCGGAGATTGAACAGATCGAGGGCGAAGCGGTAACTCGTTGCACAGGCGGTTTAGTCTGTTCTGCCCAACGTATTGAGGCGCTGAAACATTTTGCCTCGCGCAAAGCCATGGATATAGATGGACTGGGGGATAAGCTCATCGAGATGATGGTTCATCAGGACCCTCCGATGCTGCATTCGCCGGCGGATATTTACCAACTGCAAGCAGAACAGCTAGCCGGATTAGAGCGGATGGCGGAAAAATCTGCAGACAATCTGATTCAGGCGATCGAAAAATCCAAGAATACTCAGCTGGCCAAATTTATATATTCCTTGGGTATTCGGGAGGTGGGGGAAGCTACAGCTCTGGCCTTGGCAAATCATTTTGGCAAACTGGACGGATTGATCCAGGCTAGTATTGAAACGCTGTTGGACGTGCCGGACGTAGGGCCTATCGTAGCGGGGCATCTTCGCGGCTTTTTCGACAATCCAGATAATCTGGCAGTAATCGAGGAGCTGCAGCAGGCAGGTGTGAATTGGCCGGATATTGAGATGTCGACGGGGGATTTGCCATTGTCGGGAAATACCTACGTGCTGACCGGCAGCCTTGAACACTTCACTCGGGACGTTGCCGGGGCACAGTTGCAGGCCTTGGGTGCTAAGGTATCTGGATCAGTGTCGGCCAAAACCACGGCCTTGATTGCCGGTGCGAGCGCAGGGTCTAAACTCGCCAAGGCAGAAAAATTGGGCATCGAAGTTCTTTCTGAACAGGATTTACTGGCTTTGTTGGAGAAAAACTCACAATGATCAAATGGATACTTGTCACAGTTGTATCGAGCCTATTGCTTGCCGGCTGTGCCTTTGGCCCGCCGGATAACCCAGACGATATATGCGATATCTTCGACCAAAAATGGGGTTGGCACGGTGATGCAAGAGATGCCTCGCGCCGCTGGGGTGCCTCGATACCGGTGATGATGGCTATCATGTATCAGGAGTCCTCCTTTGTGGACGACGCCAGGCCGCCAAGAGTGCGGATATTCGGAATCCCCATGCCATGGCGTCAGAGCAGTTCCTATGGCTATTCTCAAGCCAAGGACGATACCTGGCGTTGGTACGAACAAAGTACGGGCCGCAATGGAGATCGAGATGATTTTGATGACGCCATCGACTTTATCGGCTGGTACAACATGAAGAGTGGCGAGCTGAGCGGTATTTCCCAATCAGATTCCTATTCTCTGTATCTGGCATACCATGAAGGTCACGGTGGATTTAACTCCGGCAGCTATCGCAGCAAAGACTGGTTGTTGGCAGTTGCTTCTCGAGTGCAGGCTCGAGCGAGCCGTTATGCTGGTCAATATCAGTATTGTGACTAACATGATTTACCTTACCTAAGATTAGTTAAGACTCAGGACTTCTTCTTTGATATTCCGTAGGTTTACGCGCAAACGACCCATCGCCACAAGTCTAATGGCCGGCGGTACTCTCGTAGTAATGGCTGTGGTGGGTTGGGGTGTTCCTACCGGTGACGTTTTGAACGCCGCCTGGTTAAGTTTTTTGATGGTGCTCCTGCTGGCTTTACCAGCGGCACTATTGGTATTGATTATTGTTCTGGTTCAACGATTTAGAGCCAGGCAATCCGAAAATGAAGAAGGGGAGTAAATTGAAATACCTGTCAAAACTCTATCTGTGTTTAGCTCTGTTACTGAGCTTGGCATCTGGCGCCGGTCAGGCCCAATATGCCGACAGCATCGACATCCCCTTTACCCGCTTTACTCTGGATAACGGACTGACTCTGCTGGTCCACGAAGACAATAAAGCGCCCATTGTGGCGGTGAATGTTTGGTATCACGTGGGTTCCAAAAATGAAGTGGAGGGCAAGACAGGCTTTGCCCATCTGTTTGAGCACCTGATGTTCTACGGGTCGGAGAACCACGATGAAGAGTGGTTTACCACTCTTGAAGAGATGGGCGGAACCGACAGAAACGGCACCACCTTCTTTGATCGCACCAATTATTTTCAGAATGTTCCAGTTTCTGCTCTCGATCGCATTCTGTGGCTGGAATCTGACCGCATGGGCCACTTGCTTGGCGCCATTACCGAGGAGAAGCTCGATGCCCAGCGTGGCGTTGTGCAGAACGAAAAGCGTCAAGGTGACAATCGACCCTATGGCGAATCCAGCTACGTGCAGCTTCGCGGATTATTTCCAGAGGGGCATCCGTATCGCTGGTCGACAATTGGATCCATTGACGACCTGAATGCGGCTTCTCTCGATGATGTGAAAACTTGGTTTGAAACCTACTACGGACCAGACAATGCCGTTTTGGTTTTGGCCGGAGACATTGATCCCGAGGAAGCTTTCGAAAGGGTGAATCACTATTTTGGTGATATTCCGCCAGGGCCTCCTGTAAGCCGCGCGGATGTCTGGATCGCCAAGCGTGAAGGATCCACTCGCGATGTGATGACCGACGACGTACCACAGGCGCGCATTGGTAAAGCCTGGAATACGCCGCAATTCGGTACAGCGGACAATATCTATTTGGATATTGCCGGCCAAATTCTGGCTGGTGGTAAAAATAGCCGCCTCTACAAAAGATTGGTATATGAAGACCAAATTGCCACCAATGTTTCCGGCGGACAGTTTGCTCTAGAAATTGCTGGCTTGTTTGAGTTGGAAGCCTATGCAAAGGCGGGTGTTGAACTCAGCGTTGTCGAGGCGGCCATGGTGGAAGAGCTTGAACGATTTCTCGAAGATGGCCCCACCCGGGATGAATTGGAGCGCGTGAAGACCTCTTATTTCTCCGGAATGATTCGCGGCCTTGAGCGCATTGGCGGCTTTTCTGGGAAAGCACAACTACTGGCAACCTATGAGACCTATGCTGGTGATGCGGCAGCTTATAAAGATGATCTAGCGCTTTGGGAGTCTGCTACCAGCCGAGAGATAAGAGACGCAGCTCGAACCTGGTTGTCCAGCGGTGACTACAATCTCGAGGTCCATCCACAATCCAGCTATCGTGCGGCGGAAACAGGCGCAGACAGATCCAGCCTGCCGGAGCTGGGAGAAGTGAGTGACCTAGACTTCCCAGATTTTGAAAGATTCGAGCTAGATAACGGTCTTCCAGTGCTCTTCGTTGAGCGTGGTGAATTGCCTTTGGTTGGGATGACGATGCGCTTTGACGCTGGGTATTCGGCAGACAAAGGCAGAATTCTGGGGACTGCCGGACTGACAGGTGCGATGCTCGATGAGGGAACCGAGAATTACGATGCGCTAGAGATTTCAGATTTGATTGAAAGACTTGGCGCCGGAATTGGCGCGGGGTCATCACTAGACAACACCTCGGTTAGTTTGACGGCTTTGGTTCCCAATCTGCGCGATTCGTTGGAGTTGTACGCAGAAATTATTCGCCAGCCAACCTTCCCTGAAGAAGACCTTGAACGGGTGAGGATTGCAGCCCTAGCTGGTATCGCACGGGAAAAGGCAGACCCGCTTCAATTGGCCCTTCGAAATTTGCCGCCGCTTCTCTACCCAGAAGGGCATCCCTATGGCATTCCTTTGACAGGGTCTGGGACCGAAGAGTCTGTGGCCAGTATTCAACGCCAGGATCTTGAGCGTTTCTACAATGAATGGATTCGGCCCGATAACGCCACTCTGGTGGTGGTGGGCTCGATGAGCAGAGAAGAGATACAACCAGAACTTGAACGTGCTTTTGGTGATTGGCGTGCCCCTGATGTCGCTCTAGGGCAAAAGGATCTCCCGTTGGAAGGTTCCACCGCCGAAGCCGGGGTGATTTATTTGCTCGACAAGCCTGGTGCACCTCAGTCGATGATTATTGGCGGTCAATTAATGCCGCCTTCGGGCTGGAAAGATTCCCAATTGCTCGATATGGCAAACGATATTCTTGGAGGAGGGGGCTCAGCCCGGCTCAGCCAGAATTTACGTGAAGATAAAGGCTGGGCCTACGGCGCATACAGCTACCTACCCAATGCCAGAGGCCAGCGGCCGCTGGTTTACTACGCGCCGGTGCAGTCAGATAAAACTCTCGAATCTCTACAAGAAATTCTCACTGAAGTTGGCCAATATGTCGATTCCGCTCCGCCAACGGATGAAGAGCTCAATCGCAACAGAGAGAGCGCTTTGAGAAGTGTTCCAGGTCGATTTGAAACAGCGAACTCAGTGCGTGGTTATATCCTTAACCTTGTCACC
>JABJGI010000142.1 GCA_018662305.1 Porticoccaceae bacterium | reverse complement strand
TGCACAAACTCAAAGATTGAATCCTCAAACAACCATCTGTACGCGATTGATCCTGAATACAGTTCAGCATTGGTGCGCTGGGTGAAGCCCAGGCCGGGGCTATAATTTTCTTCAACGGCAAAATATTGCCCGCCCCCAATCCAGCCTTGTTGAGCCCCTATGCTGACAGCGGCGCTATAGCTAGCTTGATTGTCGTCAAAATCAGGATCATTGGATTGCTGATACACCAGAACGGCATCAAGACTTTTACCGCCATAGAAAGAGCTATCGCGATACTGGAAGTCGGCTCCGTATAGAGAGTTGCTCTGATTCTCCGCTGGGTTGCCATCGGTAAAAATCAATCCAATTTTGGATTCAGTGAGAATAGATTGAGAAACTCTGGCGACAAGGGCGTTGGTCGCATCTATGGTTTCTGCAGCGCCGCCCGCTTCTATTTGAGTTTCATCCTGGCGCATCATTAGTACCCCAAACTCGGTATTACCGGCTTGCCCGCTCAGCTTTACACCGCCAACAATATCAACTGGTGTGCCATTATCATCCAAGCCGATTCGACGTGAATAAAATGCCAAAGCGTTGTTGCCCGAATTGCTTCCGGTTAAGCGTTGGCCTTCGAGGCCGAATTTGAAGGCGTCGAAATCATTCAGGAAAAAAGCACGCTTCTCCTGAAAAAACCGTCTAAACCGAGAGTTGTTCAGATTGTTATCGTCCGCTTCAGTAGCAGAGAAGTCGGTATTCAGGGTGACCGCCAAATTGATCTGCGGGGTCACTTTGTAAAAAATATCTACCGAGGGCTGAATTTCAGATTCACTATTGCCGGTGACCTCGTCATCAAAGGAAGTGCCACTTAGTGCTGGAACGACATCTAGGCCAATCCCTTGAGTTAGGTTAGATATTCCGGACATCTTTCCTGAGTTAGCGGGGTTGGCGCCGCCATTGCGGGAATACCAAGCCATGCTTTCTTGGTTGCGTTGCAAATTCCGAGTGAAATTGACTCCCCAGGTATCGTTGTTAGGGTCAAAACTAAGAGACTTGAATGGAATTTCCAGTTCTGCAGTCCATCCGTCATCTAAAATTCTGGCAGCTGTGTTCCATATGCCTTCCCAGTCAAAAGAAGGCCGTGTGCCGTTGATATATATTGACTCAGTCCGCACACCATTAGCGTTTAGCTCAAATTTGTATCCGCCACGTTGAGAGTTAAAGGGGTCAATTACCACTCCAACCTTATCTTCGTTTCGAGTTGTGGCGCCTTGCTGCAAAACATTGGCGGTGATTTCATCTGGTCGGCTATCGTGCGCGTAAAACGCAAAGTAGAGCGCGTCTTCGTCGTACATTACGTAGACTTCGGTCCGCTCTGAAGGTGCGCGATATTCGATTGGACTTGATTGCAGAAGGTCGTCGATACGGGTCGCGTTCGCCCAAGCCGGGTCGGATAAATCGCCGTCTATCCTAGGGGGCTGATCAGTGCGGGCAGCGACAAAGTTTTTGTCAGCTGCCTCCGGAGAATTTTGAGAAATAGCGAAACTTGCTTGTAGAAGCACCGATAGTGCTACTGCGGCTTTTACGAATTTCGTCCTTGTTTTGATCATGCTATTTCCAGTGGGTTTTTGTGGGCTTTTGAAAGCGCGGCATTCTAGCAAAGCAGTTGCGATCCAAATGCCTGTCAGTGTTAAGAATTCTTGAATTTTTTGGTAATTTTCGAATAGATGACCTGCGTCAATTAAATCGATTTGGGCCAGCGGGAAAAACTGGGTTAGAACTAGAATAGAATGACGTTGTTTTAGATGACTTAGGTGAGTTTCCAGCTATGTGCAGTGCAATAAAGCTTAGGGCTGTTTTTTGTGCGATTGTGCTATCGGGATGTTCATCCGGTCCGGATGAATTCCTTTTTCAAGGGGGCACCATGGGCACGACTTGGTCGGTCAAGCTCATCAGCGAAGAAAGCGTTGAAGAGTCGGATCTACAGATTGGAATTCAAGCGGTTCTGGACAATGTTGATTCGAAGATGTCGAATTGGGTCAGCTCATCAGATGTCTCAGAATTCAATATGGCTGGATCAGGTTGTTGGGCTGTTTCGCCAGAAACCCTAGAGGTTGTCGCGCTGTCGCAATCTATATCTGCGCTTTCGGATGGTTTATTTGATGCGACTCTCGAGCCTCTAATTGAGCTCTGGGGTTTTGGAGCTGAGTTTCGTTCTGATCAAATTCCCGAGGGAGAGGCCGTTCAGCAGAATCTGGCGATGGTTGGTTATCAGAAGCTCCGTATCAACGAGGGAGAGCTATGTAAGGATGTTGACGAGCTATTCCTAAACCTGTCCGCGACAGCCAAGGGATATGCGGTTGATCTGACAATGGAGTATCTCGCTTCACTGGGTTACCACGACATTCTGGTGGAAGTAGGCGGTGAGATTCGTGGTCTTGGATTGAACCGCAACGGAGAGTTCTGGCGTGTTGGCATTGAGTCTCCACTCGACGGTTTGATGTCTGGAGCGATACAGGAAGAGGTGAGTCTAGAGAATCAGGCTCTGGCAACCTCTGGAGACTACCGCAATTATTTTATGCATGAGGGTGTCAGGTATTCTCACATTATCGATGCCCGAACCGGTTATCCAGTACCTCAAGAATTGGCTTCAGTGACCGTTCGGCATGACTCATCCGCCTGGGCCGATGGTTGGGCAACCGCCTTGCTAGCGATGGGGGCGGAAGAGGGGCTTAGACTAGCCGAACAACAACGTCTGGCGGTCTATCTAATATTACGCACAGACACTGGGTTTGAAGTGAAGACCAGTTCGGTCTGGTAAGCTCTAATCACTTAAGCAAAGTTAACACCTGCCGTAAAGGTTAAGCTTGCCAATTGCCGTATTATTGCGCCATAGCTTAGCTGATCGAATTTAATGAAAACTAACCTCTTTATAGGCACTTTTATCCTGGGGCTGGTCGCCATCGCGGTCGGCACTTGGGTGTATTTTAATCAGGGTTCCAGCCAAGCGGGTGGCCCTGGCTTAGGTGGCGGTGCCGCTCTAGTCTCAATTGAGCCTGTGCGCCTAGAATTGGTCGCTGAAAACGTCGAGTCTGTTGGCACCCTAATAGCCAACGAATCGATAACTATTGCTTCAAAGGTCAGCGACATTGTTACTGCTGTTCATTTTGAAGATGGGGATATTGTTGAGGCGGGTTACATCTTGGTTGAGTTGCTCAATCAGGAACAGTCCGCTCAACTGGCAGAAGCCCAGGCAAATTTAATTGATACCAATCTGCAGTTGGAGAGATTGGAGACATTGGGTTCTAACGTGGCTTCCGCTTCACAAATTGATGAAGCGAGGGCTCGAGCTGATGCTAACCAAGCTAAGCTAGACGCCATTGTTTCTCGAATGGAAGACCGGCTAATTCGAGCGCCCTTTGGCGGAATGCTGGGATTCAGGGATGTCAGTATCGGAACTCTTGTAAACCCTAATACCGTTATAACCACACTCGACGATATCAGCGTTCTTGAGCTGGATTTCAGTATCCCTGAGACAGCTTTTGGCAACGTTGAAATCGGAGATCGTGTTGACGCACACAGTGCGGCATACCCAAGCATGAGCTTTGAAGGGCAAGTCTCATCCATTGGCTCGCGAATAGACCCCATCACCAGAACGGCTCAAATTCGGGCTAAGTTAGCGAACGAGGATCAAAGGTTACGCCCAGGCATGTTTATGACCCTCACTCTGGTTGCGGATGAACGTGAATCTCTAGTTATTCCCGAAGCATCTCTCCTGCAAAAAGGTGATCGATCTATGGTTTACGTGGTCGGTGAGGATATGAAGGTTTCCGAAAGAGACGTTGTGATTGACCGTCGCTTGCGCGGTGAAGTGGTCATCGCAGAAGGGTTGCAGCCCGGTGAACAGCTAGTGGTGGACGGCATTATGTCGATGCGCAATGGCGCACAGGTTCGAACAGGCCCGGCAGCGGGTGTAGCCCCTGGCGGCATGGCCGGACCTGGTGGGTAAATAAGTCGTGTGGCTCTCAGATACCTCAGTTAAGAGACCGGTTTTTGCCTCGGTAATTAGCATGTTGCTGGTCGCCTTTGGCGTGCTCTCTTTCCAAACACTCCAGGTTCGAGAATACCCAGATATTGCCGTTCCCACTCTTTCGATCACGGCTACCTATCCTGGTGCTTCTGCGGCGGTTATCGAAACGCAGGTTACACAGTTACTGGAAGATGCCATCAGTGGGATCGAAGGCATAGACGCAATTCGGTCCAGCAGTATCGATGGGCGGTCTTCCATCAACATTGATTTTGATCTTTCCCGCGATATCGATGAAGCGGCAAACGATGTGCGTGACCGTGTGTCGCGCACACAGAACAACCTGCCTGAAGAGCTTGATGCAGTAACCATCGCCAAACAGGATTCGGATGCGAACCCGATAGTATTTGTGGGTGTCACCAGTGAGAACTTAGAGCCCATCGAGCTACGTGATTTTGTCGATCGTTTTGTCGTCGATCAGTTTTCGGTACTCCCCGGTGTATCCCAGATTCGGGTTTTTGGCCCAGGTCGCCCTTCGGTTCGAATCTGGCTGGATCGATTGCAGATGGCCGCCCGAGGTCTGACCGTAACAGATATTGAGAGCGCACTGCGTAGTGAAAACCTCGAACTTCCTGCGGGGCGCGTGGACTCAGTTGACCGAGAATTCCCTGTCCGCGTGTCGCGAGGATATTCCAC
>JABJGI010000139.1 GCA_018662305.1 Porticoccaceae bacterium | reverse complement strand
TGACCAGTTTATCTACTCTCAGGTAACAGAAGAATTTGAGCAGTTGCGGGAGATTCGAGACTTCTCTATTGCCAGCCCAGATGATTTCCAACAGAGACTAAACTCTGATCCGGATTTTGCATTGCGCTATCGAGACTTTGGGGTGCGCTACTTGCCCAGCGCTCTTGCGCCTGTGCTCAAAGATTTTTCTGAATTCGGCTCTGGTATCCCAAATTGGCAAGTGGTTCTGGCCTCTCAGATTGACGAGCAGGACCTCAGCGATTTCAACATTCTCTATCTGGGATATTTCACGGCCTTGAATAAATTGACAGACCTCGCCTTTGAAAATTCCTCACTGCAATTGCACCCCAACGGTAGTCTCTTGATTCAAGAGGAAACTGGCGAAGTGTTTGTCGGGACTGGCCAGCTAGGCAGCGGGTATCGGGATAGGTATCTAGACTATGGTGTCTTTCGTAAGGTCAGCCTGGAATCAGGCAACACCGCTTTTCTGCTGATGTCGGCCCGAGATCCCGGTCTTGAGAATCTTGCCTCTTTTGTATTTTCAGACGAAGGGACGGCAGAAATCATCTCCCGACTAGACAATCGTCAGGAAGATTTTGAAATTTTATTGGAAGTCTCCGGAACCGGAGAGGACGATCTAATTAGTCAGATACGACTGACACAGCAATAACAGAGGAAGCTTCTCTCACCTGGGAAATTTCCTGTTTTTCTATGCCAAGAAGATCACAGCGATCGCTGCAATAAAGCTCACCATCCACTTCGATGCTGAGAATGCGGCCAACGGTTTCACCAGAGCGAGCGGGGTAAGCCGTAAATACTACAGAGGCTCCAGGATTCAACATATCAAAGCGCCAACCTGAACGGGTTAGTACTACCCTACTTTGACCTTCAAGAATCCAGTCGCTGCTCTCTCCTTCTTCTTCAACTGTCACTACCAAATAGGAGTGCGGATCAAGCAAGGAGAAGTTTTTAACAATACCTTCTTTAACAACAATGGCCTCGTCATCAATTAGGTAGTGAACTTCCATCGCATGGTGCGCGACAACCAGACTACTAAAGCCTAGTAATAGCAGCGCAAAGCTATTTCGGATCTGTTTCACAAACATCATTGATAAAGGATAACTCATTAGGGTCGGCGATTCTGACACATCTCAGCTATCCTGTTCTAATCTTTATTAGTTAAGAAGCTTTAAACAAAGCTGCTTACAAATCCTTATTTGTAGGCACGTTAACGCCACGTTAACGTTGAATAACTGTTCCTAACTACAGCTTTGCATCATCGAACCTTAGTATCCCGGCCATACAAAATTCCACTCAAAGTAAAAGTAGAAAGCAAAGGAAAAATTCGACAAATGAACAAGATGATTCGAAGCTCACTCATTCTGAGCATCGCCGCCAGCTCAACAGGCTACGCCCAAAATCAAGAAGTCCAGGTTGAAGACGTACTCGTCTTCGGGCGATCTTTGGAGCAAATTGGCAATGCCGAAGCGGCCAGTGAAGGCACGGTTGGTGGAGCGGACTTAGCGGTTCGTCCGCTTTTGAAAGTAGCCGAACTTCTGGAAGCAGTACCCGGAATGGTTGCAGCACAGCATTCAGGTTCCGGTAAAGCGAACCAATACTTTATGAGAGGTTTCAACCTCGACCACGGCACCGACTTCACTACCTACATTGATGATGTGCCTTTTAATCTGCGCTCCCATGGCCATGGCCATGGCTATCTGGATGTAAATGGCTTGATACCAGAAACTGTTGACCGTATCGACTACCGCAAAGGTACCTACCGCGCCGATAGCGGTGATTTCTCAATGGCTGGCTCGGCCTTCATGAGCACCATCGACCATCTAGACGAATCCTTTATCGCGCTCGAGACGGGAGACTATGACTGGCGACGAATCGCCGGCGGAACCACCATTAATCTTGGTAGCGGTGAGTTGACCACCATTGCGGAAGCGAAATCCTACAACGGCCCTTGGGCGCTGGAAGAAGATCTGGACCACAAAGCAATCTGGAGCAAATATATTCAGGAAACCAACTTCGGAACCCTCAGCGCATCCATTTCTGGCTATAGCGCTACCTGGGCACCGACTGAGCAAATCCCCGAAGACGCCATTGGTACAGCCGATTGTGAAGACGAATTCTGCTCTCTTGATCCTAGCGCTGTCGGCGAGACGGATCGCTGGATCGGGACACTTCAAGTTCAGGGAGATGATTGGCGCGGCACGCTCTACGCCCAATACTACGATTGGGAAATGAGCTCAGATGCCACCTACGATCTCGATCCACAGATCAATCAATTTGACGAACGCACCATATTTGGCGGCCGCTACGAAAAGGGCTATGAAATTCAAGAACAACTATCCGCCACCTCTGGCGTGGAATTCCGCTACGACGACATCAGCGAAGTGGGCGTTTCCAATTTTGACGATAACGGCAACTTTGTTTCCGAAAACGGACGCAATGCAATTGAAGAGGCTTCTTTTTCGGCCTACTCCGAACTCAATTATCAAGCCTCTGACAGGCTGCGTTTTTTGGGAGGCTTACGCGCCGACTACTACAGCTTTGACGTCAGCGATCTGAATGGCATCAGCGAAGAAGGTTCTGAATCCGATTCCATCATCTCACCCAAGCTGGGAGTTGCCTACCGTATTTCTGATGAGGTAGAGAGCTACGCAAACTGGGGACGAGGTTTTCACTCTAATGACGCCCGTGGCGTTGTAAATGACACCGATCCCGTAGAAGGTTTGGTAAAAGGCGAAGGTTATGAAATGGGTGTTCGTTATGAATCTCAAGAGGTGAAGCTTACAGCAACTCTCTGGTGGTTGAATCTGGACAGTGAACTCAGCTTTGTTGGCGACTCCAACTCGGTGGAGCCAAAGGGTGGATCGGAACGTGATGGATTTGAACTTGTGGCCTTCTGGAGTCCGGTTGAATGGTTGGCCGTTGATGCAGTCTACGCGCAAAGCGACGCTCGCTTTACCGACCCGGACGTACCTAGCGAGATCTACGTGGATGGAGCGGTAGAAAGCGCAGGCCAACTTGGTATTACGGCGCATCTGGAAAACTGGGAGTTAAGCTCCAGACTGCGATTCCTCGGTGAGTATGCGCTGGTCCCCGATAATTCAATTCGCACAGGCTCGACCACTTCGCTCAACCTGCGCGCTGCCCGCGAATTCAACAACTTCACTCTCTATGGTGAACTAATCAACGCTACTGACGAAGACAACAAAGATATCGTTTACTACTACGAAACCAACGTGAACGGGAACGATTACGAAGGGCGTGTAAGCCGCGCTGGTCATCCACGTACAGTTCGACTGGGTGTTAAATTCGAATTTTAGATTGACATAATGGACCTCTAACCAAAGGACAGCCCCTGACTCACCAGGTGCTGTCTTTTTTAGTTATTAAATCGCCTCAATTTCCACCAGTGAGCACTCAGCTGCAGCTAATCGGTTAAACTTGTGTCGACTTTTTAAACTAATGATTTAGACCTTCAATCCTATGGCAGCAAAGCCAAAAAAATCTAGCGACAACACCATCGCCCGAAACAAAAAGGCGGGGCACGACTATTTCCTGGAAGAGAAGATAGAGGCTGGTCTTGAGCTGGAAGGATGGGAAGTCAAAAGCTGCCGCGCTGGAAAAGTGCAACTGACCGACACCTACGTTTTTATCCAGAATGGAGAAGCATTTCTGCTGGGAACCCAATTCACTCCACTGAATACCACTTCTGCACATACCTCTGTGGACCCGGGGCGCACCCGCAAACTCCTGCTTCATCGCAAGGAGATTAACCGTCTAAAAGCAGCTATCGAGGCAAAAGGCTACACCTTGCTCTGCACGTCCTTATTCTGGAAGGGACATCTTGTTAAAGCTCAAATAGCCCTAGGGAAAGGCAAGGCCCAGCACGACAAACGTGACGCCAAGAAAGAACAAGATTGGAAAAGACAAAAGCAACGCATTTTGAGCAGCACAAGTAAGCAAGGCTGAATTCACACAGACTGCCTCAATTCAGGCTTAGCGAATTTGCTCTTAATAGCCTAACAAAACCTCCCTCCAAATCGCTTCTGAACCGCCACCCGAATTAATTTGCGGGGGTCGATACAAAATCCTTGCAAATGATAATGGTTATCATTAACATCCCTTTTATCTTGTTGATAATGATTATCAACTACATTAACCAATTATTTGAAGTATGGAATGGAAATGAAAAACCCCCTCTTATCTGGTCGCACTAGTTGCGCCATCTTTCTTTTAGGATTCACAAATCTAACACTTGCCCAAAACGTTCAACCTGGCCTGGAAGAAATGTGGGAACTGATTCAACAGCAGCAAGCCCAGATAGAGGCCTTGCAACAAGAGCTAGGCCAACAAGAAGAGCAAATCGAAGAAAACACTTTAATCGCAACTACTGCGATTGACGCCGCAGAGACTTTTTCTGACCGCGGCGATAGCAACCAGTGGTATGACCGTGTCAGCCTAGGTGGTTATGCCGAGCACCACTACAACATGGTTGATGAAGGCAGCGACACAATAGATGCGCACCGCTACGTTCTTTTTATCGGCAATAAGTTTAGCGATGAACTGCGATTTTTCTCCGAGTTTGAGTTGGAACATAGCCTTGCTGGAGATGGCAAACCTGGAGAGGTTGAGTTGGAGCAAGCCTTTATTGAATGGCAATACAGTAACAACCATCGTCTCACTATGGGGCAATACCTGTTGCCCGTCGGCATCCTCAACGAAACCCATGAACCCGACACCTTTTACGGTGTAGAGCGCAACTTGGTGGAATCTGAAGTGGTGCCTTCAACCTGGTGGGAAACCGGAAT
>JABJGI010000095.1 GCA_018662305.1 Porticoccaceae bacterium | reverse complement strand
AGCTGACGATCGGGCAATGGGCGATGGTCAGGTAGTGGCTTGGTCAGCGGATCAGATCACCACCCAAATAGACCAACCAAGATTTAACGCGGTTGGTATCTATCGGCCGCATGCGCCCTGGTACGTGCCGCAGAAATATTTGGATATGTACCCCTTGGAAGAGGTGATACTTCCCGAAGTACCGATTGACGATATGGTTGACGTTCCCGATGCTGGGAGAAATATTTACCACAGCAATCAAATGCCACCCACTGCTTTTTTCGAGTGGGCCAAGAGTTCAGGTGAATGGCAGGCTGGGGTTCAGGCTTACTTGGCCAGCGTGACCTTTGCTGATGCCATGGTTGGTGAGATTCTTGAGGCACTGGAACAAAGTGGGCGAGCAGACAACACTATTATTGTGCTCTGGTCAGACCACGGATGGCACCTGGGTGAAAAACATCGATGGCGCAAACATACCCTTTGGGAAGAGGCGACTCATGTGCCTCTCATTGTTGTTGCCCCAGGACTTACTGAGCCCGGCTCATCGAGCGGCCAAGCGGTCTCTCTAATGGATATTTATCCAACCCTTATGGAACTGACTGGGCTAGACGCCCCGGACTATCTTGAAGGGCGCAGTTTGGTTCCTCTTATCGAAGACCCTGATGCCGAGTGGGATCATGTAGCGCTCTCGACTTTTGGTTTTCAGAATCACGCTGTAAGAAGCGAACGCTATCGTTACATTCGTTACGCGGACGGCTCGGAAGAGCTGTACGATCATCAGACAGATTCAAACGAATGGCATAACCTGGCAAGTGACCCGGCCTACGCCCGTATCAAGGCGGAGTTACAACAGCGCTTGCCACAAGAAAATGCACCCAATGAGGCCCAATAGGCTAGGTAAAGGGCGAGCCTTTACGAGCGGAGTAATTCAACCGCCTCCTTAATTTCGAGGGCCATTGTTTTGGCGTCTTGGTAGTTTAGGTTGATTGGAACTATGCGGTCTGCAGAAACTACCGCAAATGATGGGAAGGAATTTAGGCCCATTTTTCGAGCTTCTCGTATTTCTTGCTCCAGTCTTCCGCTTTCCTTGGTTTTCCGCATGGAAGCTGAAAAGCTCTCCACTGACAAACCGATCGCTCTAGCGCAGTTATTCAGAGTATCCAGATCGGAGGGGTTAGTAGCCTCTAAGTAGTAGGCCTTTTGAATAGCCAAGGTCATTTCCGCTTCCACCCCATGGTCGCGGGCGACAAGACAGGCTCTGCAGGCAGGGTAGGTTGATCGTCGAGGTTGGCAATCCGTCCAGAAGTTGTGGTTAAACTCCGTGCCAAGCTGAGATTCGATTCGTTGCCAGGTGGCCTGCAGCATTTTCTGCATATCAGCAGGCATTGGATCCTCTGAATCCCTCGCGAGCCCCCCTAGCAAGGGTTTGATAACCAATTCACCGTTTTCAACTAGAGGAGCGAGCTCGCCTTGCAAATTGTCCCAGGTGGGTGCAAAGCCCCAGCACCAGCTGCACATGGGGTCGTAGCAGTAAACGAGTTGGATTGGTGCTGTCATATGGAGGAGCTTGTGCTGATTAACCTGTGTGCATCATAGAAGAAATAGAAGTAGGGCTGCCAAATAAAAAACTAGCGAATGGTCGATTCTCTGTGTGCAGTGGGCCCAGAAGGTACGATGGATGACATCGCTAGGAAATCGGTGACCTTTACGGGGTTTCATGACAAGATCATTCAATATCCTGAGTTAACATGTCAGTATCTGATTTTGTTAGTAGTGGGGATATTTTCAGATCCTCTTCCACAACAAATAGGTTTTATTGGAAAGAATTACTCTAGATGTCCAAAGACTCAATACAATCCAAGATTCCAGTCTGTCCAGCGCCAGACGCTAATTTAAAAGCTCCTAAACTCGCGCTGCCGACAGGGGCGATAGATACACACGCCCACGTATTCGGAACTCAAGAAAAATATCCACTGTCGCCCAACCGCGGTTATACGCCATGGGAGGCAAGCTTGGATAAGTTGCTGGAAATGCACGACGCGTTTGGCGTTGAGCGATTGGTGCTGACTCAGCCAAGTGTTTACGGCACCGATAATTCCGCAATGTTGGATGCAATTGCCCAGTACCCTGATCGTAATCGTGGTGTTGTTGCGGTTGGGCCAGAGGTTACCGATCAGGAACTGGAAGAATTTCACGCCCAGGGAATCCGCGGTATCCGCGTCAACTTGGTCGACAAAGGCGGGATGCCCTTTGCCTCGATCAAGGAGTTTTGTGATTTTGCAGAACGAATAAAGCCTTTTGGTTGGCATTTGGAACTCCTGATACATGTGCATGAATTCCCTGAACTGCGCGATACATTAGGAAAGTTGCCGGTTGATATTTCAGTTGGGCATCTGGGATATATGAAAACATCTGAAGGCATTAATCACCCGGGTTTCCAGGATTTCCTTAACCTGGTTCGAGACGGACACTGCTGGGTCAAGTTGACTGGCACCTATCGGATTACCACCTGCGACAGAACGCCCTATCTGGATGTAGCCCCGATAGCGCAGGCTTTGATTGAGGCGAATCAGGATCGGATGCTATGGGGGACAGATTGGCCACACGTGGCGACCTACGGTTTTATGCCTAACGATGCTGATCTGCTCGATCATATGCTCGACTGGACCACTGACAGAGCGATCCAGCAAAAGATATTCGTCGAAAACCCGGTTAATTTATACGGGTTTGAATAGCTCCCCTGACCGGAGTACTTAGTCTATTAAGCCGATTTCCTGCAGGTATCGGTGCGTTCCGGGGTGCAGTAATTCAGATCGATAGGCTGCAGTTGCGGTATTCGCAGCTGTTGATTCAGCTGCTTGAGGCAGCAACTCGGCAAAGGCCATTTCGTTTTGGTGTAACGCGCGAGTCAGCCGGTATGCCACTTCTTCGTCAAGGGTGGGTCGCGCCAGCAAGAAACTCCAGGAACCAACAGATCGCATTGCTTCAGACTGCCCCGGGTAACTGTTGACAGCTAGAGTTAGATCACGCAGGTAGCTGTGTTTATTCAAGATTTTCTCAATATCCTCATCGGTTGGAAAAATAAAGCGTCCACCTTCCTCAATCACAGTCACAAAGCTTGGCCAGCCAGAGCCTCCGCCCCAAATTGCCTCTACACTACCCTCACGAAGCATAACGGGACCGTCGCTCGCCCTGTCCACAAAGATGGCTTCAAAATCTTCTTCCCGGTTCAGTCCCATGCCGTCGAGT
>JABJGI010000117.1 GCA_018662305.1 Porticoccaceae bacterium | reverse complement strand
GCGACCAGCAAAAAGAGTAAAGCGATCATCTGCAGGGTTGTTTTGAGTTTGCCAATGGGCGCTACCTGAACCACATCACGCATTCCCATTCCTGCCATCCATTCCCGCAAAGCTGAGATTACAATCTCCCGACTGACAATAATAAGCACCGAAAGAATCATCAGTATTCCAGGCGCTTGAATCGCCAGTAGAATCAGTAGCACCACAACCAATAGCTTGTCGGCAACGGGATCAAGGAAAGCGCCAAAATTTGATTGCACCTGCCACTTTCTAGCTAAATAACCATCAAGCCAGTCGGTTAATGCCACCAGGCAGAAGAGAGCTGCACTAAGATAATGGGTCCAAGCTCCAGGAGTCACCACCAATAACGCAATTATGGGAATCATCCAGACTCGGCTCCAGGTCAGGAGATTTGGTAATTTTTCTTTGGACAAAAAATTCATGGAGCTCGCTTCAGATGACTTCTTTATTGGTGGAAGTGAGAGTATATGTCTTCCGCTAGACTCGTGTTGATTCCTTCCACTTTCGCCAAATCATTTACTCCAGCTGCTGATATTCCCTGGAGACCACCAAAGTGATTCAACAATGCTTTTTTGCGCTTGGCACCAATGCCATCAATCTGATCCAGTGGTGAGCTGGTGATTTTTTTGTTTTTACGCGCTGTGTGTCCTGCAACCGCAAACCGATGCGCCTCGTCACGGATATTCTGGATCAGGTGAAAGGCCGGCGAATGTGAATCCAGAGCTAGCTCTACCGAGTCTTCTCCAACGAAAAGCTTTTCCCAACCGGACTTTCTGGCAGGTCCTTTGGCAACTCCCAATAATGTGAGCTGAGAAATATTCAGTTCAGAAAGAACTCTCTTAGCCTGAGTCAGCTGCCCTTTCCCGCCATCAATGACAAGCACATCCGGCAAACTACCCTCTCCCTTCTTTAATCGTTTAAAACGCCGGGTGAGCACCTGCTCCATAGCCGCATAGTCATCTCCCGGAGTAATATTTTCGATATTGAATCTTCGATAGTCGCTTTTCAGAGGCCCTTCTTCATTAAAAACGACGCAGGAAGCAACCGTCTCGGCACCGGAATGGTGACTTATGTCGTAGCACTCCAGACGCTTGGGCGGCTGTTCAAGCCCAAGAGCCTCGCCCAAAGCCTGCAATCGTCGCTGATGGCTAAGCTTGCCTGCCAGACGGCCTGATAGGTTTTGTTCTGCCGTGCGGCGTGCAACATCCAACCACTCTATTCGTCGGCCTTTTTTCGGCACACTAATTCGTATTTTCTTGGCCAGAATCGAAGAAATCGTGTTTTCAACGACCTCCGCTTCTTCGAACTTTTCGGCAACAATAATTTCGGATGGGGCGACTCGATCCTGGCCAGACAGGTAGTAATGGGGCACAAAATCCGCAAGAACTTCTGCTGGCGTAGCAGCCAACTCATCTTTGGGGTAGTAGGACCTGCTCGCAATAATTCGACCCTGGCGGATAAAGAGCATATGCACACAAGCGGAACTTCCATCCGTTGCTGCTGCAACGACATCCAAGTTGGCACTGCCTCGCTCGATGCTTTGCTCAGACTGAACTTTACGTAGTTGAGCCACAGAGTCTCTGAGACTGGCGGCCTTTTCAAACTCCAAGCTTTCTGAAGCGGACTGCATATCATCCATTAAGCTTTGCACCAGCTCCTCGTTTTCGCCCTTAAGAAATTTTATCGTGCGATCTAGATCCTTCTGGTATTCCTCGGGTTCAACCAAGCCTTCAACACAAGGACCTGTGCATCGTTCTATTTGATACTGCAAACAAGGGCGAGATCGATTCCGGAAAAAAGCATTTTCGCATTGCCGCACACGAAAGACTTTTTGCAACAAAGCCAAGGCCTCTCTTGCGGCATAGGCATTGGGGTAAGGACCAAAATATCTACCTTTGGCTCGCTTGGCTCCGCGATGCAAAACGACGCGAGGCCACTCCTCATCTGATACGAAAATATAGGGATAAGATTTGTCGTCTTTTAACAAAATGTTGTATTGAGGTGATTGCTGCTTGATCAAATTGTGTTCAAGAATCAAAGCTTCAGATTCGGTTTTAGTGACCGTGACCTGAATGGATGCAATCCGATTGACTAATGCCTGAGTCTTGGCATTTTGCGGCCTGCCGCTGAAATAGCTTCCGACTCGATTTTTTAGATTCTTAGCTTTGCCGACGTAGAG
>JABJGI010000067.1 GCA_018662305.1 Porticoccaceae bacterium | reverse complement strand
TTTGTCGCAGACTTAACGCGAGAATTTTCAATCAGTTGTTGGCCTTGCAATACTCCACCGAGTAATAGACCAATAATTACCAACACAATAGCGATTTCGATCAATGTAAAACCGCGCTGATTTTCCTGTAATTTACTATTCAATATGTTCACTTTTACATACCCCATTTAGGTAAATTCCGTAGATAAAACAATGCTATCTACAACTTCAGGGCGCACTTTAAGTTCGAAGTCTAATATATGCAATATGTAGGTTTTTTTTACACGTATTAGGTTTTTTTAGACTTTTAGAGGTAATGAAAGTCTAAATTGCAGTGGACGATCTGGTTTTGCGTTTACGGAAAGGTCTCCACCTACCGCTGAGGCCTGTTGTTTCGCCTGATACAAGCCAATCCCGCGCCCGCTGCCATGCTCACTCCAAAAGGGTTCAAATAGCCGTTCAGGCCACAAGCAGGGCTCACCATTAACATCTTCCATACTGATCACTACAGTATTGTCATAATTTTTCAGCTTAATTCGTATATCTGTGTTCTTACGAATATTTTTTCTGGCCTGATGGGAATAGTTTCCGAGCAAATTATCCACGATGCTTTGCAGTCGGTCAGGCTCGATATTCACCGTTGCCCCGCCTTCGATTTTTACCGGCAGCTCATAGATATCCGCAGTCTGCCTTAAGACTTCCTCAAGTTTCTGGGTAAAATCTGATTCAACCCTGTCGACCGCGCCAGGGTTATTAATCAGGGCGTCGAGCATATGTTGCGCTCTGTCCCTCACCGCCGGCAAAGCTTGCTTGAGGCTACCGATGAGATTTCTCTCCTGCCCAGGTGAGGCTTTTTCTAATTGATCGACGGTCAAACTCATTAATTGAACCATGTTCTTGACGTCGTGCTGCAGGAAAACCGTCATCTTTGCGGTTTGCTCAAATGCGCCCTGCACTGTGCCCAATTTGATCCAGAGGTTCATACGAACCAATAGGAAAAAGTTATCTGCCAAAGCGTTGTTAAAATGATGCGCTTCCCAACCCCGGTCTGCCTGATATAGATTTACAAAAAGCGAGATCTCCTGAACTTCCAACTTCTTTTCAATAATGTTGCCTTCAAGCTTACCCTGCTGATCTGACATGGTGGTTCCAAACCAATTGAGGGTCCAAGATATTCCAGCGAAACCGGATTCGTTTAGCAGTGGCCAGCACTGGCGTAAAAAGTCTGGCAAGTCATAACCCAGATCTTCGTTCAGCCGAATCAGTTCCTGATTGCGTAATATCTGCTTGTGATATCTCGACAGCAGACACCCACTGGCCACCAAAATCGAGCTACCAATGATAATTAGGTAGGGGTAAAAATCAGTTGGATTCACGGTTGATACCGAACTTCTTCATAAAGTAGTAAATACTTTCTCTCTTTACACCCAGCTTCGCAGCGGATTGATAGATATTGAAACCGGTATCCCGCAGAACCTGCCGAACAAGTTTCTCCTCTGCCTCCTCTCGCACCGCCTTCAAGCCATCTGATACCTTCGCACTAATTTCCAATCGAGCAACACCCTCTGCGGACATATGTTGTTCTTTGCGGTGGAACAAAAAGGCCCGGGTTACAGAAGAAAGGATATCTTCGGAAGTGGACGGCTTGGAGAGAAAATCAAAAGCACCTTCACAAATTGCCTCGAGCGCAGACTGCTCCTCATCCTGTCCGGTTAGGACGATAATTTTGACTAGCTGGGTCGTCTCTCTCACCTCCCTGATTACCGCGAGACCTTCGTCAGTTGCATGAGTCATAGGAGGCAACCCAAGATCAACAATCATCACAGCGATGTCATCGATTTCGCTGAGGCACTTCAGCGCAGTGGGTCGTGATTCGGAGATTTCCACAAGGTAGCCTTCCATCTCCAGCATGTTTTTAAGCATCTGCCGAAGCACAGGGTCATCTTCAACCAAAAGAATCCTGTTCGAGAGCTTCTCGGAGTCTTCTTGATCTTCGGATTCGGATTCGGATTTATGTTTTGACGCTTCTTGACCCATCTTTTGATCCATCTATGGAAGCCTGCCCGCCTCGACGAGAAAACCAAAAAGCACATAGGGCGACATCCAATAGAGGATGTCGTCGTAAATATCTTCACTATATTCTGTATCGATGAAGTCATCGTCAGCCGCAACCAAGTAAACACCATCCGTGCCGCCGACATTTTCTAACTCTGCCGCCGAGGTGGTTGCGGTCCAATCTGCTCCCATGGAGTAAAAAACCACTGGCGTAAGTTCTGAAATAACTGTTCCAGCGCAGTTGGTCTCATCTTCACAAACTCTGAGCATATCTGCCGAATCAATGACTCCAGAATTAAAAACCGTACTCAGGGTAGCTGAATCGGTAAAAGACTCAGTTCCATTTGGTGTCACAGCATAGCGATAAGGATTGGCCCAAGGATCGAGCAAAAGCGTATCGTCATTTATCCGACCACTTAGGTTCAAAGAGGCATTCGGAATAAACCCATAGGTAGAAGTGCAATTGCTATTCGGATCAGTAAGCACCCTGTCTTCAAGGCCATTACTGGTATCTGTGGCTGGGCAAGGCAAACGGCCATGCATCTGCGCGTAACCAAAAAGAGCATCCTCAATTCTTTCCAAATCGCTGCGGGCGGTGGAGCGCCGAGTATTCTCGGTTACTTGAGAAATCGCACCCAGCAGGCCTCCCAAAAGAGTACCAAGAATGAGTAACACAACAGCCATCTCGATAAGAGTAAAGCCATTATTTGGCTTAAAAGGTCGAGTCGGGAGGACGGAACTCATAGATCAATCAATCCGAAAATTTTTAGCAAAGCGGCTGATCGCCCGGTGTAATTGCGTGGGTTCGGCCTATTCCGGACAGAAAGTCCAATGTAAATACTATGTTGCAGCTGTCAAAGGTCACCTCAGCGAAATCTCCCAATCTCGTCGGATCTGCCAAGATGGCATCGTTGCTGGTCACAAAAGTATAGTTGGTGACCAAATCCCATTCGTCATTGGTAAACCAGGCATCTGCTCCAGATATTGCGGTACTGAATTCTGCAAGGTCGGTGGGGTAAGTATCTCCATTGGCGGGATGATAGGCGTCGAGCATTGCCTTTATAGCGATGGCAACCTTGTTCGTGATGGGCGTCATTAACTCCGACTGGGTAATCCCAATAACCAAATCATTAAAATCCTGTGAATCGGCATCACCATCGTCGTCATAGCTAATAAACGTACCTGAGCCCCAGAGATAGTTCGTTCCCTCGAGATTATCGGTAGCACCATAGAAGTTGCTAGCGTAACTCTCTGCGGCTGATCGATCCTGACCTTCAAGAGCAGGTCCGGGGGCAATGATGACAGCAACATAGGGGTCGCCATCGATAGTGAGCTCGGTACCGGTATCGCTGTTCACGATTGGCCAAGACCCACCAGACTGTTTGTACCACCGATAGGGTCGGCTAATGGCATACCAAAATTGCAGATCCCTACCTGCATAATAGTCGTTAATCGGAAAATCAAAGCTGTAAGGGGCCGGCAAAGAGGCATACTCTGGTAATCGAAGTGCGTATTTCCAGTTACAACCATTCCAATAGGGTTCCCATCGCTCTTCACCATCTACAGTATTAGTCCAGGGCGCCGGGCACGGCAGCCGACCAGGACCGAGATCGTCGTTATTGTAGGAAGCGTAGTTTGTCGCGAAAGCGATAAGAGCCGCTTTTGCTGCCTTTAGCTCTCGATATGTATTTTGATCGAAATCATCTATCGCATTCGGAGGTCTGACAGCGCTGAATAGAAGGGTGCTTGCGGAGATAAATATCACCAGCACCATACCCATGAGTGCGGCACCTTGTTGTCGTGCAGAAAACTTTTTACTCATTTTCTACCTCCTGGAAAAATTGCAATGATTCAATCAACTGCATCGGACTTATATCTTGATCTGTTCCTTCCTCTATAAACTCTTGCTCTTCTGGAACAATCTCCGTAGAACTTTCATCGTCGACATTCCCTGCACTGGCGGAGATACCGCTTCTTTCAAATGCTTCCCAAAACTCACCGGTAGAAACGTTAACCGTCTGACCAGGTTTCAAGATGTAACCGTTTTCTGCGGTAAGTAATTGAAGAGCTGTGACACCATCAACCCTAAGGATGGATGCATTTGAAGGGAGATCTCCTTCAAAAATTGGTGACCCATTTAACCAAACCGTTCTAGCGCCATCACTTTGAGTCATGATGCCATCTAGATGGAATTCAACTACCTCCTCGATCGGCTCCTCATCTACCGGGATATCCGGACCGGCATCGTCATCGATATCAAAACCCGCTTCGGCTGTGCGCTCCAAAAAATCATCGCGCAAATAATCCAGATATTCTCGCTCTTCAGGAGTGGTGAACAGAGTCCCAAACTGCTGCGCCACCGCGGAGGGCGCAACTACGCAAGCCACAACAAAAATTACTGAAAGCTTTTTCATCTTCATGGTTATGCCGGAGGCTCTAAATCAAAGGTGTACCAGAGCAATTCACAACTTGCAGAGAAATGTTGCGCTAAAAACACAAAACTCTGGGTGGTTGAATTAAGAGCGCCAATTTCGCATTCGCGCGCCTGATAAAGTCCGTCGCTATTTAGTAAGGCATCTAAAAACCGAGTGAGATCTTCCTCATGAAGCAAAGGAACGCTTAGCGACACCGTGCTCGTTTTCAGATCGATAGGGCCACCCGGCTCGGTTTCGGCGGGATCATACTGCAGGCGAATTCCAAGCTGTTCTTCAATGTTTAAAGAGATGGGAAACAAATTGAATTCGGCTCGAATATCCGCAATTTTTTCCAGGAACAGAAGACGGTCCTCCGCTTCCACTATGCCCTCGGCAGACAGGTCCTGATACCGGTCTATGTACTCGATAATAGTCGCTTCTTCCTCTTCGATCAGCTCTACTGAAGATCGAGCACTGTATAGCTCTCCTTGAGCGATACTAAGGTTACGAGTGGCTTGAGAGCTGAGAGCATCCATACCCCAAAAAATACCCGCAACAATAGCCATACAAAGCAAAAAGAAGGCTATCTTCCACCTTATTAGCAGAAGATCTTCATTTGGAAAGGGAGTTATCTGTTTCATTCAGATTGCTCCATTGTTATTTCGAGCGTATAAGCCGCTCGAAGCTCATCGTCATCTACTGTCGTAAACACCTGCGTATCAACGCGAACATCTGTCGGCATCTTGACGGGAACCACCGAAACCCCTGGGTATTCTTCAAGAGCTTCAACAAATGCCAGTACTTGATCCTGAGCTTCTCGATAACTTCTCGGCGAATATGCGACGCCTTCTATGGTGATGCGCAGCTCTGATCTTTCGTCCAGCACGGCCTGAGTAAACTCTGCACCAGCTACTATGGGTTGAGGCGGTGCATAGCCGAAAAATCCCTGCCCATCATCAACCTCCAGCTCTGTCTCAATCAAAGACCATTCAATTTTGGATATCTGCAGTTCAGGTGCACTTGTCATCGCCTCAGCTACCAGCCCCATGGCATCCATGGGCATATAAGACTGCTTCTCAATAGTCTCATAGGTTTCTACCACCAGTGCCATCTCCTTCGAATCAATTGGAGTCTCGGGAAATCGCTGGGTCAACCTGTCATATTCTGCTCTAAGGGGTGCAGACTGTGATTCCACCAGCTCCCTTAAGCTATTTTTATCCAGAACATCTGAAAGCGTCGGAATTTTTACCGCCATGGAAACAACAACGGCTGCGGATGCTGCCAACACCAGCCCTTGTGAAATCATCTTGAGATGAAAGTACCGTCTTAAATCAAAGTATCCGTAGACGTTTTCAATTCGAGCTTTTTGAAGCACCTGTGCCAGGAAAAGATAGAGCCCTGTTGGCTCAGCTCCTTTTAAATCTATGTTGTGATTTATTGCTTCGTCCGCTGTATTGAAACAGGCAAAGGAGTTCAGATTCGAAGAGGTGAGATTCTGCTCAACTACAGATTTTTCATAGGGCGTATAAACACGAACTTCGATAGGACTTTCGTAAGAAAGTAATCGAATCCGCTCCAAATACTGACGTATCTGCAGCGATTCCTGATAGATACTGGC
>JABJGI010000136.1 GCA_018662305.1 Porticoccaceae bacterium | reverse complement strand
GTGGGCGAAACAACCTGAACAGACACATCGGTAAATTGAGCAACTTTCTCTCCAAGATCCCAAGCGTTGTCGTGATTTGATAAGGCCGCAATTTGCAGGTGAGTTAGCACAGGTTCAGATAGGATCTGAATCGGCTCTGACTTCAGTTCCGGCTCCAATTCTGGCGTAGGATTATTCTCCGCAGCGAGTTGAGCCAGTGTCCTTTGATAGTCATTTGGATCCAGCGCAATGACTTCGACGTGAGCCACTCCCGAATCTGCATATCCGAGTTTGGATGCAGCAGCCCAAGAAAGGTCAATAATGCGCTCATCATGAAAAGGGCCACGATCGTTAACTCGGACAATTAGCTCCTTGCCATTTTCAAGATTTCGCACCAGCACATAGGCCGGAATAGGCAAGGTCTTATGTGCAGCCGTAATCTGAAACATGTCGTATACCTCACCGTTTGAGGTAAGACGACCATGGAACTTGGTGCCATACCAAGACGCATAACCTGTCTCGCGATAACCGCGACTGCTATCCATCACCTCGTAGGTTTCACCAAAAACACTGTAGGGACTTATGTTTCCGCGTCTCACGACCTCTTCCTGTCGCGGCACCACTTCCGGAATATTGGTGACATCAACATTTCTACGCGGAGCAGAGTCCGAAGATGAGGAGGTGCTGGAGGGCAAAGATCCGCAACCCGCTAGCAGGGCGCCAAGAAAAAGCGGAATTACTCTTGTGTAAATCAGGCCTATCACTCCGAAAATCTTACTGCGCTCTATCCTTTATTTGCCCAGCCAACTGGGCGACAGCCATTCCATAAAGATGACTGTGGTTGTATCTCGTAATCACATAAAAATTGTGATGCCCGATCCAGTATTCATCCCCTTCCGTGCCTACCAAATGCATCAGGGTAACCTCAGAGGAGTCTTCGGGATAATCAATGTCAGTAATACCCTGAGAAACCAATAATTCGATATTGGTATAGGGAGCCAAATCTTGATTTAGCAAATTCTCAGAAAACATTTCAGGAGCCCCTACCTGATCAAATATGGGTTGTGCGCGGCGCCAACCGTGCACTGCAAGATAGTTTGCAACACTCCAGATTGCGTCGGCCGGATTACTCCATAGATCAGCAAAACCGTCACCATCATAATCGCTCGAATAAGACAGGTAGCTACTGGGAATGAACTGGCCCAAGCCCATCGCACCTGCGTAGGACCCAGTTAGCTCAGTGGGGTTTATCTGATGCTTCTCTGCCAGCAGCACCAGTGATCTTAATTCTCCCCGAAAAAATTGGCCTCTTGGAGGATAATCAAAAGCGAGAGTGGACAATGAATCTATCACCCTATAGCCGCCGGTATATCTACCATAAAAAGTCTCAACCCCAATGATGGCGAGGATAATTTCCGCTGGCACGCCGAACTCTTCTTCTGCCTCTGCCAGAACATCAGCATTCTCGATCCAAAACTCCGCGCCTCGCTCCACCCGGCTATCGGTCAAGAATATTTTTTGGTATTCCGCCCAGTTCAGCGTTCTTTCTGCTGGTCGGGTTATGGCATCAATCACAGACTGACTGTATTCAGCCTGACTAAAGAGCTGCTCCAACCATTCTCGATCAATTGATTCAGACTCCACTAACTCATCTATAAATATCTGAGTTTCTTCGCGATCCAGATAGTCCGCCAAGCTCGCCTGAGGGATAAAAAGCAGCCCACAGAAAACTGAACAAATTGGCATTAGCTTCCAAGATTGAATCTTCATGATTTTAATGTGCCCGGCTCCGTCGAAATGGCCATAAGAATACCTACCATAATAAAGAGTGAAATCAGCGAAGTGCCACCATAACTAACAAGGGGTAATGGAACCCCGACCACAGGCAGCATTCCCGATACCATCGCCATGTTGACAAATACGTATATAAAGAAGGTGAATATCAGCGCAGCAGAGGCAAGTCGACTAAAGGGAGTTTTAGCTGTGAAGCTAATCCAGCAACCACGTCCAATGATCAGGCTGTATAGGGCCAATAGCAGGCAGACTCCGCGAAAACCAAATTCCTCGGCAAGCACAGCGATAATAAAATCTGTATGACCCTCAGGTAGAAAATCCAGATGGGACTGTGTTCCCAATAACCATCCCTTGCCATTCATCCCACCCGAGCCAATGGCTGTCACCGACTGGATAATATTCCAGCCAGCTCCGAGTCTGTCCGCCTCGGGATTAAACATGGTGATGATACGTTCACGTTGGTACTCATGGAGCCCCCACTGCCAAACGATGGGCGCTGACACCAACATCAACACAAAGGCGCCGATAATGTAGCGAGCTCGCAAACCTCCAACAAAAAGCACTGACACGCCAGAGCCGGCAACCAAGAGACTGGTACCCAGATCCGGCTGCACAACAATTAGGGCCACTGGTAAGAGGATCATCACAATAGACGCCGCAACGTGCTTTAACCGAGGCGGCAGCTGCCTCTTACCCAAATAAGCAGCAACCAACAAAGGTAGCGAAAGCTTTACTATCTCCGAGGGTTGAAAGCTAACCGGTCCGAGGTTTAACCACCGCTGAGCACCATTAACCTCGGTTCCCAGATAGATGACAGCAACCAAAAGCACCAAACCACCCAGATAGGGAAGCCAGACCCAGCGCCGAATGACGGAAAGCGGGATCTGAGCAATACCAAACATCACAACAACACCTACACCCGCCAAAATCATCTGGCGTTTCAGGTAGAAGGTTTGTCCGTCGCTGGCGCTGTAGAGAACAATAAAACCAAAGCCCAAAGTGAGGACGACAGCGCTGAGCAAAATTGGATCAATATGAAGAATCTGCCAAATAGTCACTTTAGAATTGTCCGGCTCGGCGTCGGGAAGTGATCTAACAAAATCAGTTTGCGACACGGGACTCTTCCAAAGGACTATCGGTATGTGTTGGCTCAAGCAACTTGTCGAAAATAATGCGCGCAATGGGGGCTGCCATGCTGCCGCCATGTTCACCATTTTCGACGATAACCCCTACTGAGAACTTCGGCTCTTCTACTGGCGCATAGGCAATAAAGAGTGCATGGTCACGCAGCCTTTTTTCAAGCTCGAGGTCATCGTAATCGACGTCCTCTGCAATACTGATTGCCTGGGCCGTACCGGTTTTACCGGCTATTTCATATTCTTCGAGATCAGCCCCGATTGCACGGGCTGTGCCATAGGTACCGTGGATCACATTGCGCATTGCATCGCTTACCAAATCCCAGTTTTCGTCTTTTATTTCAATAACATCCTCTATCACGGGCTCGAAGGATTGTTCACCCACGGACTGCACGAGGGAAGGTTTAATCACAGAACCACGCCGGGCTATCACCGCTGTCGTTTGAGCCATCTGTAAAGGTGTGACCTGCGTAAAGCCCTGACCAATACCGACATTCACCGTATCACCGGGGTACCACACCACACCGCGCGCTTCACGCTTCCATTCCGGCGAGGGCATAGTGCCCGATTGCTCCCCAGGAATATCAATACCAGTTAGATGGCCCAAGCCAAAGCGACTGCCATAACCGGCCAGCGAATCAATACCGGTTTTGTTTGCCAGCTCGTAGTAGTAAACATTGCAGGACTCTTCGATCGCCTTGGAAAGATTAACCGTGCCGTGCCCGCCATCTTTCCAGTCACGATAGGGTCGCTCTTGCCCTTCAAGATAGTAGTAGCCCGGGTCAAACACAGTGAATTCCGGAGTAACTATCTCTTCCTCCAGTGCTATCAGCCCAAACATAGGTTTAACCGTCGAACCCGGCGGATACTGTCCCTGAATAGCGCGATTAAAAAGTGGTTTGGCCAGATCTTGCAAAAGTGCGGAATATTCCCGCGTACTGATGCCAGAGACAAAAAGATTGGGATCAAAACTTGGCGTACTCACCAAAGCCATTACGGCGGAAGACTCTGTGTCTATGGCAACCGCTGCCGCCTGCTCTCCCCTAAGCTGATCATGAACAGCAACCTGCAGCTCGCTATCGATATTGAGATAGATGTTTTTCCCGGGCAGTGGATGGTGACGCTCCAGCACACGCAAGACGTTACCGCGAGCATCGGTTTCGACATATTCGTAGCCAACCTCTCCCAACAATTCTGATTCGTACTGACGCTCAATCCCTGTCTTGCCTATAACGTGAAGTCCGGCATAGGCTTCGGCATCAATTGATGCCTGATCTCTTTCGTTAATTCGTCCAACATAACCAACCACATGGGCAAAATATTCTCCCAGAGGATAATGCCGGATGAGTTCAACCTGGATATCCGCGCCAGGCAAATCAAACTCTTGTACTGCAAAACGTGCCACCTCTTCTTCGGTCAAGGAGTAGCGCAGTGGAACCGCTTCAAAGGGCCGACGGCCTGGATGAAATTGCTCTTGGAATCGCTCGATATCTGATTCTGTCAGATCGACAATTACCGAGAGCTTGTCGACTAGTTCTAACATATTCGGCACATTTTCAGGCACAACAGAAAGTGTATAGCTGGGCTTGTTCTCTGCGAGCAGAACGCCATTCCTGTCAAAAATTAGGCCCCGAGTTGGCGGAACTGCACGAACGTGTATTCGGTTTTCATCGGAAAGGGTGACAAATTGTTCAAACTGCTCAATCTGTAGATAGTGGTAACGAAGCGCGAGGACCGCCAAGCAGGCTAGAACAACTAAAGCGAGAAATTGCAGTCGCCCTTGAATTAGCCTTACTTCAAGCTGCTCATCTCGAAACAGAGAATCTTCGCGCATCTCGGCTCAGCCTCTGCTATTCACGGTGATAAGGGTGGTTGGAGTTAATCATCAAAGCTCTGTATATCTGCTCCACAAGAATAACGCGCACCATGGCATGGGGGAAAGTCATTGCAGATAGAGACCAAGTTGAATTGGCGCGGTCCAGCACTGCTTGAGATAAGCCATCTGGGCCGCCAATGACAAATGCCAAACTCATAGCCTGCATTTGCAGCTCATCCAGGAGTTGTGCGAGCTTTTTTGTCGGCGAGGGCTGCCCTCTTTCGTCCAAAGCAATGACACGATCAACGCCTTCTAGCTTGGCAAGAATTAACTGAGCCTCGGTTTCACGGGCTGAAGCAGGAGAACCTCCGCGACCTCGATCACCGGAACTCAGTTCAACCATCTTGAGATTCACTCCCCTGGGAATGCGCTTTAGGTATTCGGAAACACCCGCTTCCACCCAAGTCGGCATTTTGGTACCAATGGCAACTATCTGAACTTCTAGGCTCAAACCAAATTACCTCTGTGCTGGAATGGCCAAATTATCATTGGCCAATTCAAACTCTAATTAGCTTTCTCGATTTGCCGCGGCAATATCCCACAGCCTTTCAAGATCATAGAACTCTCGAGTATCGGGCAGCATTACATGCACAACAACAGCCCCATAATCTATTAGCACCCATTCTCCCTCGCCCTGACCCTCAACACCCAGTGGGCGTTCACCCGCCTCTTTGCACTTCATCAACACATTGTCAGACAGCGCCTTAACCTGTCGGTTCGATGCGCCAGAGGCAATAATGAGATGATCTGTCACATCAGTTAAATGGCCCACATCTATGGCTCGAATATCAATCCCCTTGATATCTTCCAGAGCATCGACCACCAGATTCTTTAAATCTTCTTCTTTCATCATAATTTTTATCGGTTAGGGAACTATTCCAGAATAAATATTGTTCTGCTCTATATATCGATGAACTGAAGGGTGGAGATAGCTATGTCCACTCTTCCCCTGCTTTAAGCTTCGTCTCACCTCGGTTGAAGAAATCGCTGTCTCTTCAAAACCCAGGCGAATAATTTTTCCTGCTTCTGGTTCAGTATCAGGCCAACATTCGACATCAACATCAATTTCTTCGGGTAGCTCTCGCCTGTCACCCAAGCGCCCGACAACCAGAAGACAAGATTTTTTCATAACTTCCTGCCAGCGCATCCAACTCGCTAGACTCACTAGGCTGTCCCAACCAAGTACAAAAAGAAGCAGGGTTTCTGGGTTCTCTTGGCCTAGCTCGCTCAGAGTCAAATAGCTGTATGACGGCCCCTCTCTTTCCAACTCGCGAGGGTCCACCTCTACCTCAGACAAGTCTTCAATCGCCAAGTTAAGCATGGCTCGTCGGTGTTCCGCATTTGCAATCAAAGGCTCTCGATGAGGTGGCTGCCCACAAGGGATAATTAGAAACCGATCGGGCTGAACTTGCTTTTGAACCGCTTCGATAATTCTCAAGTGACCCAAATGAACCGGATCAAAACTACCACCAAATACCGCAACTTTTTTCACCTCGACAACACCATAGCTGCGAGGAAGAAAGAGTGGTGGTTGAGCGAGCTAGAATTTTGATTTGCAGCTAGGCAAAAGGGCACGGACCGAGGGAATTTATAAGTCATAAATGACCGAAGGAGTACCCTTTTGACAACGCTGCGGAGCAAAATAATGCTCGCCCAGGTTCAAGGGCGAATATGACCATCACCCAGCACAATCCACTTCTGCGAAGTCAGCCCTTCTAAACCAACAGGTCCGCGCACATGAATCTTATTGGTGGAAATACCAATCTCGGCGCCCAGACCAAACTCAAATCCATCGGCGAACTGAGTCGAAGCATTCACCATCACAGAGCTTGAATCGACATTTCGCATAAAGTCTCTAGACTTTGTGTAGCTTTCAGTGACGATCGAATCGGTGTGTCCAGAGCCATAATTATTAATATGTGCAACCGCATCTTCGAGACTACTCACCACCTTGATTGAGAGAATAGGCGCAAGGTATTCCGTTGACCAATCTTCCTCAGTCGCTGCATTGACCTCAATAATCTCCTGCACTTTTTCACAGCCCCTTAGCTCAACAGACTGCTCGGCATACAATTCTTCCAACTGTGGAAGTACGTCCGAGGCAATCGATTGATGAACGAGCAGAGTCTCCATGGCACCGCAGATACCATAACGCCGACACTTTGCATTGAAGGCAACATCTATCGCCTTCTGCTTGTCCGCATCGGAATCAATGTAAACGTGACAAATACCCTCGAGGTGCTTAATTACAGGCACTGTGGCGTTGGAGCTCACGCGCTCTATTAACCCCTTTCCTCCGCGAGGAACAATAATATCGACCCAATCAGGCGAGGTAATCATCAAGTCAACAATACCTCTATCGGCAGTATCCATAACCACCACAACGGCCTCAGGCAAGCCCGCCGCTAATAACCCCGTTTTTATACAGGCGGCAATAGCCGTATTTGAATTTATGGCTTCACTGCCTCCACGGAGAATAGTGGCATTACCAGATTTTAGGCAGAGAGCGGCGGCGTCAATAGTCACGTTAGGACGCGATTCATAGATGATGCCAATCACCCCCAAAGGGACACGCATTTTTCCAACCTGGATTCCGCTAGGTCGATAATTCATATCGGTTATTTCACCGATAGGATCGGCCAGTCCAGCAATCTGATGCAGCCCTTCGATCATTGCAGAGATGCGATTGTGATCCAGTTCGAGGCGATCCAATAGAGCATCGTCCAAGCCCTTTTCTCGACCCGCTTCCATATCAACATTATTGGCTTCAAGAATATCGGAGCGTGCAGTATCTAGCGCCCGACCAATTTCGATCAGCGCCTGATTCTTCCGTTCAGTTCCGGCGGAAGCTATCACTCTACTCGCTTCGCGAGCTGCCGCACCGGCCTGGTTAAAATACTCTGAAACCGTCACTCTATTCCTCTAAATTGTCCTTTCCAGTTCTCTATCTGATTACCATCTAGAGGCATAGCCTCTAGAGCGCGCATTCTAAACGAAAGATACTGAGACTTCATTGCGCAATTCATTAGGCAATTCCGATCGATATTGGCGATTCTCAACGCATCGAAAGCTGATCAATTTTCAAAGCTAAACATTCGAGCCGCTTAAGCGGATTGCACTCCATAAGCAGCTCTGAAAAATCTTCGTTACTTAAGGGCAAAATACTCGCGATTGCCCAACCCAATATCGCCGCATCTTCGACCGGATTTACCGGCGCTCCTGAATGTGCGGCCAAGGACTCATATAGATCAATCAATCCCCGATAGTCAGATGCAAAATCTGATTGAGAGCTTCTCTCTGGCCAATCATCCCTCAGCCATTCAACTTCAGCCAACCAAAGACCATCCTCATTTTGGCGGGCCGTTTTAACAACAAAAGGTTGGTCTGCAGAAACGCTTATTCCAAGCAAACCATTCTGAAGCTGATCCCAGTCATCAATTCGAACCCTGCAACCGGCCGAATAGAACTCAGAATCAGCCACCGCCTCACCACCAGACTTGAGCCCGACTATTCCGAAACCCTCCTCATCGGCCAAACACTTTCGGATCAATTTCAGGTAGCGCTGCTCAAACAGCTGCAGTTTTAAACGAGCACCAGGAAGCACCGCCCTACCCAGGGGAAATAACGGCAATTCCGAGTTCGACATAGTTTCGCTTTTTAGAGATTCTCTTCCGCAAATGCAGCTAGATGACTGCGCTCAATCCCGTTGATGTGCATCAGCCCAGAGCCGGGATAATTCTTGAATCTCTCAACAACATAGGTAAGGCCCGAGGTAAGGGGCGTGATGTACTTGTTATCAATCTGAGCCAAGTTGCCGAGAATGACGATCTTTGAGTTCTGCCCGACGCGGGTGATGATGGATTTAAGCTGAAACTGGGTTAACCCCTGAGCCTCATCAATAATAATGTAGGCATTGCTAAAGGAACGACCCCGCATAAAGTTAAGAGATTTAAACTGAATATTTGCTCTCTCTTTAACGTACTCAACACTTCCATAAGGGGACTCGTCCGAGCCGTGTAATACCTCTAGGTTGTCATCAAAAGCCGCCAACCAGGGCGCCATCTTCTCCTCTTCTGTACCCGGCAGAAAGCCGATGTCTTCAGCGATTGGCGGTGTTGAGCGTGCCACAATAAGCTTGTTGTAGCGCTTCTCTTCAAGAATCGCATGCAGGCCGAAAGCGAGAGCCAATAAGGTTTTACCCGACCCCGCCGGACCCACGAGAATATTAAGGTCCAACTCCTGCTGACGCAGTAGATTCAACGCAAGCGCCTGATCCAAATTGCGAGGCGTCAGGCCCCACACTCTTTGCGACATAAGAATTTCATGGTTTAAATCCTGCAAGGCAGCTTTCTCTTCATCTAACCGCGTAATACGCCCAACAAAACCGGACTCATCAACAACAAACTGATTTAGATAAGAGCCTTCTTCCAGTGCGCTTCTGGGAACCTCATGCAAGGTAGAACGCAATTCCTGAACCGTTGTCACGGTTTCCACGCGATCCCAAAAATTACCTTCAACCTCCTGAGTGCCAGTAGCAAGCAAGTCAATATCATCGAGCACTTTGTCGTTGCGATAATCCTCAACGTGGAGCAGCCCAGAACCCTTCGCCTTGAGTCGCATATTGATGTCTTTGGTGACCAGGATAACCAAAACATCTTCATCTGCTTCCTGCAATTTGAGCGCCACATTAATAATGCGATTGTCGTTGTCGTGCTGGATATTGGTGCGCAGAAATTTACTTTCGTTTTCATGGCTGAGTAATTGATCGGGATAGACAGCCAATGTGCCGGAGGCAGAATGCTCTAACGAAACTGGCGAAAAGATCTCAACTCCCTCCTGAATCTCTCTAGTATCAGCGTCGGCGAGAATCTTATCGATATTGCCTATGGCAATGCGCGCCTCCCGGCTAACATCTTTGTCTCGCCGATCCTTAATTTGATCTAGCTCTTCCAACACCGTCATGGGGATAACCACTTTGTGCTCATTAAATGCGTGCACCGCCATGGGGTCATGCAACAAAACGTTGGTGTCCAGAACGTATGCCTTATTGGCAGTGTCAGGCGAGTTAGTTTCTTCCAGCAATAGCGGATCCAGACGAGAATTCATCAAATATTTCCTTTGAATGGAGAATAGAGAGACAGCGGACAGTCAATTTTGGGGTTGAGGGGGTGGGTAAGAGCTCTGATCTTGTCTCAGCCACGAATTATTACCCTTAGGCGGACAACAGAGGAAAAAGGTAGAATGCGGCTCAGGCGATGCACTTATCCCTCAATCGACTAAGGAGCTGGTTTGGGAACCAACAATGAGCGTTACAAAATCCCATAGACAGAATCTTGCCCTAATCTTGTGGCAGAACTCAAGGGTGACAGACAAGAATTACTGTTACTTGAGGGATTTATTGTTCCTACTAAGTCGCGCCTTCCTATTAATAGCCTTTTTAGCCGCCAGTTTTACTCGAGCTGAGGCTCCACTATTTGAGATTGGCAAATTCTCGCTAAACCCGGCAAAACAAATTCCTCAGATCCAACCCATGGCCGATCATGTTGCAGGTCTGATGACAAACTATGGATACGAGTCCGGCAAAGCTCGGATATACAATAATTTTGATTCAGCACGAGCTGCTCTGGCTGATGGCAGTCTGGATATGCTCACTCTCAGCCTATATGAAGCGGCCCAGATGATTCGCGACGGTGAATCGGAACCTCTGGTTATCAAACGGAAAAATGGATTGTCTGAATACTCCAGCCTGATAGTGGTCGATAAAGATTCCGATATTTATAGCTTGGAAGACTTGGTAGGCAAAACCATCGCTTTTGAAGATTACGGATCAACTAGCGCATATTTTGTTCCACCAATGGCGATTCAGCAGACCGGCTTAACAGTGGCTCAAATGGATCAATTTCAAAGTGCGGCTGATCCTAACGCGGTAAATTTTAGGTATACCGGTGCCGAACAGAACTCTTCTGTCCTACTTTTCCAGGAAAAGGTCGACGCAATTGCGCTAAGCGATTTCGACTGGCTCAAAGCCGACCATGTACCTATCGAACAGAAAGAAAAATTTCGCATTATTTGGGTGTCAGATGCGTACCCAGCTGCCATTGAGGTAATAAATTCACAAATACCCAGCGATCAAAAAGTTTTTCTACGAGATCAACTAACCCATATGCACTTAGACGCCTTCGGTCGTTTTCTTCTGGACGAATACCACGAATCCAGTCGATTTAGCTTGGTGACGGCAGAAGCGGCGAATCAGCTTCAAGGTTTAATCAAATACCTTGAAAAGCAACCCCCCTCAAACCTGGACTAACTGGCATGAGTACGAGCTTAAAAACTAGCTTTGCTCTTACCATCTCATTGGTGGCTTTTGCTGTTGCGCTCGTCCTGTCGATGGTTTTGATCAGCCTGAGCCTCTCCGAAAATGAAGCTCAGGCAGAACGAAGTTTGGAGGCTCTCGAATCCAGTTATCAGGCTCAATTTGAATCCAGCCTTATTGAAGCTTCTCGAAATCTAGCAGAATCCTTGGCGAACCCTCTCTATTTTGATGACCAACAGTCTATTACCGAATACCTGAGCATCTTTGCCAGCGGGGACAATGTAACTGACGCTGTGCTGCTAGACCCGAATGGCAATCTGCTGAATGACGGATCCCAATTTTTTGTCCAATTCGGCATGGAATCAGGTTTGAGCAACGACCAGATTTCTCAGCTGACGTCCGGAGAAACGTTGCTGCAAACAAGCACAAACTCCGTGAACGCCTACCATGCCGTAACTATCGGGCAAGAATTGCTTGGAATTGTCTGCCTGACCTCCGAAAGATTCCAGATTAATTCAGCCTTTCAGGAAGCAGAAGCTGGCATCCTTGAAGCCTCCGTTGATAGACGTCGATTTAATCTAGGAGTGGCAATCACTACTCTGGTTCTCTTAATGATCGCCAGTTATTACATTGCTGGAAAAGTCGCCTCTGCTGCTTTGCAGCCCATCGACAAACTGCGCGAGCAGGCAGCTGCCTTAGGTCGCGGTGGCGGAGATCACAGCCTTATAAAGATTGATCGTGAAGACGAAATTGGTGATCTTGCTAAAGCCGTGTATTCCCTCGCAAACGATCTGGAAATGCAAAACCAATCGGTGAAGTTTCTGGCTTTTCATGACCCGCTTACAGGCTTACTGAATCGCACGGGATTCCAAAACCGAATGGAAGAATCTCTCGAGGTACTCAACAGAGACCAGCTATCCGGCGCCCTGCTTTTTATCGACGTCGATGATTTTAAGGAAGTAAATGACTCTCTGGGTCACGATACGGGCGACAGAGCCATACGCGCGATCAGTGATAGATTGCGTAAAACAGTTTCGGGGCTGACGTCCTCGGCAAACTTTAGACACCTTGCCAGAATTGGCGGCGATGAATTCGCCATTTTTATCGCTCCGGTGCAAACGACTGCGGAAATTTCCGTTCTGGCTGAAGACATATTGTCCGCTCTCAGTTCTCCGGTAATAGTGGAGAGAGAGAGAATTCATACCAGCGCCAGTATCGGCATTGCCAATTATCCCGAGGACGGCGAAAGTACCAGCACACTACTCAACAATGCCGATGCGGCCATGTACACAAGCAAACATCTTGGCAAGGGCACCTACAGGTTCTACGAATCCGAGATGAACAAATCTTTGTTCCGCTCTTCTACCATTAAAGTTGAATTTCAAAAAGCATTGCGCTCTGAAGATGAGCTTGAGTTGCTGTTCCAGCCAATTATCGATCTGGCCAGCGGCCAGCTCGCTGCGGCAGAAGCCTTAATTCGGTGGAACCACCCGCGGTTGGGATACCTTTCACCAGAGCAGTTTATTGCCATTGTTGAACACAACGAAGTTGCTCTGCCGACCGACCTCTGGGTGCTCAATAAATCTCTGAACCTAATTGAAGATCTCTGTGTCGCAGACATGCAAGAAATTAGCATCTCTGTGAATATTTCAGCATCTAACCTGGTTCGCAAACAGTTCCCAGCAGCGGTGAAAAAACTTACCAAGAACCGAGAATCCCTAGTTAGCCGAATTAAATTAGAAATTACAGAAACCTTTCTGCACAGCGACGATGATCAAGTGCTGGGCACGATGAAGAAACTCAGAGATATGGGTTTTCAAATCTGGCTAGACGATTTTGGAACTGGCTACAGCTCGCTAAGACACCTAAAGGACTTCCCCATCGATGGCATCAAAATCGACCAGACCTTTATTTCCAGCATTATGGATTCGGACAACGACAGAAATATGGTTTCTGCTTTAATGGCTCTGGCGGAAGCCTTTTCCGCCGAAGTGGTCGCCGAAGGGATCGATCGTGAGGATAGCCTGGAAACCTTGCGCAGTTGGGGTGTCAAATACGGCCAAGGCATGGTGATCGGTGAGCCAGTCAGCCCGCTTCGACTGGTGCAGATTTTGGGGGAAGAAAAATCTGAACCCGCCAAGCTTGTCAGCCTGAAGGACCGGCTAAAAACAGTTTAAAGCCGAACTCCACTTCGCCCCGTCCACATAATCCCTTAGCCTAATAATCCGAACATACTCCTGGCCGCCGAGCAGAAATGCGGTTACAGCATTGTCACCAGAATTTTTCAAACATCTATTTCAAATAATCATTTGAATATGTAGACTCAGACCGATGGGTAATAAAACCAAACAAAAATTGCTGGAGTCTGCTCTCGACATTTTCGCCGAGGAAGGCTTTAAGTCGGCGACGGTACAGCAGATTGTCGGTCGCGCCGGAGCAAATGTCTCGGCAATAAATTACCACTTTGGCAATAAGGCTAATTTTTACGCCGAGGCAGTGGTTCATCACATAAAAAAAACCCTGCCAAATGCCTCCCTGGAATCCAAATCTGAAAATAGCCCAGAGGAGCAACTGCGCACCTTTATTTCCCAACGCATAACCATTTTTACAAAGAAGAAACCCCCCAGATTCATAGAAAAAATCATGATTCAGGAGATGGCCAACCCAGGGCCGGTTATGGACAAGATGGTCGAACATGTTATCCGGCCCAGCTTTAAGAGGCTGTCAGAAATAATGACTAACCTACTGCCTGAGGATTGCAGCGAAGCGGAAGTTAGGCGTCACTGCTTTTCGGTCGTTGGCCAATGTAATTTCTATCTGCACTCGCAACCCATTCTGTCCCGTCTGTCTCCAGATATGGAACTAGACGAGGAAGAAGCGGCCCAATTGGTGGAACACATAACCTCTGTTTGTCTGGCAGCAGTGAAGGCTGAACATGATAAACGCCTCTAGTACTCGGAGAACTTATGCTTTTTGACAATCACGGACGCCCAAAACAGCGACTCCCAATCTGGATTCCCGCATTGGTTTGTGTTCTTACACTGGCCCTGGCAGCAGTTATCGTTGCAAATCGACCTAGACCAGAACCGACTGAACCCAATGCACCAGTGATACCCGAGATCTCGGTAGTCGAAGTGCGCAATGCTCAAGCAAGACCATTGGTAGCCACAACTGGCAGAGTAAGTAGCCCACATGAAATCAATCTTGTTTCACGAGTATCCGGCATTATTGAATCAGTAGCAGAGATTTTCCGTGACGGCGCATCTTTTAGTGACGGAGACCTACTGATGAAGATTGAGGATCACGACTACCTTGTCGCACAATCTCAAAGTGAAGCCAATTTAGCCTCGGCACTGCAACAGCTCGCGACGGAACAGGGCCTATCGGATCAGGCGCAAAGGGAATGGCGAGATCTTGGTAACGCAGAGGCCAATTCGCTGTTTCTGAGAGAACCACAATTAAACTCGGCCAAAGCTCAGGTGGAAGCTGCACGATCGAGTCTGGAGCAAGCCAGATTGAACTTGGAGCGCACGGAGATTCGAGCTCCTTTTATCGGCGTTATCAGTAGTAGGAACGCTGACGTTGGTCAATTTATATCTGCCGGCACAGTAATCGCTCAGGTGCATTCAACGGAAGCGATTCAAGTCAAAGTTTCTCTAACACCCAATGAAATATTCGACCTGGGTTGGCAAAACCGTGCGTCTGTTGAGTTGGATCAGATATCCGTTGAGGTGATTTATAGAACTGGATCAGCTTCTGTTGTGCAGCAAGCTGAGCTAAGACATATCAGCCCGCTTATCGATCCCATGACGCAGATGACTGAGGTAACTATCGACCTGTCTCCCGAAGCCGTTAGTTCAACTCCCTCCCCTGGCCAATTTGTTGAAGTGGAGCTGTCTTCTGCGCCCATTGAAAATGCAGTCTGGCTACCTCAATCTGCTCTATACGAACGCGACCAAATTTTATTAGCCAACGACAATCAACTTCGTATCCAAAGGATAAATGTTGTTGCCTCTGCCAACTCGCAAATTCTAGTGAGCGGACTGGAGGATGGAGATCTAGCCGTTGTGGACAGACCTCTTTGGGTAATACCGGGACAGAGCGTAGCGCCGATCCCTTTGGAGAATTAATGTGAATCAGTTAATCGACTGGTTTGCCGACAACCCCATCGCAGCCAACCTGCTGATGATGGTATTACTGATTGGCGGTCTAACCAGCCTGAACGGCATCGACAAGGAAATGTTCCCCGGCTTTAACCGAGATATTGTCAGGGTATCCGTTGCCTATCCCGGTGCTGGGCCGAGGGAAGTCGAACAGCAAATTTGCATTCGTATTGAAGAGGCACTCGAGGGGCTAGAAGGCATCGCCGAACTGGGCTGCATTGCCTCACTGAATCAGGGGGTTGCCCGCATAGAAGCCTCCCCAGGGTTCTCTTTTGAGAGCCTACTCAATTCAGTGAAATCCCGCGTTGATTCCATCAACACCTTCCCAACAGATACTGAAAGACCCATCGTCGAGGAAGTTCGTTTCTCACAGCGTGTGATCGGCATAGCTGTTTCGGGCGACGCCGACGAAGCTTCCATCAAGGAATACACCGAATCTCTAAAGGATGAGCTTTCGCAAATTCCCAATGTGCCATTGGTGCAAATTAGCGGCACCCGTCCCTATGAACTGGCTATCGAGGTGTCTGAAACTACTCTGCGGACCTATGGGTTAAGCCTCGACTCTCTCGCTCAAATAATCTCTAGTCATTCTCTTACTGTGGCTGGCGGACTGATACGAACCGAGTCCGGGGACATCCAGATTCAGGTGCGCGAACAAGGCTATACCCGCGAAGATTTTGCCGATATCCCCGTGATCACCAATAGTGATGGCAGTCGTATTCGGTTGGGAGATATCGCAGATATTATTGATGGCTTTGTCGAAGACGAGCAACTGGTCCGCTTCAATGGCAAGCGGGCAGCCTTTCTCGACGTCATGGTGACAGAAAACCCCGATGTTCTGAAAACCAGTCAGGCGGTTTATGACTTTGTTGAAGAGAGAAGCGCCAGTACTCCCAACGGAATCACCGTGGATATATGGGCCGATGGCTCTTCATATTTCAAAGCGAGGCTTTCTACTCTGCAACGAAGCGGGCTTAGCGGCTTGGTTTTAGTGTTTTTACTATTGTTGCTTTTCCTGCGGCCTGCCTTGGCAGGCTGGGTAAGTGTAGGTATCGCCGTTTCCTTCATAGGCACGCTCTTTATTTTGCCTATGATTGGCTCGTCTATAAACATGATCACCATGTTCGCCTTTATTTTGGTATTGGGGATAGTGGTCGATGACGCCATTATTATTGGCGAAAATATTCATCGAATTCAGTCGCGCGGAACCTGGGGAGTGGCAGGTTCAAAAATCGGCACGAAGGAAATGGCCTCACCTGTATTTTTTGCGGTGACAACCTCCATTATCGTATTTGTGCCTATGCTTTTTTTGCCTGGCGACTTCGCCATTTTCATGGTGCCTATCGCCACCATCCCCATTATTGCTCTGGCATTCTCTCTGGTTGAATCTCTACTGATACTTCCGGCCCACCTCTCCCATCTAAAACCAGAGCGCAAAAGTCGTTTTCTTCCTGCGTTGCAGAATATTCGATCCTCGGTCAGCGGCGCACTGGATTATTTCCTAGTCACCAAATACCGGCCATTTTTAAGG
>JABJGI010000135.1 GCA_018662305.1 Porticoccaceae bacterium | reverse complement strand
GCATTAATACCCATCTGGGTGATTCCATCGCTCGGTACGAAGGCAATGCACTAGTCATCGAATCTAGCAATCTACTGGCAAATCAAGCGACAAACAGCGGGAATCGCCTCACAAACGACGCGACCGTAGTCGAAACTTATACCCGTGCAGACGATGCGGGAAATACCCGACTAAACTTAAATATCCGAGTCTCTGATCCTCATCATCTCTCCGAAGATATCGTGCACGACCACCCCTTTGCCGATCAGGGGAACTACGAATTTATTGAGAACGATTGCCACTCACCCCTGCGCGAGCGCACTGCGGTGCATCCAGCAATGAACTTCTTTTTGACAAGTGAAGGACCTGGTGATGGCGCAAATCTCGGCGGATTAGAAGGGGCAGATGCGCACTGTAGCGCTCTTGCCGCTAAAGTTGATCAGGATGACAAGAATTGGGTTGCCTACCTAAGCACCACTGGCGCTAACGGCGTGAACGCTCGGGATCGCATCGCCGGCGCTGCACCCTTTTATAACGCCAAGGGTGAGCCTGTAGCACTCGATATCGAAGATCTGCACGCTGAAGCGAACTGGTTTACCGGTGCAACAGTGGTAAGCGAACAAGGCCAGCGAGTAAATGGCCGGGGAGATACACCCAATCGTCATGACATCCTTACCGGTTCAGATGCCAATGGCATGGCAGTCAATTCGGGTGCGGATACAAGCTGCAGCAACTGGACCAGCAATAGCGCAGAGGGGTCCGCTTTGGTTGGACATTTTGACCGCGTTGGCGGAGGCGACAATCCCACTTCTTGGAATTCAGCTCACGCCTCGCGTGGTTGTGGTCAGGAAAACCTGCAAGCAACAGGCGGTGATGGACTCTTCTACTGCTTCGCAACTCCCTAATTGCTGAAAGATTAAAACTAGACTAAAAAGCCCCGCACTTAGCGGGGCTTTTTTTGAAAGGGGTTATATGTCGTGAGTTAAATAATTGGCGCGCATATAGGACAAACCAAACTCAATAATCTCTTCCAGAACGCCGAGGTCAATATCGGTGAGCTTGTTGACATAGAGACAGCATTTGCCGGTTTTATGCTTTCCAAACCGACTCAGCATCTCAGACATATCCTGGTATCCCGGCATAATGTAGATGGTGCTATTGGCCTTACGAGGACTAAAACCCACCATAAAATACTCACCTTCGCGCCCGCTTTCATATTTATATTTGTAGCGACCGTAGCCAATAATACTAGCGCCCCACATCTTTGCCCTCATGCCCGTGACTTGATCAAAGAGTCCCAGCAATTGCCGCGCATCTGATTGCCGCTGTCTGTTTTCAATAGATAGGAGAAAGGCCTCAATTGAGGCCTCGTTTTGCGAAGTTTTTAACTCGGCTTTTGCCATGACAACAACACTAATAGCTCACTACCTCGTATTCAATAGCGTCGTGGTCACTAAAGTAAAATCGCTTTCCCGGTTCATAATCAGCATGGAAATAGGTTTCCAACCCTTCTGCTAATACTCGAGCTTCTGTTGCATCCAGATCTTCCACAACAACCCCAACATGATTTAATCCACCCCGTTGCAGATAATCGTGCACTTCTACCCTAATCGTTTTGCTTGGGGCATATAAGGCGAGATAAAAATCATCGGTACCAACATGGACCGCTCTACCATCATTTACGGCCTCGCCGGCCCAACGTACTTTCCAATCAAATAGCCGGCACATTAGATCAGCTGTTTTATCGGGATCGGTAACTGTGTAATTCACGTGCTCGATATTTACTCTATTCATGTTGTCTCCTGTAATTAACTGAGTTTTTTGAATAAGATCGGCACTTTAATACCTCAATATTACTTGAGGTAAAGAACTATTTTGAGATTTTTTTATGACTAAACTTGCGCGAAGAATAGGTATCGGGAAGGTTGCAGACCGCACCGGTCTTTCCGTTTCAGCTATACGATTCTATGAAGCCGAAGGACTGGTTTCACCTATTCGCAACAGCGGAGGTCAGCGGCAATTCCTGCCTTCCGATATTCGTCGCCTTTCATTTGTTCTCATTGCGCAACAACTCGGCTTTCCCTTGGCGGAGATTCGTTCGAGGCTGATTTCCCTGCCCATGGAGAGAACCCCGACGCAGAAAGACTGGCAGAAAATTAGCTCTGAATTTCGCCAAGCCCTTCAGGAACGAATTGATATCGCGACTAGAATGCGAGACCGTTTGGACGGTTGTATTGGCTGCGGGTGCCTGTCGCTAGACAAATGTGCGTTATACAACCCAGAAGACAAATTCAGTCGCGTTGGTGCAGGACCTCAATATATCCTCAGCAATACCAAGTCGAGTTAGCCAGCTGTATAGCCGCCATCTGGTGAGATGGTGTGACCCGTATGAAAATCCGACGCCGGTGAGACCAAAAACAATAGTGGTCCGGCTAAATCTTCCGGCTCGCCCAATCTGCCCATAGGGATACGCGACAGAATGCTCTCGCGGGTAGTTACGGCCAATTCGTTGTCTTCAAACATCCAACTAGTCTGACCAGACCTAAATACTGTGGGCGCTAGCGCATTTACCGTAATACCCTCTTTACCCCATTCGCATCCCAGTGATTTCACAAGACCGGTAACCGCATGTTTGGAAGCGCAATATGCCGAATAACCATTTGGGTGCCCCAACAATCCTCGAGCTGAAGAAACTAATACCAGTTTCCCGCCTTGCCCCTGCGCAATTAGCTGACGCCCAGCGGCTTGGCACATCATCCAAGAGTCGGTCAGATTGACCTTCATCACCTGGTTCAAACGACTGACATCCATATCGACTATAGGATCAACATCCATCATGCCCGAGGCCACCACCAAAATATCCAGCCGCTCAAAGGCGGTAACCGCTGCCTCAACAATTGCAGCGCAATTCTCAGTGGAATCTGGCCATCTGGCGATCAATTCAACCTGCGCCCCCTGCTCTCTAAGCTCTGCAGCAAGCTCGCCTAAAGAATCGAGCTTGTCATCTGCAATTATCAATTTGCAGCCTGCTGCAGCGAGGGTGCGTGCAGCGATACTGCCAAACGCACCCAAAGCACCGGTAACAACGGCCACCTTGCCACCGATATCAAATAGTTCTTGAGGAGTTTTTAATTTGGTACTCATAGGCCTATCAGAGGTTATTTCTGCCAATTTCTCAATCTCTGCCAAAAGCGACTAGAGGGTGGGTAGAGGTTAGTTGCAGTAGAACTTTTTGGCCAGACTCTATTTTCTGTTCGTGGCTCGTTCTAACTTGTACAGAATCCCCATTTGCAAGCGCTACCCCGTAGAGCCAGGTTGCGCCTTCATAGCGAGCCCAAAGAATTTCCCCATTACTTGCTTCAGAATCCAGGAGCAGCCGCATATCATCCGGTCGCAGCATAAGATCCACTTCACCCTGCACCCCTTCAGCGACTACCGCTGATATCTCTCCAATTTCAGTCTTGACCGCGCCATTAGTAAGCATGCCGCGAATGTAACTCGCGTCTCCGAGAAACCCAGCAACAAAATGGTTTACCGGCCGACTGAAGCAGGTTTCCGGGTCCGCCAACTGGATCAGCTTGCCATCTTGAAGAACCCCGATTCGATCACCAACTGAGAGAGCTTCTTCTTGATCATGTGTCACCCAAATGGCGGCTACTCCAGCAGTTTTTAATGCGGTTTTGATTTCCCAGCGCAAGCTGTCCTTCAGCGCAGCATCAAGGTTCGAGAGTGGCTCATCTAACAACACTAATGCTGGCTGGTGCGCCAAAGTGCGCGCTAGGGCTACACGCTGTTTTTGCCCACCAGAAAGGGTGGAAGGTTTCTTGTGCCGAAAATCACTCATCCCAAGCAGATCGAGCCAGTGACTCGCCCGTGCTGGATCACTCAGTTTGAAAGAGACGTTTTCCTCAACTGTTAAGTGGGGGAAGAGTGCAAAATCTTGGAAAACCATTCCCACATTGCGCTTCTCTGGAGGAACCAGATTATTAGCATCTGCATGCCAGGAATTAAGACTTATTTCACCAGAATCAATGGGTACCAACCCCGCCAAAGCGTGCAAGATGGTTGTCTTGCCACAACCAGTCGGCCCTACCAGAGTGAGTACCTCGCTGTCGCCCAGTTCAATATTGAAATCTTCAACTACTGTCGTGGCGCCATAGCCAAGGCTCAAACCAGATACTTTTAACATTAATCAGTATCCCCATCGGACGCGAAATCCATTCTTCGTTCACCCGACAACATCAATGCCAACCCTAAGCCCGACATCAGAACTAAGAGTAATCCAGGAATAGCGGCGCGACCGAAGTAGCCCGCTTCATAGACTCGCCATAAATAGGTGGAGAGAGTTTCAAATCCAGTGGGTGCCAATAGTAAAGTTGCTGGTAATTCTCGCATAGCTTCGAGAAAAACCAAGGCGGCACCGGCAACTATTCCCTTCATGGTCAGCGGTAATGTCACTCGTCTAAAGGCCTCTCGCCGATTCGCACCTAGCACTCGTGCGGCATTAATTAGGCTGTTGTCCAATTTCTCTGTTGTTGACCTCACTGCACCGACGGCTAGGGGTACAAAACGCAGCACGTATGCCAATACAAGCAGTGCAAGGGTTTGATAGAGCACCGGCAGTTTGAGGCCGACATAAACCAGAGCAGTTCCCATCACAATGCCAGGCACACCAAAGCCGAGGTAGGTAACGCGCTCAAACAAGCGCCCTATTTTTCCTCTCGTTGCGGCATGTGCAACTGGCAAAGCAAAGAGAACAGCAACAATAGCGGCTAGCAGCGAGGCGTGAACGGAATTCCATGCGTAACTGATATCAAAACCGCCACTGCCTTCCCTGATTAGCCAGAGGGTGAAAACTGCCAAGGGAAGCACGAGAGATAGAATGATTACCGGCGATAAAACCAAAGCCAAGAGTATTTTTTGTTTCGAACTTGGCCATATGGCAAGTGTTCTGCCCGGTCGTTCCGGTGTCGCTGAAAAACGGGACTCCAAAAAAAGTACAAGTCCAGCGATAGCAAGTAATTGCAGGGATAAGAAAGCCGCCTGATTTAAGCCGAAGGCGTTGTACTCAACGTAGATCATGCGCGTGAAAGTATCCAAACGCATAATTGCAGGCGTTCCAAAATCTGACAGTGTGTAGAGCGCCACCAACAAAGCACCTGCTGCGATACCGGTAACCGCTCTCGGCAGCGCAATGCGCAACAAACTCATTGGTAATGACATACCCAAGGTACGGGCAGCATTTACCTGACTAGCATCCTGGCTCAGCAGCGAAGCCCGGGTTGTCAGCAGAACAAAGGGATAGGTGTACAAAATCATCACTAAGGTCGCACCCCATAGACCATTTACCGATGGCGTCGCAAAACCCAAAAGATTCTGTATTTCACCGCCTCGGCCAAAAGCAGCGTAAAAAGTGAAGGCTCCGATATAACTTGGCATGGCCAGAGGCGCTGCAAGCAAGATCAGCCATATTCTGGAAAAGGGCAAGCGCACATAGGTAGTAAGCAGAGCCAGCGGCACACCAATCAGCAAGGCTCCCACAACAGTGAAGAAGAGCAACAGCAGAGTATTTGAAACTAGATCGAGATTTCGGGAACTAAAAAGCTCACTACTGGGATCAACAGCAAGTTCGAAAAGCACTAGTACCGGCAGCAGAGCCAGAAGTGCGACTAGAAATGCCAGTGGATAGGAGCCGGGCCAACGCGTCATAAAACGCCAACATTGCGCATCAAATCCAGAGTGGGTCGAAGATCAGCAAGAAGAGTCAGGTCCACCTGCGGGGGCGATACTGATTCCAGGGGTGGCAGCCCCGCTGGGGGATTTACGCCACTCACCATGGGCAGTTCATAGGCCTCATTTGCCAGATAGGTCTGCACCTCTCGGGTCAGTAAATAGCGAATAAAATTAACCGGCAAATCACCTTCACTCAAAGCCAAAATACCAGAGGCATTGACCAGACATCCAGCATCGTTGTTTGTATAAGCCATATCTACCCTGGCGTCCGGCATTCCCGCTTTCAAGCGAAGGGCATAGTAGTGGTTGGCAAAACCAACATCAATTTCGCCACGCTCAACCGCCATAACAACGCCTAGCTCGCCGGCATATTCTTCCGCATTCCGCTCAGCTCTTTGCAGCCAGTCTGCGGTTGCCTCTTCACCTTCGAGCAGCCGCATAGCAGTCACAAAAGACTGGAAAGCAGCGTAGGCTGGAGCCCATCCCATCTTCAGCCCGCTATCCGGAATATCCATAATGTTGGTGGGAACTCTTTCAGCACTAAGAAGTTCGGTATTGAAAGGCACCGTGCGAATGCGCCCTGTAATAGGTGCCCACTCAGGGTATTGGAAGGTTGGCTGCAATTGGCCAGTCAAATCTTGAGGAAGAGTCTGTGCCAAGCCAGCTTCATTGATTAAGCCAATTGCACCGGAGTCTACCGCCCAGAACAGGTCCGCACGACGAGCACCAGCACCAGCTTCCGCGACAATTGCGTTGGCGAGCGCGGCGGTAGGTCCCCGGCGAATTCCTAGCTCTAGATCAGGGTTTCTGTCCTGGATAGCTTGCAGAACATTTTCGTACAGGCCCCCTTCGCCACGGCCAAGATAAAGGGTGAGCTCACCCCTAAGCGGCGGCAGCTCTTCAACAGAAACAGCTCCTATAGATTGAGGAGCCGACTGAGCAAGACTTTGATTGGCAAGAAACGGCCAGCTAGCCATGGCGCTGGACGCTGCCATGGCATTGAGAAAATTACGGCGATTCACTTAGAAAACGCTAGTCCGGCTAGTTTCAGCTTGTTCGATTAGTATTCTGGCGCGGTCTAGCTTGGCGTGCATGTCGCGAACTACGGTGCGAAGATCATCGAGTGAGGCGTTGCGCTCAATAGCCTGGAGAAGAGTCACGTTGAAGTCGATTTCAAGATCCACAACCAATTCTGCATCCTGCTCGATCAGCATACCTTCCAGACCTTCAAAAAGAGTCAGATAAGTATCTTGGACAATTTCGGTAGCTTCTTCTGGAAGCTGTTC
>JABJGI010000130.1 GCA_018662305.1 Porticoccaceae bacterium | reverse complement strand
TCATTTTTTGAGAAAGGAGAGTCCAATGAAAAACTCCCTATATCAAGTATCTGCGCTGCTATTGCTCTTTGTGCTTTCGGGCTGCGCTCAAGAGGCCGGAGACGAGAATGTCGCCGAAGCGCCGAATCAAGCATTGGCCGATGCGCCAGACCAAATTCTGACAAACGCCAAGATTTTAACTGTCGACAATGACTTCAGTATTGTTGAAGCTATTGCGATTGAAGGAGACCGTATTCTGGCTACCGGTTCTACCGAGGATATGCTCGCGTTAGCTGGCCCGGATACTGAGGTTACTGATCTACAAGGCCGCACCGTTGTTCCTGGCCTAATTGATAACCATGTTCACTATATTCGTACAGTTCCGCGCTGGCATCAGCAGGCGCGGATTGACGGTGTTAACTCCCGAGAGGAGGCCTTGAATATACTCGCAGGGCACGCGGCAAGCCTACAGCCCGGCGAGTGGTTTATGGTGCAGGGTGGCTGGTCTGAAGAGCAGTTCACAGACGAACCCGGTGGTTTTAGCCTCGAAGAGCTGGATCGGGTATCGCCCAATAATCCTATGTATATGCAGCGAACCTATGGTACCTCCTACGCGAACAGCCTGGCCCTGCAGGCCACCGGTGTGCCATTGGAAAATGGATCTATGCAGAGAGGTCGCGGTCCATTCACCCAGATGTTCAACCTGATGCCTGAGCCTAGCGAAGAACAAATGATTGAAAATCTCTATCAGTTTTCTCTCGACGTGGCGGCCGCAGGTATGACCACAGCTTATGATGTGGGTCGCCTCGGCAATGGAGATATCAGTTTGATTGAAAAGGCATCGGCCGAGAAGCCACTGCCTATTCGCGTATTCCATACCCTCAGATACCGCGCAGAGACTGATGAAGAGGCTGACGAGTCCATCGAGTTCATTCGTGCCCATACTCCCTTCTCTATGGATGACCGAAAGGGATTACTTGGCTTAGGTGAACACGTATATGGGCCCATGCACGATGGCGCGGGCACGGCGGAATCCTACCCGGATGCAATCTGGGATCCCTTTATGAAACTTGCAGCGGTGGCCGCAGAAGAAGGCTGGCATATTCATGAGCACACAATGGCCGAAGTCACGGTTAGTGATTTCCTTGATCGCCTGGAAATTCTAAATGAGACGACGCCCATTGATGACCTGCGCTGGACCTTGGCGCATGTGCTGACAGTAACTGAAGATACTCTGGTCCGTGCCAGGGATCTCGGATTAACCGTCGCGGTTCACGGACAGGCTGCACATCAGCCACGCCCGATAATTCCGCGGGGCGATGCGGAGGCTCCTCCCATTCCATTGTTAAGCGCATTGGAGGACAACGGTATTATCTGGGGACTGGGATCGGATACCGGTGTTGTGTCCCACTATCAGCCCTTTGTAACCATTATGTGGGCAGCAACGGGGCTGGGCATCGACGGTACGCAGATCCAGCCGAATCCCGTGGGTCGAGAGGCCGCCTTGGTTGCTCACACTCGCTCAAACGCCTACATGATGTTTTTGGAAGAGGATCTGGGTTCTTTGGAGCCTGGTAAGCTTGCTGACCTGGTTGTTCTAGATCGTGATTACATGACGATTTCCGACCACGAAATAAAAGATATTCAGTCCGTTGCGACCATGGTTGGGGGAGAAATTGTTTATGGCGAAATTTAGTTTCTTTACAAAAGGGGTCAACATAATGAGTCGATATCGAATCAAGCTGCTTTGCCTTTGCTTATTGGCTGGATTGTCCGCGCCGGTCAGCTGGGCGCAGCCTTTTCCGGTGCTGCATGAGCGGAATTATTTACGCACCATGGCTCGAGAGCCGTTCCAGATATTCGACAACCTCTACTTTGTTGGAATAGGGGAAGTAGGCAGTTATGTCATCGAAACCAGCGAGGGGCTAATTCTGATTGACACCCTCTGGGACAACGAGGGATATACCGAATATCACCTGGGTAATATCCGGCAACTCGGTCTTGATCCTATGGATATCAAGTACGTGCTCATCCTTCAAGGCCACCGCGACCATTACGGTGGTGCCAGGGCCCTGCAAGAGGTGCTTGATGCCCAGTTTGGAATCGCAGAAGAAGATCGTAATTTGATGGTCTTTGATTTCGGTGAATGGGCCCCTCGAATTGATTTTCTTATCGAGGAAGGCGATACCCTCACATTGGGCGACACGACATTGGAGTTTGAAATAACACCTGGCCATACCCCAGGCACTACATCCATTATG
>JABJGI010000133.1 GCA_018662305.1 Porticoccaceae bacterium | reverse complement strand
TATTGTCAGTCGGGAGATTGTAATCTCAGCTTTGCGGGAATGGATGGCAGGAATGGGAATGCGTGATGTGGTTCAGGTAGCGCCCATTGGCAAACTCAAAACAACCCTGCAGATGATCGCTTTACTCTTTTTGCTGGTCGCCGAGGTAGGCACGGTGGTATTCAGTATTGGGTTGACCCTGCTTGTATTGGCTGCGGTAGTGACCCTTGTTTCAATGATCCAGTATCTCTTAGCAGCTGCCAGTAGCCTTACTTCTGGATAGGGAGCCTCGAGCCAGGGAATTTGAACCGGAGAACTTGAACTAGAGAACTTGAGCTAGAGGACTTGAACTAGGGAGCTTCTAGCTCAAGCACGTCGGACAGCCCCCCGCGGTTTGTCACATTGGTGAATCCAGCAGATTCGAGAGCTTCAAGCGCGATACCAGCCCGTCTGCCGCTGCCGCAGTAGAGATGAATCTCGGCGTCCTTGTCTAAATTCGTTACGCCACTGAGAATTTCGGTAAATTCGATATTGATCGCGCCTTCTAGGTGTTGCTCTTGATATTCCTCAGCAGTACGGACGTCGATCCAAACCTGATCAGCAGTGCGTGCTTTATTTAAGGATTGAGATTGTTGTGAGGAAGCGCAGCCGAGAAAAAGTAGGCTCAACAGGGTCAGCGCAACAATCGAAGTTTTGGTTCTCATCAAATCTCTCCAAATCAGGTTTTTATCGTAAGTCGATAATGTTCAAGTTGATATTCTTCCACTAATTGATGAATTTGGCACTCATATAGTGCATTTGGCGGAAGATCTAAATTTCCCCAACATAAAACCTTGAGAAGTCAGACGCCTGCGCTATGCTGTGGAGTATCTATTCTCAACCCATTGGACAGATTTCGTATGTCGCAGCCATGGAAAAATTACTCATCGGGAGACTCTTACGATGAACTGATATCCGCCAATGGTTCGCCGCGAACATCCGCGAGAAGGCTGCTAAATTTATTGTCCTCTCTGGATAAGAAGGAGCTATCCGAGCGCTGTGCAGCGGCTGAGCGAAGTATCCACGAGATGGGCATATCCTTTACCGTCTATTCGGACGAGGGCAATATCGATCGGCCCTGGCCCTTTGATTTAATCCCGCGAGTCGTAAGAGCATCAGATTGGAAGCAAGTTTCCGAGGGGCTGAAACAACGCTCCAAAGCGCTTAATTGCTTTATCAACGACGTCTACAACGAGCAAAAAATACTCGCAGATGGAGTTGTACCAGCAGAGCCGGTGCTGGATTCACCAAATTTCCTAGAAGCTTGCAGTGGCGTAAAGCCCGCTTTTGGTGTCTGGGCTCATATCTGTGGTTCCGATTTAATCCGGGACACATCGGGAAAATTTTATGTGCTGGAGGACAACCTAAGGGTGCCCTCCGGTGTTTCCTATATGTTGGAAAACCGTGAGATCACTAAGCGAGTGTTTCCAGAGCTTTTTGAAAACTACAGCATCCTGCCGGTAGATGATTACCCGGTAAACCTATACCGAATGCTCGCTTCGCTGTCTCCACGCAGGGTAAAACGCCCAAGCGTTGTCGTTCTCACGCCTGGAATCTACAACTCAGCCTATTTTGAACACGCCTTTCTGGCACAGGGTATGGGAGCAGAGCTGGTTCAGGGTGATGACCTCTATGTGGACGACGATGATCAGGTGCAGATGAAGACGGTTGACGGCCCACAGCGCGTAGACGTCATTTATCGCCGAATCGACGACATATTTATGGATCCAGAAGTTTTTAGAGAAGATTCTGCCCTAGGTGTGCCCGGACTGATGCGAGCATGGAAAGCGGGCAGGGTAGCCATTGCCAACGCGCCGGGCTCAGGTGTGGCAGATGACAAGGTGATCTACGCTTATGTACCGGAGATGATTCGCTATTACTTAGGTGAAGAACCTAAACTCCGTAGCGTCAAAACCTATCTCTGCATGCTGCAAAAAGACCGCGACTATGTGCTGGAAAATATCGAGCAGATGGTAGTTAAGCCGGCAAATGAATCCGGTGGATACGGAATGATGGTGGGGCCTCATGCCAGTAAGGCGGAGCACAAAAAATTCCGCTCACTGATAGAAAAGAACCCTCGCAACTATATAGCGCAGCCAACCATTTCTTTATCTACCGCACCAACCATTATTGGTAACGAAATCGAGCCCCGACATTTAGATCTCAGACCCTTTATTTTGCAAGGCGCTGATAGCTATGTATCCGCGGGTGGGTTAACTCGAGTCGCCATGACTAAGGGTTCTTTGGTGGTCAATTCATCACAGGGTGGCGGCAGCAAAGACACCTGGGTAGTTGAGTAGCGGAGTGAATCGATGCTTTCTCGTGTAGCAAATCGACTCTATTGGAGCGCCAGATATCTTGAGCGCTCGGAAGGATTGGCGCGCATGATAAACGCCTATACTCATTTTATATTGGACACTCCCAGAAGCTCAGGAGCTGGGTGGGATGTTCTGATCAAAATTATCGATGCCGAACCAGTTTACTTTTCCCGCTACACAAAACTCACGGAACAAAACGTAATCAAGTTCCTTCTGGCTGACGAGGAAAACCTCGCTTCTTTAAAAGCCTCGGTGAGCTTTGCTCGGGAAAATATGAGGACAACCAGAGATGTACTTCCCGAAGAGGCTTGGGAGCTGGTCAATGAGCTGCACCTTTACACCAAACTGAATGTCGAACAAGCCGTAAAGCGCAAGGGGCGCTATGACTTTTCGGAAGAGATTGTACTGCGAAATATGCAGATAGATGGTCTCTTCGATGGCTCAATGAATCGAGACCATTCCTTCGAATTTATTCGCTTAGGCAGATACCTAGAGCGCTGTGATATGGCGACTCGAATTACCGACGTTGGTATTGCTGCACTGCAGGAAAAAGAAGGCAATGACGTTAATCTGGAAATGTCGCTTTGGGCCAACCTTTTGGCGTCTCTGTCTGCCACCAGCGCCTATCGGCGCGAAGTAGGGCCCATCATTGAACCTCATGAAGCAACCAACTTTATTTTTAACTACCCAGATTTCCCTCGCTCTGTTCGCTATTGTTTGGACAGAGTGGAGAGGGTTATTCGAGGTTTCAAAAATAACGAAGCCAGTGTAGCTTCGCTTGAAAAAATGTACGCAAAACTCGATAGATTTGATGCAAAAAGACTTTCCGATGAGCAAATACATAGAGTGATTGATCAAATCCAGCTTGAGCTCAATCGTTTAAACACTACAATCGCCAGCACTTGGTTTTTCCCGGAAAGTAAATAATGCGCCGATTCTGGTGTGATTGCGGTCACCCCTTATTTTTTGAGAGCACTCAATGCACCAACTGCGGAGAAGAGGTAGGTTACGACCCTCAAACTGCAGAGATGGTGACCCTAAAGAGTGGCAGTCGAATCGGGTCGCTTTTTGGCGGCGGCGGCGACTACCAGTATTGTCAAAATGGAATTGAACACAAAGTTTGCAACTGGCTGGTGCGCGCGGAAAAGGCTGGCAGCCTTTGCAGAGGCTGTAGCTTTAACCGTACCATCCCGAATCTATCTCGTGCGGAAAATATTAAGCGTTGGCGCCGCTTCGAGCAGGCGAAAAAACGCCTTTTCTACTCATTGATGGCACTGAGCCTACCGCTAAAAAATGGCTGGGAGGATAGAGAAAGTGGTCTTCTTTTCGATTTTCTGGAGGATAAGAGGTCCAACCCGGTATTGCTGGAAAGCTTCGTCAGTACAGGCTACCTAAGTGGCGTAATTACAATAAATGCTCTGGAAGCTGACGATATTGCGCGCGAAGCTACCAAACACAAGATGAACGAATCCTACCGCACTATGCTTGGCCATCTGCGTCATGAGAGCGGACACTACTATTATTCCTTCCTGGGTCAGTTTGCTGATCTGAAGGAGGAATTCCAACAGCTGTTCGGAGACCCAGAGCAGGATTATCAAAAGGCATTAGATCGTTATTACGCTAAGGGTCCGGTTAAAGACTGGTCGAAGCAATACATCAGTAACTATGCTTCATCGCACCCACTTGAAGACTGGGCGGAATGCTGGAGTCACTTTCAGCATATGACAGATACACTAGAAACCGCTGGAGCCTATCAAATGGTTCAGGATCCAGCTCACCCAGAAGATTTTCGGTCGCTGGCGAACCAGTGGCGAAGCTTTGCAGTTGCTCTCAATGAATTAAATCGAAGCATCGGGCTGGCGGATGCCTATCCCTTTGTTATTACTGCGCAGATTGAAAGAAAACTCGCCTTTGTCGGAAAGGTGGTCAGTCGCGTGGCACAGGGTCTTCCAGCGGAGGTAACATATTAAAGGCCTTACGGATCTCATCGTCCCAGCTTTTTCTTAGCGTTAGCCAATATGGATCGCTTTCCTCATAGCGGTGATATATCGCCGTTTCATCAAGACTATCAGCTTTGTAAAACATCACTTCTATAGGTGGGCCTACGGTGGCGTTACTTCGCATGGTGGAATCGGTGGACACCAAAGCGCAGCGCATGGCCACTTCGTGAGATGTGTCGTTCCGAATAATTCTGTCTAGGATAGGTTTGCCGTATTTGGTCTCGCCAATTTGTAGAAAGGGGTGTTGCTCTGAAGTGCGGATATGGTTGCCCTGCGGATACACCATAAAAAGCTCAACCGGACTGCCTTTAATCTGCCCGCCAACAATAAAACTAGCACCAGGTTTGTATCCGGCCTTTGGGCTGTCATCGTCGAGAAATTTTTTCTGCTGCTCGAGGCTAAGTTGTCCAATGTAGTCAGCAACGTCTTCCAAATACTCAGCTTTTCCAAAATGGAAATCGGTATCAGCCTGCATGTCGCGTTCAATTTGAGAAACTACTGCCTGGCTGGTTGCCAGGTTTCCTGCTGAGAGGATGACTAGTTGTCGGTCACCTTCAACTGAGAATCTATGCATTTTGGAATAGGTGCTTACTTGATCAGCGCCAGCATTAGTGCGGGAGTCAGAGCAAAACACCAAACCTTCGTCAATTTTTATGGCGAGACAATAGGTCATGATGGAATTTTGTAATTATTCTTTTAGAAATTCGAAGCGGAAATACTACCAGAATTAATAGGATTTGAATTCGTGCCAAGCAACTGATTTTTCTCCCTTGCTTAAAGCCAAAAGAAATTGTGTTTTTGGCTGGGCAATTGATGCCCAGCTTAGGTAGAATGCGCGACCTTCTGGTTAAGAACCACATCCAGAATTGAAGTGCTTTGTAAGAAGTGCTCTCTAAAAAAGGCGCGGTGGCAGAGCCCGTCAGGCAATTGGATAGTAGCAGCGGACCCCGTCCGCGAAACTAGACACCCTGAAGGACATCGCGGATTTAAAAGGCTCAACCAATGTTTTTATAAACAAAGGCGCGGTGGCAGAGTGGTTATGCAGCGGACTGCAACTCCGTGTACGCCGGTTCGATTCCGACCCGCGCCTCCATATTTAGCTGATTTTCGTGAATGAAGTCGGCGCCCCGACTATCCAGAAATTTCAAGAATCGTCCGGTTCCGATTGCGGGTCAAAGCGCTTTCTGCGCCGACCTATTTGCCCCTGATCATTGGAGGAAGATAGGATTCAGCTCGTCATTATATTGGAGGGAAAAATAATGACTCGAATTGGCAACATATTTTCAGTAATTGGTGTATTGCTCTTTGGTTGTAGTTCGGAGCTGCCCCCTCCAGAGATTGAAGCCGAAAACACAACGCAGCAGAGTGCGTTGGGACCGGAGGAACGCCCCAACTTCTTACTCATTGTGACTGACGATATGGGCTACACCGACATGGGCGCATTCGGCGGTACCGATATTCCCACGCCAAATCTTGATTCTCTGGCTATGGGGGGCACAAGGCTTACAAACTTCCACGCCAATGTGAGTTGCGCGCCTACACGCTCTATGTTGCTCAGTGGCACTGGCAACCATGAAGCGGGAATGGGAAGCCAGTGGGCCTTACCGGAATTTGTCGGACGGACTTACTACGAGGGAAGGCTGACCGATAGAGTCGCCAGTTTGCCAGAACGCATGCACGCTGAGGGGTACCACACCTATATGGCAGGCAAATGGCACTTAGCGGGCACAGACTTCGCAGTACTGCCTTCGGATCGCGGGTTTGAGCGGAGTTTCGCGCTTATTCCCGGAGGATGGGACCATTTTGCGTTACCGGCTGGCTCTCAAAAACCCGATGTAGGCCCAGCTCCCGATGTGCCCTACGTCGAAGATGGTGTATTCCTTGAGGGGCTGCCGGATGATTTCTATTCAACCACCACCTACGTAGACAAACTCATTGAATACATCGATTCCAATGAGTCCAGTGATCAACCATTTTTCGCCTACTTTGCTCCTACCGCCCCGCACTGGCCGCTACAGGTTTTACCAGCTTGGCGGGATCGTTTCGCAGGCGACTATGACGCGGGCTACGAAGCCCTCTGTTTAGCGCGCCAACAGGGTGCTGATGAAGCTGGAGTTTTACCTGCGGGTGCAGATCTAGGTATTTGTCCGGAAATAGCCGCTCCCTGGGACGAGCTAACTGCGGAAGAACAGGCCATTAATAGTCGAACCATGGAGTTATACGCAGCTATGGTGGCGCATTTAGACACTGAGTTAGGCCGTGTTTTGGATTATCTTGGAAGTTCTGGCCAGCTAGAAAATACCTACATCATCTATCACAACGACAATGGGCCCGAGGGGGGCGAGATTTTTGATCGTCGCTCTGCACTAAGCCGGTTTGACAATAGCCTGGAAAACTTGGGTCGCAGAAACAGCTGGGCCAATCTGGGGCAGGGTTGGGCTGATGCGCACTCGGCGCCTTTTCGGGACCAAAAAAGCTCTCCCTATGAGGGTGGAATACGTGTTCCTGCCTTCATTACCTCGCCTGAAACTAGTGAACCTGGCCGCATCAGCGATTCCATGGTTACCGTTATGGATGTGATGCCGACCATTATGGAGCTGGCGGGAATTACTGAGGCTAGCTATCCGCGAGCATCAGAAGTATTGCCAATCCGCGGTGCTTCCTTTGCATCCTTGCTCGAAAATCCAGCCGCACAAATCCACGCATCCGATGAGGCTATTCCTCTCGACCATGCCGGGCTCAGTTTTATGCTTCAAAGTGACTGGAAGATTGTTCGTCCTATGGGTGACACTGTTTGGCAACTCTACAATCGCGCAGATGATCCAAACGAGTTGAAGGACCTGTCTCAGGACAGGCCGGATATTTTGATTGAACTGGTCACAAAATTTGAGTCTCACGCTTCCGAACTGGGCATGGTTCCACGCCAGCTCTAGTGGTTACAGCGCGGTCAATGCTCAGTTGCACTTAACAGGGCATTAAGAATAAATTCTGGTCAGGGAAGCGATTTCGCTAACGTCTAGTGGTTAAATGCCCGCTGCTAGAAAACCACCTTTGTTGGGGACCAAATGATCAAATCCACTAAAAGAAAACTCGCCGCGATTGCGGGCATTGCCGCTATGCTGATCTTGTCTGCTTGCAGCCAGGAATCTACCGAATCCGTCACAGTCGAAATGGACGATATGGCAGAGACAAGCTCAGACAGCCAGACGCGTCCAAATTTTATTATCTTCACAACAGATGATATGGGTTATACCGATCTTGGCGCTTTTGGAGGGAAAGATATCCCAACGCCCAACATCGATGAAATTGCTCTACAGGGTGTTCGCCTTACCAACTTTCATGTATCCACTAGCTGCTCGCCAACGCGCTCTATGTTGATGAGCGGTACTGGTAACCATGAAGCGGGAGTGGGAACCCAGAACGCCAATGCGCATGCGCCGGAACATGTGGGACTGCCAGGTTATGAGGGAATTATTACAGATCGAGTGCTGACGCTAGCAGAACGAATGCGCGATGGTGGCTATCAAACCTATATTTCAGGGAAATGGCATCTCGGCTCTGAAATAGGCGTGAACACTCCATACGATCGCGGATTTGAAAGAACCTTTGCGCTGATGAGCGGGGGCAGTAATGACCATTTTCGTCCGGATCACCTTGATGTGATGCCCTATCTCCTAGACGGGGAAATGATGGACACACTGCCGGATGATTTTTATTCCACTAATGCGTACGTGGACTACATGATCGAATTTATCAGCGAAGGCGATGCTGATCAGCCGTTTTTCGCTTGGTTTTCACCCACTTCACCTCACTGGCCCCTGCAAGTCTACCCAGGCTGGGAAGACAGGTTTGTTGGCCACTACGACGATGGCTACGAGGCGCTCTGTATCGCTCGCCAGCAAGGTGCTGCGGAAATGGGCGTATTGGCTGCCAACGCCGATACTTCAGTTTGCCCTGAAGAAGCCGCCAGTTGGGACGAGCTCTCGGAGGAAGATAAACAACTTCATAGTCGTACTATGGAGCTCTACGCTGCGATGACAGAGCATCTCGACCATGAATTTGGTCGGCTGATCAGCTATCTGGAAGAATCTGGAAAACTGGACAACACCTATATCATTTATCACAACGATAACGGTCCGCAGGGTGGCGAAATTCGCTCTCCTCGTGGCAATTTTGATCGCTATAACAATGACATAGAAAATATTGGCCGCCGAAACTCTTGGGTCCATTTAGGACAGGGCTGGTCAGATGCTCAGTCTGCGCCTTTTCGTGAAGACAAGGGGTCTCAATATGAGGGTGGTATTCGGGTTCCAGCATTCATTACACCACCTGCTTCAATGCAGAATGGCCAAATTAGCAACTCGCTGCTGACAGTGATGGATATTATGCCCACCATTATGGATCTGGCTGGTGTTGAAGAGGTCAGTGTCAACGCCGCCGGAGCACAAGTGCTGCCCATTCGCGGTAGGTCCTTTGCTGGCGTAATTGAGGATCCCGAGTTTGAACCACATCAAGGCCAGTATATTGGCTTAGATGAGGCGGGTGAGAGCATTCTTTTCCATGAAGATTGGAAGATGTTTCGTGCACCCTTTGCCGAAGAGTGGGAGCTGTACTCAATGACAGAGAACCCAGGTGAAGGCGAGAATGTGGCAGACCAGCATCCAGAACTAGTAGCTGAAATGGCGCTTCAGTTCGAAGCTCATGCTGAAACTGCTGGTATTCTTAGAAGAGACGCCGAAGCAGCGGCCAGGCTGGGTGGCGGTATGGTTGGAGGTATGGGCGGACCCTAGAATTCGTGCAACTTTAAAGATTTATCTTAAACAACTGGACTCAACCGGCGGCTTTATTTATAAAGCGCCGGTGAAGTTACAGATAAAAATATTATTTGCTGTTGTCGCTCTTTGCGTAGCACCCCATCCCGCTGTTTATGCGCAGGATGATACTCAGCCCCTAGCAACCTATTTGCCTCTTTTTGATCAGCAGGTCGAGCGCATTATGCGCGAGGATCAGGAAGTGGTGGGTCTTGCTCTAGCAGTGATAGACAATGGTCAATTGGTCTATCAAAAAACCTTTGGCGAAACCGCCATTCGCTCAGGTGAGCCCGTAACTGCAACCACTGTGTTTCGAGTGGGCTCAGTATCCAAAACTTTTACTGGAACATTGCTCGCTGACCTGGCTCGGGACGGCGTGATCGATCTAAATGCACCCATCTCACCAGAACTTTTCCGCTTAAACGGGCAGCGCCAGCCTAGCCTCATAGAGGTGGCTAGTCATCAAACGGGATTACCGCCAAACGCCTACGACAATGACTTAGAGGCAGAAGTTGACCTTAACCGAATTATGGATCGCCTGGCCAATGTGGACTTAGTCTGTCCAGTTGGCGAATGTCACACCTACCAAAACCTCACTTTTGCCGCTCTGGGCAAAGTGATAGAAGCGGCCACCGAGTCTTCCTTTGAGGAGGTCATGCAGCAGCGCATCTTTGACCCCCTCGGCATGCACACTGCTTCTGTTGGGGTGAACGATCTTGTTCGGGCTGACAGCTGGGCCGTTCCCCATCGCAAAAATGAAATAAGAAACCGCCGATATGTTCCCGGTGACCCGGAGAGCCCCTATGATCAAGTGGCGCCCTCCGCAGGGGTTAATGCGTCACTGCAGGACATGGTGGCTTGGGCCTTCGCAAATCTGGGCCTAAACCCCGCCCTTAGTACTCAAACGCTGACCAGCGCCCATGCATGGCTCACAGATACGCCAACTCAGGATCGCGCCCTGTGGCGAGTGCGGAATCGACTTGAGGACACCGGCTATGGCCTCGGTTGGAGACACTATCTCTGGGAAGACAGAAGTCTTGTGACCCACTCCGGTTATATTTCTGGCTATGGTTCACAAATATTGCTCGATCCTGAACGCGGTTTTGCCTTTGTTGGTCTGTGGAACTCAGATGCTCGCTCGCCCTGGTACCTTTGGCCCACCCTTTTAGAGTTGCAGGAGCGCGGATCAACCGGCAATTGGATGGATGACTACGGATTTCCAGACGAAGACTAGCTGAATTGTTAGACGCCAAGTAGAATGGCGCGCTTCCCCACTCATGAATATGCCCGGGTGGTGAAATTGGTAGACACAAGGGACTTAAAACTTTGAGCACGCAGGTCGGAAACGCCTGATGTGAATGGAGTCAAATTCGGGGAAACCTCAGCATTTAATGATGGTGGCAATCCCGAGCTAAGCCTTGGTGCGGTTCTTACTCCTGTAGGTTGGTGTAAGAGCATGGCAATTAGGACAGAGAAGACGAAGATTTGTCAGTAGATTATCTTTGTTGTCTCCGTTGACGTGATCAAGCTCTAGCGGAATAGGTTGGCCTAGCCAATCTTCCGCCTGACAACTGGAACACTTTCGGCTGAGGATGTTTTCTCGTAAGAGACGATTCTTCAGTTTATAGGACTGGATAGGAACTTTATTCGTAAGGTAATCCTCTAAAGGCCTTCTGCAAGAGAGCTGCATTCCTTTGTTCCATGCTTGGCCAGTAAAGTGAGAAGTATCCAGATCAAAATGACGGATGGCCTTTCGCAACACGTCATAATTGCCGCCGTATGGTGCAACATTTAGTTTTTGAAGGGTTTGTCGCATTGAAGTTGAAGCACTAACGGCTTCTCTCAAGGCATCTTCAGAATACTTGTGTAGCTTCATGCTCCGCTCCTTGGAAAGTGTAGAGACTTGACGGCTCCTGCCTAAGTCTTTGAGTAAATACTCTGAGATATGGTGAAGAGAAAGTCCAGACCACAAATGCGATATTAAATCGCAGCAGCGAAAGTTGTAGTTGGTAAGAAAATCCCTCGGCTTCACGGCCGTGCCGGTTCGATTCCGGCCCCGGGCACCATATTCTCAATTTAATCCCAAGCTAGACCTTTAGTTATCTTGCGGTAACTTGTCCGCCTGCGGGCCATCCTCTATATTCTTGATAAATCTTTAGTCGTCGATAGGTTACAAGGGATTCCGTCTGTCGGCTCTTTGGGGGAGAGCAGATTATGGCCATATCTTTAAGGGTTAACGGCACAGCCTATGAGGTTGATGTCGAACCAGAAACGCCAATTCTTTGGGTGCTGCGCGACAGCATTGGATTAACCGGCACCAAATTTGGCTGCGGCATTGCTCAGTGCGGTGTTTGCACCATTCATTTGGATGGAAGGCCGATCCGGTCCTGCATTACTCCGGTTTCTAGCGCCGTTGGTCGACAAATAACCACCATTGAAGGTCTTTCCAACGACAATTCTCATCCTGTTCAGCAGGCATGGATTGAACACAGCACACCTCAGTGTGGATATTGTCAGTCCGGTCAGATTATGAGCGCGGCAGCCTTACTATCCCAAACAGACAATCCATCCGATTCTGAGATTGATTCAGCCATGAGTGGCAATCTGTGCCGCTGCGGCACCTATCCGCGCATACGCGCAGCGATTCATCGGGCCGTCGAAATTTACGACGCGTCTAAGTCCTGAGGTGCTGATATGAATATGCAAACGAAAATTTCTCGTCGCACCATGATTCGCACAATGGCCGGTGCCGGTGGTGGCATGATTCTCGGCTTCCATCTTCCAGGAGCCTCAGCCGGCGTCGTAGCCCCTGAGCCTTGGACAACACCGACGGATGGGGCAGAGATCAACGCTTGGCTAACTATTGACCTGGATGGCACCGTTACCATCCGTGTGCCACATACAGAGCAAGGGCAGGGGGCGCTAACCTCTGTTCCAACCATGATTGCTGAAGAGCTCGATGTGCCTTGGGAAAATGTCCGGGCAGTGTTTGCCGATATGAATCGCCATCTAAACCAGGGGCAGGAATACAAGGTAACCACCACTCACGGGTCTCAGGTGGTGCGGTTGCAACATCCTCATATCATGCAGGCCGGAGCATCTGCGCGTGAGCGTCTGAAAGCCGCCGCTGCGATTGTTTGGAATGTCGATCCATCCCAAGTTACTGCAAAGCAGGGCGTGCTAAGTTCTGGCTCGAATCAAGCTAGTTATGCCGATTTCGTCACCGCCGCTGCGGAGGTTCAGCTTGCGCAAGAACCAACCATCAAAACGCCGGATCAGTGGTGGCTGATGGGTAAACCACTGCCTCGTATGGAAATACCGCACAAGGTAAATGGCAGCGCCCAATACAGTATAGATACCAGATTGGACGGCATGGTTTATGCCGCGGTGAAATGCTGCCCAGTGCCTTGGGGCAAGGTTAAGAGCTATGACTTCGATGCTGTCCGCAACCGACCTGGAATTATCGATCTGGTTGAGTTCCATGCTCTCGAGGGCAAAACCTTTACTTCTGATATGCAAAACGGTGTCGCCATTGTGGCCGACAGCTGGTACAGGGCTAAAACGGCGCTGGACCTTATGCCCATCGAATGGGATTACGGCCCGAATGCCAATGTCAGTAACGAAACTCAGGCTGCTGAAGCGCAACGACTCTTCGGTGTTGAGGGTGATGTTAGTAATGAAATCGGTTCAGATGCTCTCGGCCGTATTAATCAAGGGGGAAATACCCTTAGCGCGCAATACCATAGGCCCTACGAAACTCATGCCCGTATGGAGCCTATCAATGCCACAGTGAGTGTGACGGACGAGCGTATCGACGTCTGGTCTCCGACTCAGGATCAAGCGGCACCCCTACGCATCATCTCAGACCATCTGGGTCGCGATACCAAGGAGATTTTTGTGCATACGGCTTTTCTCGGTGGTGCCTTTGGTGGTAATGGCGGTGGTGCTACAGCGGTGACTAAACAGGCTGCTGAGATATCCAATCGACTACGCCGTCCGGTGAAGGTGATCTGGACGCGAGAAGAAGACATTACTCACGATAAACAGAGACCTCCCGTTTACACTGAACTTAAGGCTTCACTGGGGGAGAGAGGGCTGCCAGAGGCATTTTTCTCGCGCGCGGTCTGGTTTACCCATGAGGGTGTAGCAAACCACGGCCCAGCGACGGCCGACTATTCCATCGGGACAATGCCATATCTGGTGCCAAACCGGCGGCACGAGCGTCACAACGTGGCGACCCATCTCCCCACGGCGACACATCGCGGCCCCGGAGCCAACCAGAACGGATTTATCATCGAGCAGTTTGTCGATGAAATGGCCCTTGCGGCTGATTGGGATCCGCTCGAATGGCGTCTGGAAATGACCAAGGGTTTGGAGCCCTGGCAAAGAGTTCTTCTGAAAATGAAGGAGGTTTGCGGCTTTAGAACGGATTTGCCGAAGGGGCAGGGTATGGGTATTGCGGTTGTTGAAGACCACAATTCTTATTGCGGAGCCTGTGCCACCGTGAGTGTCAGTCAGCGTGGACAGCTCACCATCGATAAGCTCGATATCATTATCAACAGTGGTTATCTCATCAACGAACTTAACGCCTCTGAGCAATTGGAGGGCGCGGCCTGTTGGGAGCTCTCACATGCGCTCTATGGTGGTCTTGATCTCGAGAACGGACAGTTCACCAATACCAACTTTGATAGCTACCACCTAATGCGTATGCCGCAAATGCCATCGGCAAATTGTTATTTTGCGCTCTCGGAAGATGGCTGGTGGGGTGGTATGGGTGAGCCCGGTGGACCACCAACCCCGGCTGCAGTGGCCAATGCGATCTATTTCGCTACCGGAAAGCGGGTTCGCTCCACGCCAATCAATCAGCACGATTTGAGCTGGTCCTAACTGCATTGCCGCCTTTAGCCCGAATTATGTCTGGCGGTCATGCTGGTTAGTACGCATCTTTCCTATCTTTTAAAGCAGCTTCAGCAGAACCCTTCTTCGGGCTGGGTTCTAGCTACTGTGGTCAGCAAATTTCGTTCGAGTTACCGTCAGCCCGGCGCCATGATGCTGGTAGACCCTGATGGGCAGAGTTTTGGATTGGTTAGTGGAGGGTGTCTGGAAGCGGATATTCGCCTCAATGCGCGAAAAGTACTGGCATCTGGCAAACCAAAGTGTGTTCTCTATGACAGCACAGATGAGGGTAGTGTTGCTGCGGAACTAGGGCTGGGTTGCAATGGACGGGTGGAGATTTTGGTCCAGCCAGTGATGGAAGCCCAGAGAAAGGTACTGTTTGAATTGTCGCAGCGAATGGAAGCTGGGCAAGACAGTTATCTGCTTCAATGTATAGAGAGTGAGGCTTCTGAAGATCTCAATGTCTTGTATTTACTGGACGATCTCGCACAACCAATATCTAAGCCTGCCGATTCTGAGCTACCAAAAATAAATGACAAAGATGGGTCTAAGCACCAAGTCATTCATGAGGGTTCGAAGCGATGGTCCTTGAACCGGCACAATAGGGCAGCGAGGCTTTGGGTAATTGGTGGAGGAGAAGACGCTCAGCCATTGGTCAGACTAGCGGCCTCGATGAATTGGGATATCACCTTGATCGATCATCGTCCCGCCTTCGCAAGAGAAGCCGATTTCCCTCAGGTCAAGCGCGTTATTCGCCAAACCCCAGGAGGATTCGATCAGGTTATTGATGCCGATGCGGCAATCATTATGAGTCACAATTTAGAACTGGATGCGGCTTGGCTGGCCAGTCTGAAAGACTCCAAGACACTGCGCTACATCGGTTTACTCGGGCCCAATGAGAGAAAGCGAGAGGTTCTGGATTTGGCAGAAATAGATCCGGATTCCGATATTCAAGGCTTGTTAAGGGGCCCAATGGGTTTTGATATTGGTGGCGACAGCCCGGAGTCGGTAGCGCTTTCCACTATTGCTCAATGTCATCAAGCATTGTTTAAGGAGAGCGAGTTGTGAGCCCACTGGCAGTTGTGATACTCGCTGCCGGAGAGGCGCGCAGATTCGGTAGTGCGAAGCAGTTGGCGCAGGTACAGGGTAAACCCATGCTTCAGCATGTTCTCGAGACCTGTCCGCGGCTAGATAAAGCCCATCTCTTTGTTGTTCTCGGGGCCAAAGGCGAAGAAATTCAGTCTCAGCTGAAGATAGATAAACACCAAATAATTTCAAATCCGGAATGGCAGGAAGGAATCAGCTCTTCTGTCCGAGCAGCGACAAAGCAATTAGAGACAAAGTATCAGGCGATTCTATTTGTCGCAGGCGACCAGCCACTAATTTTGGAAGAGCAGCTAAAAAAACTGATCATAAAATGGCAAGAATCACCTGATCTGATGTGTGCGGCGAGCTATATGGATACGGTGGGAGTGCCAGCGATATTCCCTCAGCCTTTTTTTGCCAAATTGCTGGAACTGCAGGGTGATCGGGGCGCAAAAAAAGTTCTGGTAGAAAATAGCCATAGCGTTCAGCTTCTCGAAATTCCCGAAGCCGCAATTGATATTGACCATCCGGCAAATATCAGTTGTTTGGATATGCCAATCTGAGTTAGACCAAAATACCTATGAATCCCTTATCCACTCTTCGTATTCAATTGGACCTAGTTCGGCTTGGACTACTACTGCTGTCGCTAATTTCAGCTGGTTCGGTTGCTGCGCAGACTTTTGAAGAGTCGTTGGCGATGGCTGAGCAGGGGGACGCTGCCGCCCAATACCGGGTTGCCTATCAATATGACCAGGGCATTGAAGTTGAAGAGAACGATATTGAGGCTCTGAACTGGTATAGACGATCTGCAGATCAGGGGTTTGCTAGCGCGCAAGCAAATCTTGGCGTGATGTATTCAGAGGGTTATGGCATTGCGGAAGATGATGCGGAGGCAGCGCGTTGGTTCCGTTTAGCAGCTGATCAGGGCTTGGGTGCAGCGCAATACAACCTCGGGCTAGCCTACATGCGGGGCCGAGGAGTGGAGGAAGACGATTCAATCGCTGTGCATTGGTTTATACAGGCGGCTGAGCAAGGCATGGTAGGGGCACAATTTAATCTGGGTTTGATGTTCCATCGCGGTATAGGTACGGAACAGGACCACGACCAGGCAACTCGATGGTTTTTCGCTGCGGTCCAGCAGGGTGACGGCGCTGCCATGTTCAATATTGGCGCCAAGTATGCTCAAGGAGACGGTCTTCCTAAGGATCTGGTAAGGGCTTATTACTGGGTATATTTGGCCGATTCGCTAGATTATTCCCAAGCAGAAGCAAGTTTACAGGTACTCAAGGATGCTTTATCACCGGAGCAGCTAGTGCAGGCTCACCGCTGGGCATTCGACTGTTTTCTGTCGGAATATCAGGAATGTGAGTAGAATTCTTGCCACTCTTCCAAACGAAGCTTTGAACACCTATGACAATAGATAGCCGAATGGTCACCTTGAGACAACTAGCCGCGCCAACCGACGTAAATTTTGGTGGCAAGGTGCACGGTGGCGCTGTGATGAAGTGGATCGATGAAGCGGGCTACGCCTGTGCCGGAAACTGGAGTGAATCCTACTGTGTCACCGTCTTTGTTGGTGGCATTCGTTTTATCAAACCCATTCGTGTTGGTGACCTGGTGGAGCTGGAAGCCAAGATAATTTATACGGGCAATTCCAGTATGCATATCCTAGTAAACGTGAGTTCAAAAGATATCCGCACCGGAGATTATGAGCTCACTACGCGTTGCATCATCGTTTTTGTCGCTATTGATGATGAAGGTAAACCCACTGGAGTACCTCAGTGGAAACCTCAGTCAGATGAGGACAAAAATCTCCAGGCCTTCGCCAAGCAAATGATGGAAGCTCGGGAAGACCTACACGAGAAGTTAAAGCCCTTTGATCTTTAGATTATCAGGGTGATAGAGACGCCACATAGGCCGCTAAAGCCAAAAGGTCATCGGGAGATAGATTCTGCACCGTAGGAATCATTAGTGGCGCCATGATCCCGTTGCGATTGCCTTGCTGAAAATCATACAACTGTCGACCGATATAGCTTGGCTGTCTGCCGGCGATCGGAGGTGCAATGGCTGTGCCGCGCAAATCCGCGCCGTGACAGGCGGCACAGGCAACACTAACGCCACCACCGGTTTCAACAATTTCCCGACCGCGAGCCAGACTGCCGATCGGTGTGTAGGCAACCATTCCGGATCGAGGGTTACGCAGATTGTTGGTGTTGTAAGTATCCTCTGGTAACTCAATAAGACGATTACCCAGTGGCTCGGTTTCGTCGCCCTCTACCTTCATAAGCAAGCCATTTCTGGACGCGGTAAATTTGGGGACAGTGTCTGATTCAATAACTCTTACCCAGGGTTTAAAAGGAATCGAACCGTAGTACTCGGCGATTTCCATGGCTTGCTCTGGAGATAGAGCTCTGGCCATTGCGGCCATTTCAAAGCCATTCGCTTTGTGATGATCGGAGGTTTGTCGAGCACCGCTGGCCATTTCTTCAAGTTGTCGCAGAAAATAGTCCACAGGAAGCCCTGCAACTGGCGCATTTTGCATCAAGCCCTGACCGTTTGGCAGGTGACAGATTGCACAGGCTCGCATTTCAATCTCTTCTATGCCGTGGGCAACAACATCAGGCATGGGTGGGTGATCTTGCGGAAACCAATCCGCCGGAGCATAGGGCGCTGTTATTTCAGTCTGAGTAAATGCGAGATCACTTCCCTCCACACGCAACAAAGTACCAGAAGTATCTCGCGGCATGCCTCCGGGTCTGTCGCATTCTCTAGGTCTCGAGCCCACGCACATTTCTCTCCAATCTTCTGGAGCAGTGGGAGGAGTTATGTAGCCGTATGCCCAGAGAGGGAATCCCTCCTGATGAGAAGGCGCCGTTGCGATATCACTTATTGGAGCTCCTAAGACATTTGCAGCATTGGTGCCTTCTTGCGCCCAAGCCGAGCCCCCAGAAAGCCCAAGAAAAATGATTATTGCAAAAAAGATTACGCGAAGCATTGATACCCCCAAATACTAATTTTCGCTGATCGACATCCTACTATAGCTTGATGAAAATAAATTGCGCTTAGTTGGTTTCACTAAATTGTATTCAATAGGTATAAAACAAAAAATCCGGCAAAAGCCGGATTTTTTGTTTGGTTGAAGCTAGGCAGGTCAGAAGTTATAGGAAAGCCCAACTGCGTAATAAGCACCGTTAAATCCAAATGGTGCAGACCGTCTTGAATATCTGAAAACGGTTGGGCTAGCCAGATCTTCGGCGCCAGGAGCTGATTCGAAACTGCCTCCGCGAGATCCAGTATTAGTGGTTTCGTCTGGAGTCACATCGAAAATATTGTTCCCGGTGAATGACAAGCTCATATTATCGCTCAGAGAATATTTTACGTAGAGGTCCGTCAGTATCTCTGCGCTGTAGGTCTGGGGTGAGCTATCAACAACGGTGTATTCGCCGAATCGGTTAAAGGCAAGATTTACCGTCCACTGATCTTTGGTATAGAGGCCACTTAGGCTAATACGATCCTGTGGCTGCCACTCTTCAATGATCGAAATATCTTGAGCGCTAATAACTTCACTAGGATCTACCGATGACAGAGCACCAGCATTTGGGACAAAAATGTCGGTAACTTCTGTTTCGGTAAAGTTGGCTGCAAGAGTTAGATCCAGGTTGCCGTCCGCAAACTCCATTCCGCTGTAGGTTGAAACAATGTCAAAACCGGAGGTTTCTGTATTCATACCGTTGAGGAAAAATTGCGCAGCTTCGGCTCCTACAGATGCCAAGGCAGTGGCAATTGCGCCAGTATCATCAGTCAGAGGGTCGCCATCGTTATTTTCTGGATCAACGCCGGCGTCTAACTGATTGCTGATACCAATGCGGTCATCAATATCAATTGAGTAGTAGTCGACTGCAACATTCCAGCCACCGAGATCCGCAACTACACCAAGGCTGTAGTTGGTTGACTCTTCCTCTTTCAACTCAGGCACACCTAGAGCCTGTACCGCAGCACTATTATTGCGGAAAGTACCCACGGTCACCGCGCCAGCTGCGCGAATCTGGGTGCTGATGTTGTTGAAATAGAGTTGCTGCATTGAAGGCGCTCTAAAGCCGGTGCTGGTAGCAGCACGTAAACGAAGAGTGTCTGAAATGGCGAAGTTGGTAGCCAGCTTAATATTTACTGTGTCGCCGAAACCGTCGTATTCATCAAATCGTGCTGCAGCACTTACCATCCAATCGTCGGTGACTTGGTATTCACCGTCCAGATAGAAGGATATTACGCTTCGAGTCTCATCGACTTCTGATTCTGGTCCGATGCCGTTAAAGCCTTGAATGCTTCCACCCGCATTTTGGGCGTAGAGCGCCAATCCAGTTACGGGGTCAGAATCGTAGTCAAAGTAAGAATATTCATCACCAGCAATCACCTTATAAGCGTCATTGCGGTACTCAGCACCTGCCGCCAGGGAGAGCTGATCATACTGTTTGGTGAAGTCTAGGTTGAGCGTAGTAAGACCCAGCTCAAGACCATATGCTTTAGCTGAGCGAGGAATGGTACTGCGAATTTCTGCATCGCTAAGACCTTGATCAAATTGCAGGAAGTTAGCGTAGGAATAGTTAGCGCTATTGGCTGTTGTGTAGTCGATCGTGTTTTCGCCGGTGGTTAAAGAGATATCGAAGCTGGCGTCTTCAAAATCCATGCGATAGCCAACGGAATAGGACATGTCCTGGATCTCAGACTGAATCAATGGCAGAAAACCATTGGTATCAGCGGGATTTAGTCCGTCAGTCAATAGGGCGCTATCTACGCCATTGCTGCCGGTAGGATTCCTGTGGAATGCACCGGATTCATTGTCTCGGGTGGAGTAGGTGACAAAACCATAGAGCTCACCCTCTCCAAGCTCGGTACCGGCATTGAGGGTAAAGGCTGTTTGCTCAGAGTCGGCATCACCGATACGGAAACCGTCTCGTCCCGGACCGCTCACTTCAAGGGTCTCGTTGCCGGGAGCGGGTTCTAGGAAACCGTTGCCGTCAGTATCAACACACCCACCATATAGGCAGCCACCCTGAGGTGCGGCTCTATTGGTATTTTCTCTGTCGCGCATATTCAGAGCAAGGTTTAGCCAGCCAGAATCACCAAAGGCAAATCCCTTGGAAAGATCGATATTGGTGGTAGCGCCATCACCTTCTGAGTATTGGCCTTGAGAAATGCTGAAGCGTCCGGCTGTGTCATCATCATTGAGCACAATGTTTATCACGCCGCCTATCGCGTCTGAGCCGTATTGGGCTGCAGCACCATCCCTTAGCACTTCAATGCGTTTAATGGAGGTGGCGGGTATGGCGTTCATATCAGTACCAGCGGTACCGCGACCAACTGAAGTATTGATATGAATCAGCGAAGCCTGATGTCGACGTTTGCCGTTTACCAAAACCAAAGTTTGATCTGGACCCAGGCCTCTTAAAGTCGCTGGACGCAGGGCATCGGTGCCATCACTGATACTGGAGCTGGAAAAGTTGAACGAAGGGGCGAGCACTTGAAGCATCCGACCTACTTCTGTTTGCCCGGTGGTTTCCATGGCTTCAGAAGTTAGATTGTCTACCGGCACTGGCAAGTCCGCCGCTGTCCGACCTAGGGCCCTGGACCCCAGTACAAACACTTCTTCTATTTCCTGCGCTCCCGCCTGAGAAATGACTAAAGTATTTGATCCAATTAGCACCACTGCCGCGATTAGCGCTGTCAGCTTGGACACAATGTTCCTGGCAATATTCATGATTTTTCCCCTAAATAAATTGAGACGCTGCTTGTACTCGAAAAGTACAAAAAGTCGTATAGCCCGACATCATTCCTTTGAGGCAACTAGTTCCAATTAATGGGGAGTAATTTGGTATTTGTCTAAGAGACTATTCCTTTTGTCCATATTTTGGACAAAAGCTGCGGAATTTTATGAACTCTGAGTTAAGTTTTTGGCGTCTAAGTGTTTGTTAGACTTAATAAAACGGTTACATTCTCTGAACTTTCATCGAGGCTGCTAATGTCCCCGCTGACCTCTATTCGGGCAGCTAATTCCGATTCGGTTTCCAGCAAATAGTCTAGGATTTTTTGCGCTCTTAGTTCCAGATACTGGCTTTCATCAATATTTTCGGATTGTACAAGCCATAATTCCAGGTCTGCGGCATAGGCAGGTCGATCCAACTCTTCGGTCTGTGAAGACCCATCTGTTGCAGTGGTCAATAGTGGTTGAGAGTGCAGTGCTCTCAGGTTCGCGAGAGCCTCAGTAGCATCCGCCTCTAATACTAAGGATTCAAGCGCTTGGATTCGTTGGTCGAGAACAGTTAGACCTGTTTCCGTTATTGCCTCTACCCGGATTGTGACTCTGTCCTCAACGGCATTCTCCCTTAGGGCTAATGAATCGATGGCTCTATTGAAAGTGGGCGCAATACCAAGGGTAATTTGAGGCCGTTCCGCCAGAGCACTAACGAGCTTGATTAACTTTTCCTGCTCGGGTGGTCTTAGCTCAGAACTGCCGGCATCAAAAACTATATTGTCTAAGGGTTCTTCGCTACCTATTAGTCCCCCTAAAAATCTGAATGGTGAGCTGACAATGTTGCCAATAAGGTTGGTGAAGGCCGTTTGAATAATACTTCCGAAGCTAAACTGAGGGTCACTTAGGTCGCCGCTAACGGGCAGCTCGAGATCAATTACGTCATCCGAGTTTTTCAGTAGGGCGATGGCGAGCCCCAGTGGAAGGTTCAGTGCGTCGGGGCTTTCCACTGTTTCTCCGAGTGAAAAGTCGCGCATCACCATTTGGTTATTCCCCTGCAGCTGACTGGAGTTGATTTGATAGTTAAGGTCTACGTCCAGCTTGCCACTTTCAATTGCACGCCCTGCAAACTTGATTAGATAGGGCGACAGATCCAGCATCTCGATGTTTTCGAAGGCCAGCTCAATCTGCGTAAGTTCCTGAGGTTGAAGAGGGCGTAGCTGCCCATTTATGGAGACAAGACCAAAGTCACCAACTTGCCCTCCCAAATCAAGAGCTGCAGGAGCGCTGCTGAGATTGGAAATCGCGGAGACTTCGCCGTTGAGGCCGCTAATTTCCGCAATGAAGGGAAGAGGCAATGAATAGTCGGCAAAAAACATTTCTGCTTCATTGACGAGAATCGAATCTATTTCAATTCTCATGGCATCAGAGGGCGGGGCTGCGTCGCTAGACTCCTCTATTGCGGAGTCGGCCACTAATTCTGAAGCATCTGAATTGTCTGAATTAGAGAGAGAGTCTCCGGATAAGGCTTCACCAATATTTGTAGCGCCTGTTTGGTTGATTATCGTCCGAGCGAAAGCTTGATAGAGGACGATCTCCGATACTTCTAACCGATTCTCTGCCAAGGAAAAGAAGTTTTGCGGTAGAGAGATCTCATCCCAAGTTAGCAGGGGTTGTTGCAGATACTCTAGATCCAAATCCTCAATTGAGGTGCTCCCTTGAAATGCAAAGGGTTCCTCGCTTGTGATATCAGCCGTGCCCTCCAGGTTTAGAACGCCGGAGGCAAATGCTATCTGCGTAGTTTCACTCAAATAGGAATGTAGTGGGGTTAGCGAAAGCCGATCCAGAGAAAGCAGAAGGGAGCTGTTGAATTCCGGTGCGAGTCCAATGTTTCCGGACACTTCCAGACTGCCTCCGCTGGCGACATCCAGTTCGAGTTCAAGTTTTGCTGCCTGCTCGGACAGGCTGGAGAAGTCGGTTAGATGAAACTGCAGCTGCTCAATCTGAAAATCTAGGGGAATTTCTAGAGCCTCGTCCCTCAAACTCAAGGACGCATCAACTAACGCAAGGCTGGATATCAGAAGTTCTACCGGCTCCGTGTTGGTTTGCGACTCGGTAGTTGTGTCTTCTTCAATTGCAGTTTCCGTGAATCTTTCTTGCAGCCTTTCAATATTGGTAGCGCCGTCTTCAAATCTTTGTAGTGAGACGGAGAGCCCAAAAATCTCAAGAGATCGAATGTGTATCTGCCGGGCTCGGATATAACTAAGGGGTTGAATATTCAGGCGCAGGTTGTCGAAAGACAGCAATGGCTCGGCGTCCGTTATCTCAAGCTGCTCAATTTGCATACTGAAACTGTAGGGATTGATACGGATGCGGTAGAGACTGGCATCTAGCCCCAACCTTTGTTCAGCAAAATTCCCAAGCTGCCTTTCAGCGACCAAGGGAGCGACAACCACGCCAGCCAAGTGATATATCGACAGAAGCCCAATTAGCCATACCCAGGGTCGGCTTGGTCTCAGGAATCTCCTGATGGGGTTGTCAGTCACAGTGAATTAGTCTCTGAAGTTATTGAATTGGAATGGCTGTCCCAGATCGGCATCTTTTACCATGGCCATTACTTGCTGAAGATCGTCTCTCTTTTTGCCAGTGACGCGAACTTGGTCGCCCTGAACCTGGGCTTGAACTTTGAGTTTGGAATCCTTGGTGAGTTTGACGATCTGTTTGGCAACAGGCTGTTCAATACCCTGTTTGAATTTCACCGCCAGCGAAAATGTTTTTCCGCTGTGTACAGCCTCTTCGTCATAGTCCATGGCGCGAGCGTCTACTTTTCGTTTGGTGAGTTGTTGCGCAAACATATCCAAAAGTTGTTTGCACTGGAAGTCCGCCTCAGCTTTTAGAGTGACTACAGAGTCGGCAAATTCCACTGTCGCCTCGACTCCGCGAAAATCATAACGGGTAGCAATTTCTCTTTGGGTATTCTCCGCCGCGTTACGGAGTTCGTTTACATCAACTTCAGAGACGATATCGAAAGAGGGCATGAAAAATCCTAAGCACTTTTTCGAGAGCATAGCGGAATTTGCCACAGCTCATGAAGCCCCTATCTGAGATTTTTCTGGGAGAGATTAATCCATTCGCTTAGTTTGCTTTGCTTTATTAGAATGGCGCCAGATTTTTCCGGAGTTAATTCGTGCAGGTTGCAGCAAACAAAGTCGTGTCATTTCATTATCAACTCAGCGAAACAGATGGAATGTTGATAGAGCAAACCCCAGAAGATCAGCCAGCCATTTATCTGCATGGGCACAACAATATTTTGCCGGCAATGGAAAACGCCTTTGTCGGTAAGGCAGAAGGCGATAACTTCAAGATTGATCTCAGTCCTGCTCAGGCTTATGGAGAATCCAAGGCTGACCGACAGCAGCGAGTTCCAATCAAGCACTTGGTTCAGGCAAAGCAGCGTTTGCGACCTGGTCAAATTGTTCAAGTAAATACTGCTGAAGGACAATTTGATGCGCGGGTGATTAAGGTTGGTAAATTCAATGTGGATATCGATTCAAACCACCCGCTGGCGGGGATGAATCTGACTTTTGAGATCCTTATTACCGATATTCGAGATGCCACCGAAGAAGAAATTGCCCACAAGCATGCTCATGGACCCGGCGGACACCAGCATTAGAGACTGCTGTTCTGAATCCTAAGTCTCCACTACCAGTTCTCTACTCCTTTCGTCGCTGCCCCTATGCCATGCGCGCCCGGCTGGCGCTGCTCAAAACGGGAGTTTGCGTTGAATTACGAGAGATCCTTCTAAAAGAAAAACCTCCAGAAATGCTAGAGATTGCACCAAAGAAACGTGTGCCGGTGCTGCAACTAGATGAGAGAGATGTTTTGGATGAAAGCAGAGATATTATGCTCTGGGCGATTGATCAGGCAGGTGAAGAAAATCTCAATATGCCAAGCGAAGTTGAGCTTGCGCTCATAGAGCGCAATGACAAGGAGTTTAAGCACTGGTTGGACCGCTATAAGTACCATGTGGGCTACCCTGAGCAGTCGCAGGAGCATTATCGAGATAAGGCAATGGAATTTGTCTTCGCGCTCGACACACAGCTGGAAATTCAGGGAGCCGCCGCAAACCTATTTCAAACGGGTCCTTTCACCGATTACGCAATTTTTCCCTTTGTTCGCCAGTTCGCTTTTGTCGATAAAGACTGGTTTGATCAACAAAGCTTTGAGTACTTAGATATTTGGTTGGAGAGCTGGCTCCAATCAGACATCTTTGCTCGCTGTATGCAGAAGTTTCCCCTCTGGCAATCTGGCACGGCGGGAGTGGAATTCGGTGCGAGCTAGAACAATCGATCGGCCAGAGCTCACCCAAATGGCTGGCTTAGAGGTTCTATTTACCCGTAAACGCGTAAAAAACATAAATCTGCGTATACGTCCCTCAACGGGTGAAATCTGCGTTTCTGCTTCTCTGTTAGTGCCGCGCCGGGTTGTGGAAAACTTTGTTGCTTCGCGCTCGGATTGGATAGCTAAAGCACAGCAGCGAGTGCAGCATCGACGTGAACAGGCAGAGCCTGAAATAGTAGTAGGATCACATGTATTGTTTCTGGGCGATCGCTACAAGCTTTGCACAGGAAGCATAAGCGCGACCGGTATTCATCAGGATAAATTGGTCTTGAATATTCCCCAAGATGCAGCGCCAGAGCGCATCGACAAGGCCCTGAATGATTTTTATCGTAAGGAACTCCTGATCAAGTTGCCGACCTTGGCAGATTACTGGGAACAGATGGTAGGTGCCAAAGCTAGTGAATATAAGGTGCGCCGTATGAAAACCCGGTGGGGCAGTTGCAACACACACACGCACCGAATCAACCTCAGTCTTGAGCTAATTAAATACCCACTAGCCTGCATCGAATATGTGTTGGTGCACGAGCTAACTCACCTACTGGAGCCTTCTCACAACAGCAGATTCCATCGTTTGGTAGCTGAGGTTATGCCCGATTGGAAAGCGCGAAAAGCTTTTCTGAATAAAGGGATGTAGAGCGGGCTCTACCAGGGCAGTTGATAACCCTCAGCATGCATAAATGTGCCACTGCTCTCCATACTAAGCTCGTCGATACGCTCGATAAGGCCGCTAGCAGAATCAGAGGGAGAGATACCCCGCCCACCGGTCATCTCGGTAGCTACCATACCGGGGTGCAACAGAACTATCGAAATTCCCCGCGGTTCCAACTCGTACTTCAGGTTGGTGCCAACCATGTTTACCGCCGTCTTTGAGGCCCGGTATCCGTACATTCCGCCGGAACCGTTGTCATCGATTGAGCCGACGCGGCTAGACACAATGGCGACCTTTGATCCATCAGAGAGGTTGCCCACAAGTGCTTCGGTAATCATCAACGGCCCAAGAGTGTTGACTCGATACTGCTCCAGCATCTCTTCGTAATCGAGACTGCCAAAAGAGTCGCCGCGCAGAATTCCTGCATTATTGATAAGAACGTCTAGATGCTGGTCGCCGAGTTCAGCTTTGAGTTTACTAACAGAGGCTGAGTCACCGATGTCGATTCCTTCAATGACGCGAATTCCTAATGCTTTTAGCTCTGGGCTCGCTGTCCGACAAAGGGCAATGACCTCATCGCCACGTTCGCTGAGTTGTGAGCAAAGCTGCAGGCCAATGCCTTTGTTGGTGCCGGTAATAAGTATGGTTGCCATGTATTTGTCCTGCTTTAAATCGGTTTAGGGTTGCGCTTTGTATTCGATTATGAATCCAAAAGACTGGGGTAGTGTTGTTCCGTAGGTGCCTTTCAAATGGGGTACATCGCTCCAATAGCTAGCGACTTCGTCAACTTCACCAAAGGCCATGACGTTTTGATTGCCATTATTGTTATTGGGCTGGTTGTCTGGTGCGATATGGATGCCGATATCCAGACCCTCTTTCTGCCAGTTGATCCAGCTCATGGGTTCGCCGCTTACCCAGCGCCATCCGCCGTCGGGCTGTGGTGAACCATCTGGCTGAAAACCTCCAATAAATGGGCCGCTGAGGTTATACAGGGGCGTGCCGTCATCCAAAGTACCGTGATCGAACTTCCACCAGTATTTTTCATCCGTTACTAGAGAGAAAGCGAAGTCGTTTTCTTCCTGTGAATGAAAGGAAACCAGGTAGCCACCGCGCTGTTCTGCCAGTGCTCGGGCCTGTACCCAATTGACGCCGCCCTCGGGCAAATAAACCACCTGATACCAATGGGTTTCGCCTGAGGGTAGGGTAAAGGGCTGGGCCTGCAAAAGTTCGTAGGTCGTCGGCATGGTTTCCCAAGTAAAAATTGGGGAGTTGTTTGCCCCCGGAGCTTCGGTGCCATCGGCCAATAAAGCTGGCGGGCTAGCTGGGGCTGAGGTGTTGTCGGACACCTCTGCTTCGTCCGTTCCGCAGGCGCTTAAAAGGGCGGAAAGTAGAAGCGAAGTTAGTAGTGGCAGCCTAAGGTTTTCTGAGATCAAGTTACTTCCTCGATTGTCTATTTAATGGAATCTAATCTGAACTGAACAGGATATCCCCATAGTAGGACTCTGCACTAGCGCCACTATTATCTGTGTCCGTCATCAAGGCAACCACATCAATATACCGATACGCTTTTAAATTCGCTTCATCACTGCCTTTGTCGCCGAACATAGCAATTAAGTCCTGATAGACATTCCGCTTCTCGTGGTACCACTGATTTAGATTGTCATCTTTTCCGCGCACTGAAATCATCTTGACGTTCGATTCAGCAAAAGGATTGCCCCAAGACTCGCCAGTCTCCTGAGAGCTCGACCAGACATAGGTAACAGACTTAGTGTTCCAGACAAAGAAGCCGCCTTCTATCACCACATAAACTCGTGCGGCAAAATCATCACCGGCCTTTGCTCGCTCATCGGTGATTGGCAAATTTTGGGTGATCAACCAGCTCCAATTGAGATAGGGCGTTTCCTGTAGATCAATTGGATGTTTTAGTAGAAGGCCTGAGGCGGCGTCATTGCTAGTGGCTTTGAGCGCCGGGGTTCCACCCAAGACGGAGGTTTCGTAAATTGTTTCACCATCAAACACTTCTTTTTCCCACGCCAAGATACCTCCCTCGTCAATGGAGGTGAGATTGATATCAGCCGAAGCCTGAATCGACCCTAGGCAAAGTAAAAATAAGAGTAAAAGTAAGAAAAAGGGATATCGGAACAAAGTCTCTCCTCTAAAAGCCTATAACTTCCAGACGCGTGGTTAACCCATTAAGTTACAGTTTTGTGGCAAATAGCCAAGCGGGTTTTATTCTGAGTAGAGCAATTCTGCCGCAGCGGCACCCATAGCTCTGTAGTTGTGCCCAACGCCTTCTACGATCTCAAGCGTCCAGCTAAATTCAAACTCCCGTGCTAGAGCAGCAGTGCGGCTGTGCTCAAAAAAATAATTTCCTCTCTCAAATCTCCCTAGGCCTTGCTGATCGGCTTTGGGTGTATGCAGCATAATGCCACCGGTTTCCTGCTGATTGTCCTCTTCGCCGAGTAATAGAATTAGCTTAGTGGAGAATGACTGCTGCAACTGTTCATTCGAGGCGTTTGTGCCCTCCAAACCAAAAGGAAATGATGCACTATGATTGGGCAGAGTATAAAACCCTGCATTCCCAGCGACGATTCGATCAGCGTTAGATGAAGGTTTAAAAATAGCGTAGCGATGCAATAACTGGCCTCCTGCAGAGTGGCCAAAGAGGTCGTACTTTTCCTCTGTTATTCCTGTTAGCTCTTTAACCTGAGCAAAGATCTTATCGAAATCTTCAAACAGGTATTCGTCCGCATTGCTGACATATGAAAACTTTATGTTCTCGTCTTCCATACGATATTTGTAGGGTCGGCCATCAATCATTTCGATACTCGGATCGATAAGCTCCAGATTGGTGATTAATCCGCCGAGTTGATAAGCCGCCAAGTCGTATTCACTTTCCGGATAGGCCGGGGAGACCACCAATAGGTCGTATTTGTCCGCACTTTCTATCCAGCTATCGCGGTAGTCGTCGGCATTTCTTCCGGATCCAGGAATAACCAGGACAACTTTTGAGCTCGGGTTAAAGCTAGTGGGCCTATAGTAAAAAACCTCGACATACCTCGCCGCCTCACTACCCAAGTTGAGTAGAAGACTTCCAGAGCCGATCTCCAGGTCTACATCCTCTGCGCTGTGGGTGAGTTGTGCCCATGACGTAAAGATCAGGAGAATGGAAAAACGGAGGAGTCTATTCATAGGTTGTATCTGGCGAGTAGGGCGTACAAATTGGTTTCAGTAAGTGCGACTCAATTTGCAGTCATCTCGGTACGAGTGCCCCAACGCTGATAGCGAGAAGCCTCATCGCCGCAGCGTTGCAAATGCAATGTGCGAGCCATATTGTCATTGAAAGGTCCGCCAGCTGGGCCGCCAAGCCAATGGGTAGGGCCAGCGGTAAGACAGAGCTCGGGATAGGCGGGAGGAGATATCTGGCCGTTTACCCGAAAATCAAATTTCTGTTCGTCGATATCGGCGCACTCTTTCAAAGTCACGGTTGCGCCTGGTTCAAACCAATCCATCTGAGCGCACATATCCACTTCCGCTATACGGAATTTACCTTCGGCAATTTCCGCTGAGTCCAGAGTTTGGTCTGGAGATAAGTCCCCCTGATAGCTATAGCAGGTGTGCACCTGAAGCGGGGTCTCCAACTGCATATTGGTGGGAGGTCCGTTCACATCTAGGCAGTAGTGATTCAAAATGCCGTTGATTCGATCAAGCAGATAGACCTCGACGGGTTCAGCAGAAGATTGAGTTGATAGCAGAGTTACCGACGCTGCTAAGACAGCGAGTAAGAATTTTTGGATTAGCTTCATTGAGCGCCCCTTATTATAGATTTTGATTAGTCCTTAAGAGGGCATTGTAGTGTTAGGGGGAAGGAATTGTTATTGCGAGACAGGTTTCTGACTCCCACTCTGGTTTTGGTTCGTGCCTGCTCTTACTGGCTGTTAAAAGCTTCGGTAAATTTCATAATTCGAATCGCACCCAGGCCGTGATCCGATCCACCCACCCGAGATGAGCTTCTAAGGTCAACTCGGCTGCCATCAGTTTCTGCAGTAATGCGGACAACAAGGTCATCATGAAAATAAAACCACTTAGTGTAATCCGTCGCTTCAAACCTTCCTCGATCAGGATCTTCGCCGGTGACTTCCCAGCCGAGATCAGTGGCAATGCCAACTGCTCTTGTATAAGCGTCGGCCGCACTTAAGTCGGTCAAAACGGGCTGTACCCAAGGGAATTTGGCGCTCTGCCTTGCCACAGTTTCCGCGCTATATTCCAAACTATTGGTTCTGCCAGGAGCATCGAGTAAAGCTTCGAATTGCGGCGGATTCTCTTTATCGGTGCTGATGTCATTCACACCTCGCAAACCAGTCCAGTCTGTCGGTTCCTGATTCACGCCATAGATATACCCACCCAACACACAGGCAACGAGCGCCACAAAGGAAATAACCGTATTTCGCAGATCTTTGAGCCCGTACTTAAGCAGCATAAAGAGCACCACAAGCGCGGCGATGGCGGAATAATTCATGTAATTCATAGTCATTCGAAAGCCGGTCATGGGCTCCCACAGCCCCAACTTGGATCCGACACCGCCGAATAGTGGAATGAGCGCCAGAAGCGCAGCCACAAAGATCACTCGAAGAAGTATGAATTTTGTTTTTTTTTGCATGGCGTCGCCCCCTCTCAATTTAGACCTTTTTTACAAATTCAGACTTTAACTTCATTGGGCCGAAGCCGTCTATCTTGCAATCGATATCATGGTCACCCTCGACCAGACGGATATTTTTAACCTTGGTGCCAATCTTTAACATCGAGGATGCGCCCTTTACCTTGAGGTCTTTGATAACACTAACGGTATCGCCGTCTTTGAGAGGGTTGCCGTTGGAATCCCGAACGAGTTTTGCTGCTTCAGCCTCTACTCCAACTCCAGCGTCGGTCTCACTCCACTCATGCGCACATTCAGGACAGATCAAAAGATTTTGATCTTCGTATGTGTATTCGGAATTGCATTTGGGGCAGTTGGGGAGATTACTCATTGTCGAGTTTCATATTAAAAATTGAGATAAAAAAAGCCAGCATTTGCTGGCCTTTTTTTGCGATAGTGAATAGACAATCCTATCCGAGCCTTTCTGGCAGCACATTCTTAATCTTTTCGTGCATATCCAGAAGGTTTTTCTCCGTGGTCTCCCAGTCAATACAGGCATCGGTTACTGATACGCCGTATTGGAGTTGAGATAGGTCTTCAGGAATCTTCTGATTCCCTGGACCGATATTGGACTCCACCATCAGGGCGACAATACTTTTATTGCCGTCGACAATCTGGTGAGAAATATTGTCCATTACCAGTGATTGCAGCTCATGGTTTTTATTGGAATTGGCGTGGCTGCAATCGACCATAATGGTTTCCGGCAGACCGGCTTTGGCCAGACTCTCTTCTGCCAGCTTAACGCTAACGTAGTCATAGTTTGGCTTGCCACCACCGCCACGAAGAACCACATGAGCGCTTGGGTTGCCTTTGGAATGCACAACAGAAACCTGGCCGTCTTTGTTGATACCTAGAAAACGGTGCGGGCTGGCAACAGATTTAAGCGCATTAATCGCGACTTCGAGACTGCCGTCGGTACCGTTCTTGAATCCCACAGCAGAGGAAAGACCAGAAGCCATTTCTCTGTGAGTTTGAGATTCTGTAGTACGTGCGCCAATAGCTGACCAGCTAATCAAGTCCTGCATGTATTGCGGAGTAATAGGGTCGAGTGCTTCGGTGGATGTGGGCAGGCCCAATTCAGAAATATCGATCAGAAGTTTTCTGGCAACGCGTAGACCCTTTTCGATATCGAATGAATCGTTCATGTCTGGATCATTGATCAGACCTTTCCAGCCCGTAGTGGTGCGCGGCTTCTCAAAGTAGACACGCATAACCACATAAATACTGTCGCTGACTTGATCGCTTAACTTTTTCAGGCGTCGGGCGTAATCCATGGCCGCTTCGGGGTCATGGATAGAGCAGGGGCCAATCACCATCATGATGCGGGGATCGGTGCGGTCAATGATATTGCGGACGGTTTTTCGGCCTTCCAGTACAGTGGCTTCGGCGGCCTCTGTCATCGGCAGCTCTTCCAGCAACTTGTGCGGAGGCATCATGGGCGTCAATGAATGAATATTGACGTCGTCAATTCTGTCCTTATTTATTTCGGAATTCTTTACTTGGGAATTCATGGTCTTAGCGCGCTTTTTGAATAGGCTATCTTAAAAATGGCCGCGAAGTTTAACAGAAGCTTTCGATGCATTGCACAGTGCTTTTTTTATGGCTTTGATAGATAAACCCTGAATTTAGAATTCGACTTCCTGATGGAGGTTTGCAGCTGGGAAATAAAGCAGTGTTTTGATGGCCTGGTCACCTTCGAAAAGAGATCGATAGCGAGCCAGTTGATCACGATATTTTTCTTCCTGAGATTTCAGAAAGTCTGATTCCGATTGTCCTGCTGAGGGCATTGCCGACTTGTAGTCGATAATCCATCTTGTGCTCTCTCCATTTTCATTTGGATCCTTAGCCACAAAGGTTCGGTCAACAATGGAGCGGGATAGGGAACCGTCGGCAAGCAGCTGTTCGATTTCCAATTCGCAGGCCGACTCCTGATGATCTGGGTTTAGCACCCACTGGCCAAAGTCTGTCTCCCTAGCCTTGGTAAACCCGAGTTTCAACCTCTTGAGGGCCTCGGTCTGATCAGTTTCGCTTAGGCCGGAGACCCTAAGCTTGCGAGTCCAATCTTCTCGATGCTGACTCTCAGTTTTAGATTGGCCAAGCGCGACTTCCATCAAGTTGTAATGCAACAGGTTGCCAACAACGCGCTGAATCAGATTTTCCTTAAAGGCAGAGAGGTAGGTCTCCGGGGCTTCGAGTTCTTCTTGCTGGATGAGTGAATCGGGTAAATCCACTATCGCAGCAGACTCAATTCTTCGAATGCCGGTTAATACAGGAACCTCTTCCTCACCCGTTAGAATCTGTTCTCGCTGCATGCCAGAGAGAAATTCCTCCTGATGTTCAGGCCAGAGCAGAGCCAATAAGGAATTACTGGTGGGTGCTTTCCAGTCTTCCTTTTTGTCGTCCCATTGGATTAACCCACTGATAGTTAAACTCAGTTTGGCTCGCGTGCAGGCGACATAAAGTAGGCGGGCCGATTCGTCCAGAACCTTTTCTCGTTCGTCGGCTAAGAGCCATTTGTAGACTGAATCAGAATCATTTTTGGCGGGCTTGGCCGCTGCCAGAAAGGCGGTGTGGCCCTCAGAAAATTCTCGCTCCTGCCAAACCAGCGCTGGATTCTGTTGCATGCCTGCTGTACTGCGTTGTAGCTGCGGCAGATAGACATGATCAAATTCAAGACCCTTGGCGGCGTGTATTGTCATGATTTTGAGTGGGCAGTCCGGGCCAGTATCTGGGCGCGCGTAAAGTTGCCCCAGCTCTTCTTCAAAGGCTTCCATATCCTGAACAAGATTGCCCTGAGCTAGCGACTCAAGCAGGCTGAGGTAGTCATCAAGATCCTGCTGATAGCTGGATTTAAACAAGCTTTGGTTGCCGCCTAGCTGCTGCCACAGGGCTGCCACCAGCTCTCGAAGCTCGCTTAAACCCAGTTGCTGCTGTGCTTCTGAAAGCAGCTCAGCGAATCGGCCTAAACGCTCTTTGGCGTCAGTACTGAGGTCAGCATATTGCTCTTCAGTATTCTTTTCTTCAGAGCACTCCTCGACATTCTGAATATTGTTCCAAAGGCAGTTTGAGTCACTATTGGCAATAGTGTGCAAGTCGGACATATCCAGACCGAGCATGGGAGACCTGAGCAACGACAACCAGGCAATACGGTCCCCCGGACTGTGTAAGAGCCGGACCAGGGAGTGCATGTCCAATACATGCATCCGCTGACCCAGAGGTTCAATATTTTGTGCCTGCCAGGGAATGTTGCGTGCTTTTAGCGCCTCGACAATCTGTTTGAGATGAGTGCGCGCCCTAACCAATATGGCGATATCGCCGCAATCGCCAGACAACTTAGCAGCGATGGACGCAGCGATGGCATCCGCTTCACTTTCTGATTCCCTATAGCCATTTAACTGGACACTAGCTTCTGTATTGATGGCTTTCTGAGCTGAGCTGGCTCGATATTGCACTTGCCCTCGAGCTCGGTCATCCCGAGCTGGAAATATATGGTTAAAACTTTGGTTCACCCAATCGACAATGGCGGGGGCCGAACGAAAATTAGTGCCGAGATCCAATGGTTGTAGAGTTACCGTTCCAATGCCGAGTTCCCGCGCACGAATAAAGAGAGAAACGTTGGCCTTGCGGAAGCCGTAGATGCTCTGCATGGCGTCACCTACTAAAAATAGGGTGCGACCATCGCCTGCCTCCCAGCCGGCCGTTAAACGCTCCAGGAGGCCCATTTGAAGGGCAGAGGTATCCTGGAACTCATCTACCAAAATATGTTGGATACGGTAATCCAAGCGCAAGTTCAGCCGGGTTGGGTTATCTGGCTCTCCCAGCGCCTCGAGAGCGGAAATACTGATAGCGGAAAAATCCGCCTCACCCGCACTGGCGAAGGCCAATTTCAATTCGGCTGCAAGAACCGGCAGACAGAGCGCCAGGGAAGACAGGGTTTCATTTGCTTCGGAGTTTTGATTTTCCAGCAGGGGAAGCTTTCTAACTCGGTTGAGCTGAGTGACCAACTCTGGCTGGCCCTCCAATGTATTTAAGAAGGCCTTGATGCGTTCAAGCATTGCCTCTGCTTCGGCCCCAGCGCTCTTGGGTGGAAAGCCCAGTTTGATATTGATTCCCTTGGGGCTGCGAACCTCTCCCTTTTGGGTGAGCAGCATATTGGTGAGGGATTGCCAGATTTCTAGATAACGACTAAAACAGTAGGCCTTATCGCTGAACTGGATATCCTCAGCGCCCACTTCACCGGGAAGATTCCTTTGCGAATATGCAAAGAGTTCCCTCAATTCGGCGATATCAATGTGTACGAGCTGTCGACGCAGATTGCTAAGTTCGCCATCGATGAGTTGGGTAAAGTTAGCCTTTAATTGGCCCTCACCAAACTCGGGATTCAGAACCAGGTCAAGCCAACTAGCACGTGAATCGAGAAGGCTTGCGAGCAGTCCCGCCAATTCATCCTGATTGCCTTCGAAATGGCGCACCAAGTGGCGCACAGCGTCGCCCAGAGCATCCTCGCGATTGATGTGGGTAAGTAGTTGTTCAGCGGCGAGCCTGTATAGCTGTCCTGGTCGCTCTACCAGATTTCCCGGGTGACTTAGACCGGTTTCCAGGCAGAGTCTTTGCGTCAGATAGCTGCAAAACCCATCGATGGTTTGCAGGCGCAGCCTTTCCGGGTTTTCTAATAGATTCCAGCCTAGCTGTGCATCTCGCTTTAATACCGCTTTTGCGTCTGCTTGAAGGGAGGCCTCGTAGGAATTCTCTGCCGGTTTTTCCGATGCAGCATTGCGCAATGAGTCGAGAATGCGGTGACGCATTTCAGCTGCAGCTTTGCGGGTAAAGGTAATGGCTAGGATTTCTTCAGGACGCTCCGAAATAGCCAATAGGCGCAGAACTCTCTGTACCAATAGAGATGTCTTGCCCGAACCTGCCGGCGCACTTACAGCGAAAGAGCGACTAATATCTAGCGCCTGCTGGCGGACAGCTAGATCGAGGGGAGTTGATTCGACAGAATTTGAACTAGCGGTTGTCATGCCAATCCATCAGATCTTGATACTCAGCCATACGATGAAGGCTAGCGAGCTCGTCGCGGCGACCAAAGAAAGTCTTGGTTTCAAAAACGCGACTGTCGCCAGCGGCGTAAGCCTCGGCCAGCTCGGTCAAATCTTTGCGCCACTGATTTTTGAGATCGTTCCAATCCTCTATGGCGACGAGCCGTTCGGAGTTTTCAGAAGCGGCTATTCCTCGCAATCGTGCTGCCCCCGGGACTACCTGGGCGAAGCAGAGGCCGCTGAATTCGTCCTCAAGGCTGATGGCGTAGAGGGGCAGTTGAGCCGCCACCGGCGGTGATGACAATAGGTCGTTTTCTCGAGAACTGGCCCCAGTTTTATAGTCGATAAGTAGTTTGCCACCGCCCTCAAGTTCGTCGATTCGGTCAATTCGCAAGCTTAGATTGAGGGGGCCAATTTGAGCTTTAAGTTTTTCTTCCCGGGCGAGCACCACAAAGCTTTCACGACCGGATTCAAACTTCATCCATTCCTGCAAAAGTTGGATAAAACTGCTCTTCAGCTGTTCGAAATAGCCGAGCTCCAGATTAAAGTGATCCCCCTGCCAGCTAAGTAGTTGCTGATGCACGGACTCTTCAATCAATGAGTTGAGTCCCTTGTCATCCAATTGCTTTAGGTTTTCAGAGTTTTCTAATTGACCCCAAATTCGATCCAATATGTCATGAATAATCTTGCCTCTATGGCTGGGGCCAATACCGATAAAGGCTTCAGCGAAGGGCCGAGCATTTAAACGATACTGAGCAAAAGCGTGAAAAGGCGATGCGGCCATCAGATTAAAAATATTGCTGCCACCACGATCAGTTACATCAGGAGATTGGGATAGGGTGGGTCCCCGGGAACAATCTACCCATTGCCAGTTTTGTGTCACTTCTTCCTTGCTTTGGGTGGAGATTTCTAATCCGAGTTCAGGGTAGTCCGATAGGAGCGGGCTAAATTCCGTCGGTTGATCGGTATCTTGCTGACTGATACTAAAAACCAGTTCTTGGCAGTTGCCGCGTAATTGATCAAAGAGATTGAGACAAAAATCGCGTTCGTGATCTGGGTGGCAACGCGGCATATCCTGATCCAGTTGGAAATGGATGGGGATAAGGGGATCGGGCTTTACATATCCCGGCCAGTGATCGGCACTAGCATCCAGAAGCCAGAGATGGCTAAAGCCGACAGCACTTTCCACAGTATTGAGCAAATTGATTCCGTTGATCGGAGATTCCGCTTGAATTTGTGCTGATTGAGCGAGCCGGCCGAGGATTCGCAGTGCGGACGAACAGGATATTTTCGTTTCCACTAAACTAATAGGTACCAACTGTTGCAGCAGGTCGATAAAGAGTTCAACTTCCTTCTGCTGACTCTTGTTTAATCCTCTGGTACCGGGCCAGCCGAGACTCTGTAGCTGTTGGCTAAAGAGTTCAGCCCAATATTGAGGAGACGCCTCTGAGACTGACTGCTTGGCGGAATTTACCGCGGATTCGATATTTTTTATTAGGCTGAGATGACTCTCCGGTTGCAGCTTAGTTGCCACACTGCGGCCAATCCGCAGCAATTCTGAGATGCGAATATTTTTGCGTTCTAGGTTGCAAAGTTCGGTTTCCCAAAGCGCTCTTTGTTCCAGATCTTCAGGATAATTCCCCCAAAAGGGGTTGCGAATAAGTGCCAGACAGTCGGCCCTGGATAGTTCGTGGCGATTGACCTGCAGTAACTGGAGACTGTGGAAGCAGATACCGCTGTCAGCAAAGCTTTGCGGCAAACAGATTCTCAGGGGCGAGCCCTCAAGTTGCCTTCTAAGCGCGGTGATTAAGTGTTTTTGTTCGCTGGAATTCTCTGTGCACAGAATGCCAATACGGGCGCTATCGTCCTGCGCTATCAGATTTTGCGCCCAGTTGGCTGCAGCTTTGACTTCAGATTCCCGGTTGTCATAGGACGCCTGAAAGCAGTCAGCGGTTTTCTGAGTGTCTCGCCAGACAGTTAGTTCCAGAGATTCAAATCGGCTCTCTAGAAAACTCTGATGCAAAGGAGCCAATGGGTCACCACTGCCGATATAGACCAGATGTTGCTGACTCCCTGAATTATTGGGCTGTTTGAGCAGAAGATCTCGTTGTGAAAGCCCTAATTCACTGAGCCGAGCTTCAAATTTCTGACACCAGCTCGACAAACGCAGCGGGTTGTACTGTTCTAACTCAGCCAATTCAGAAAGATCACTATTCCAGCGCAGCATTCGAAGCCAGGAGCGCTGTACTTGGGGGGCAAGAGAGATAGCCTGTAAATCAGGAAACTCCTCTGATTCAGCCTCAATTATCTGTTCCCAGATTTGCTGTAGTTGTTGTGGATCAGCGAGCTCCAAATTTTCCGATGCCGCGAGGTGCGCAGCCTGGCGCTCCAGCCAGGAATCCAATGTCGATACACGACACAATTGAGACTGGGAATTTTTGTCTTGTCGCAATAAGGAAGACTTGAGTTCTCTGGCAATGCTGGCATTGCTCGTGAGAACGATCAAGGCTTGTTCCTGCGGAATTCGCTCTACGAGTTGAGGAATATTAGTCATTTGCCTCAATGGCAAAGATGCTTAGTTCCAGGCCCTCCCTTTGTCGCAGATAGTCTTGTAGTTTCTCGAGCTGCGGATCAGAGCCAGTCAGCCAAGCTTGATGCTCTGGGGGCTCTGATGATTTTGGGCGAGAATTATCCTCAGGCATAAGCGTTCTCACTCTGCGGGCAATAGCAGAACCGGATTCAACCCAGTTTGTCACCTGAGGTAGCAGGGGTTTCAGATCTTCGATCAATAGCGGAAAGTGCGTGCAAGCCATAACCAGCGTGTCCATGCTTGCCTGGTCGGTTAAGGGTTGCAGAATTTCTCTGAGGAGCTCGGTATTAGGTTGAACGCCCCTGAGTTTGTCTTCCGCCATTTGCACCAACTCACTGGAACCATGCATAGATACCCTTTTACCCGCAGCAAAATCGGCAACCAACTTGTGGGTGTAATCCCGCGATATAGTGGCGGGAGTTGCCAATAGGCCGATATGACCCGTCTTGCTGAGTTGAGCGGCAGGCTTTATTGCTGGAACGACACCCACAAAGGGAATGTCGTATTTTTCTCTGAGACTGGGTAGTGCAACCGTGCTGGCAGAGTTGCAGGCAACCACAACCAGATCGGGTGAAAACTTGCTGATTAGAGCGTCCAACACCCTGTGAACCCGCTGCAGAAGCGAGTATTCTGTGCGCGTTCCGTAGGGGAAGCCGGCGTTATCACTGGCAAATATCACCTGCAGATCCGGTGTTTGCTCCAGAAGTGCGCGGAATATGGTTAATCCACCCACTCCGGAGTCGAATACAAGTACCTTTGGGTGCTGGCGATTTATTGGCATTGAAAAATTCTGCCAGAAATAGCTCCGAGAGAGCAGGAAAGAATGATATTTTTTGCTCTGTAACCCTAATCAGAAGTTGATAAAGTAAAAGCATGATTGAATTTCAAGACGAAAAAGACTTTGTAACCTACAAGGCAGATGAGGTTATCTTTAATCAAGGAGAGCTTGGAAGCGTGATGTATGGCGTGGTTAAGGGCGAAGTCGAACTTCGAGCTGGCACGAAATATTTATCTACTGTGCAGGAAAATGAAATCTTCGGCGAAATGGTTTTGTTGGACAGTCGTGAGCGCAGTGCAACCGCTGTTGCGGTAAAAGACACAACATTAGCCAAAGTTTCCAAAGAACGCTTTCTAGAATGCATCAAGGAAGACCCTAGTTTTGCACTCAAAGTAATGGGGACTCTGGCTGGGCGTCTGCGGGTTGAAAGCAAGATGAGAAGTTTGTGATAGCTAGCGATTCCGTGCCCCGCGATGCTACCTAATTCAGCCCAATTCAACCTAACTCAGTTCTGAGTAAATGACCGAACCTATGATTCTTCTCGCCATAGGAATTGGCGCACTTGTGCTTATTGCTATCAGTGTTTTGATTACTAAGATGCTGGTATCCCAGCGCTGTGAAATCACAGCTGCAGCAGAACGGCAGGAGTTGGAAAAAGAAATTTCTACCCTAACGGCACTGCTGTCTGAAGAGCAAAAACGACTGAAGGACTTTCAAGAACAGGATGCCGATCGCTCAAAATTACTGCAGGGCGAATTTGAGCGTCTCGCAAATCGAATCTTCGAAGAAAAGCAGACGCGCTTCGCCAAAGAAAGCAAAGACAATATCGATTCCACGCTTAAACCGCTGCGTGAGCAGGTAGAGGGTTTTCGCAAACGAGTGGAAGAAGTACACAACGCAGATATCGCCGATCGAAACCGGCTCAAGGGGCAGATTGAAGAACTACAGAAACAAGCCAGTCAGATAGGTACCGACGCGGTTGGTTTGGCGAATGCCCTCAAAGGCGATTCAAAGATGCAGGGGAACTGGGGGGAAGTTGTGCTGGAACGGATTCTGGAACAATCCGGGCTGGTGAAAGGCTCCGAATATCAAACTCAAGAATCCTTTAAAGACGAAGCCGGAAATCGTGCGATACCTGATGTGGTGGTGAAATTGCCAGAGGGTAGGGTGATGGTAATTGATTCAAAAGTCTCTTTGACTCACTACCAGGCCTACGTTAACGAAGAGAAGGAGGACAAGAAAAAGGATCTCCTGAAACAGCATATCGGCTCTTTGGCCAACCACTACAAAAGTTTGGATAAAAAGGGTTATCAGCACTTGGAGGCACTTGATACATTAGACTTTGTCTTTATGTTCGTTCCGGTTGAACCCGCTTATTTGCTAGCCTTGAAAGAGTCGCCAGATATTTTTGACGATGCCTTTTCTAAGGGGGTGGTGATGGTCAGCCATACCACTTTGATGCCGATGCTGAGGACGGTTCAGTCTCTTTGGCGTACAGAGAAACAGAGCCGAAATGCGCAGGAAATCGCCGACACCGCCGGCAAGTTGCACGACCAGTTTGTCTTTTTGCTGCAAGACCTGGACGAAGTCGGCAAGCATATGGAAAAGACAGATGAAGCCTATCAGTCCGCTAGAAAACGCATCAGTGGTGGAAGAGGAAATCTGCTCGGTTGGGTGAGTAAATTGGATACGCTCGGAGCTAAGGCCAAAAAAGAATTACCTGGCTCGGCGAAAAATCTTTTGGACAAGGACGAATCAGATGGATCTGCATAGCCGAATTACGGCTTTTGTGTTCCACCCGCTCGTTCAAATTCTTATCTGGTTGCAGTTCGCTGCCGCGCTTACCATTTTCACCTACTACGCCACCACGCCTGATGCCACGGTTGGCAGCAGCCCAGATGTGGTATTACATTTTCTCGGGAATTTTTTGCTCTTTTTGTCGGCACGCATCGCTTTTCTTAGATTCAAAAGCATCTGGTTTGTACTGATATTTGCTTTGATCTACGGCACCGCGATGGAGATTAGTCAGCATTTCTTGCCGACGCGCTATTTTCAGCCCACCGATCTTATAGCGAATTGGTTGGGTGTTTTGGGCGGGCTGCTATTGTCCTTTGCGATGGAATTCGGCTATAAAAAATTTATTCCTACTAAAAAAGAAAAGTAATCAGGCTGTTTTTCTTAAATAGACGCCGGATTCCATATGAGGGGTAAAGGGGAACTGATCGAATAAGGCTGCTGAAACTATCTCGTGGCTTTGGCAAATTTGCTCGAGATTGGCCGCTAAGGTTTCGGGGTTGCAGGAAATATAGAGGATGTAGTCAAACTCCTTGACGAATTCTACGCTCTTGGAGTCGAGCCCCGCTCGCGGCGGATCCACCAATATATGGCTAAAGTTATAGCTTTCTAGATCAATTTCCTTGAGTCGACGAAATGGGCGGACCGCACCCAAAGCATCGCCCATTTCCTCTGCGGACAGGCGAGCCGATTTCAAGTTGTTGATCTGGTTTGCTTCAATATTCCAATTCAGTGAGCGGATAGAACTTTTGCTGATTTCAGTGGCAAATACCTGCCGGAATTTTTGTGACAATGGAATGGTGAAGTTCCCGTTGCCGCAATAGAGCTCAAGCAGGTCACTTTCCTGCGTTCCTACTTGCGACAGTGCCCATCCAATCATTTGTTGATTGATCAGCCCATTGGGTTGAGTAAAGCTTCCCTCGATCTGCTGATATCTGAAACTTATCCCCTCGATATCCAACTCTTCGGTTACATAATCCTGACTCACGCAGAGCTTTTGTTTACGACTACGCCCAATAACGTATATGGAAAACTCTTGCTCCAGAGATTTGGCTAGGTTCAGCCATTCTTCGTCCAGGGCTCGGTGGTAGATAAGGGTGACCAGCATCTCACCAGAGAGAGTTGAGAGAAATTCGATGCTGAATAGGCGATATTTCAATTCCTTGGTTTGGTTTAGTCGTTCAAGGAGAGAGGGCAATAGCTTATTAATTGAATCGGCTGCCGCTGGAAGTTCCCTTAGGCAGTAAAGCTCTTTGCTCCCCGGGCGATACATGGCGTAGCTGGCTTGATCTCCCTCATGCCAGATGCGGAACTCTGCTCTTTGACGATAACCTTTTTCCGGTGATTTAAAAGCCGAGGGGGAGAGATCAGAGTAGGGCGCCAGTATATTTTTTAGGCGTTCTAACTTCTGCTCAAATTGTTCTTGATAGGTGTGAGACAAGGTCGAAATCTGGCCAATAAATGGGGGCGCAAGTATAGGTTATCTTGGCTGTTCTAGGGATCTATCGAGGTGTATAGGCGTCGATAGGTATACGGATTAGTAATGGCTTATTCACAATTGATGCACCCTTTTTGGGGATAGGGGCGCTAGTATCAATTTGACTTTAGATAGGGGATATACAGATGAGACCGATTCAATTAGCGATTCTCGGCTTTGTAGCTCTTGCTCTTGCTTCCTGCGCTTCTTACAGAGGCACACCAGGTGATTCCGGCGTGATTGTGGACACCAAAAATGTAGACATGAGTACTTATCAAACAGATCTGGCTGAGTGTGAAGCCCTAGCGGAAGAAGTGCCAGTGGCCGACCGTGCCGCGACAGGTGGTGCGGTTGGTGCGGTAGTAGGCGGTGCGATAGGCGCAATATTTGGAGATGGTGGTCAAGGCGCTGGTGCCGGAGCTGTTAGCGGTACTGTAGACGGTGCCAATAGCGGTCTATCCGAAGCTGACCGTGTACTAAAGCGCTGTATGCAGGGCCGTGGATATAAGGTTCTAAACTAAAGCCCCTAAACAGCGGGTTGAATTCCCTTATAGAGGCACTACTGCTCAGCGGCAGCTAATGCCTCTAGTTGCCTGCGTAGACCTTCGAGGTTATACCCTGCGGCGTCAGCGCTGGCCATTATGGCCTCTGTAGGAGTATGTCCGGCGCTAGATAGCGCCCAAAGCATGGTGCATCTGGTACCACTTCGGCAAAAGGCTAAAACCGGCTTCTCGGCTTCGTCTACTATCTCTTTAAAGTCTGCTACGTCGTTAAAGGTAATAGCACCTGAGGTAACGGGTTGCGATTTAAAAACCACACCCGCATCTGCCGCAGCTTGTTCAACAGCAGCTGTTGTTGGCTGACCAGGCTCTTCGTTGTCAGGGCGATTACTAACAATTGTTTTAAAACCCATGTCAGCTAAGCCAGCGACATCCGAGGGGTCAATTTGCGGTAGTACGGCGATGTCGTCGTCGAGATATTTTGGTTGCATGGTTCTCCCTCTTAATTCTTATTCGTCAATTAAAGGCAATTTTTAGGTTTAGGCAGCCCGGCCAGTCTTGCCACCATTTTGGCAGGGCTAGCGCCAAATAGCTTCATCAAATAGATGCTTTTCGCTTTGGAATCGTCCAGTTGCAGTCTCACTTGCTTTACTAGTTCTCTCATAGAAGGGGGCTCATTTCCCTTGTCGCAGTGCTGTCGGACCATAGAAATCACCTCCCAGTGACTCTCGCTAAGCGCGACACCATGGGCCTGACTTAGTTTTTCGGCAACGGCGTCATTCCAGCAAGAGGAGTCCACAAGGAAGCCCTCAGCATTGGTCTCGATTATCTTTCCCTCTACCTGAATAGCCATGTGCTTTGTCGACAGTAAAAAAATCCCGGACAAGCCGGGATTAGATATTAGAACTGGAACAAGAGTCTAGTCGTTAGACATGCCAATCAGGGACAGCAGCGACAAAAATACGTTGTAGATGCTAACGAAGAGCGTGACTGTAGCGCTTATGTAGTTTGTTTCTCCGCCGTGGATGATTGCACTGGTCTGCCACATCATCAGGCCACTACTTAGCACCAGAAACATGCAGCTAACGGCCAGAGCCAGACCCTGAATCTGCAGGAATACGTTGGCGATACCAGCGATAAAGGCAACTAAGATTCCCGTCATCAAGAAGCCCGACATGAAATTCAGATTCTTTTTGGTAGTGAGAACATAAGCCGAAGAGGCAAAGAAGATGGTTGCTGTGCCGCCTAATGCCAAGGCAATTGGCTCAAAACCAATTGCACTCATGTAGGCGCTAAGAATGGGGGCAAGGGTTAATCCTAACCATCCCGTTAGGGCAAACACCCAGACAATTCCCCAGCTATTTGTCTTGTTTTTCTCCACTGCGAAGAGAATGCCGATATAGGGAAGTAGCATCCATAGGCCCAAATAGGGCATGCGCAATACCATACCGGCTACTGCGCAGATAGCGCTGAAAGTTAGGGTCATCCCCAGCAGAAAATAGGTGTTTCTTAATACCTTAAGCGCGCTTTCGCTTACCTCAACGGAGGCAGTGGCGGTTTGGCTGGCTAGGTTGTAATCAGACATTATTGGTCTCTCCTGTGAATTACCAAATACTTGAATTCAGTATTGATGCCAATGTGGACTAATTCAAGTCCGTTGCACTCAAATTAATACCCAATTGCG
>JABJGI010000131.1 GCA_018662305.1 Porticoccaceae bacterium | reverse complement strand
CGCCACCGACGGTGGACCAACTATGCCGATGGAAGTGCAGTCCTTCAGCAACTATTCGGGACGCTACATTTCAATGGAAGAAAGGGATCTGATGGACACCCTGACTCCAGTTCAGTGGCTAAATTCTACCGATGAAGAAGGCAATGAAGACCGCGTGCAGGCCTATAAAGCGAGTATTGAGCGAGACCAGCTTCGCAATATTGGTGATCACCAATTGGTACTTGTGACGGAGCCCTACTTTGACGTCAACGACAATCTTTATATCCAGCAGTTTGTAAAAACTATTCTTAACGTGGGTGGTGGTCAGAGCAACTGGTTCACCACTCTTGGGCTGCCAACTGAAATCATGCCGCTTAAAACTCCTTACGCTAACTGGGTAGGCGAAACATTCAGTGGCGTGGTGCTATCAGAAGGCGAACCTGTTCCCTTTGCACGCTTGGAAATCGACTACATTAATTACGCGGTAGATCCCGAAAATGCACAGTTCGGAGAAGAGCCATTTATTGCTCCTTCACACCCCAGCTATAAATATATCTCCATGATTGCCAACGAAAATGGCGAATTCCATTTCGGCATCCCGGCGCCGGGCTGGTGGGCAATTGCTGCGCTGGGGACTGGACCAGAGACAAGCCTGGAAGGAGAGTATTTTTCGCAGGACGCCATTCTTTGGGTTTACGCTACAGAAGCCCCCTTAACTGAGGCTGGCAGAAACCAGTGAGTGATTCACAAGTCATAAAACCGAGTTCCAGCAAGTGGGAAACTCTCCTGCTGATTGGCGGCCTTGTGGGTTTATTGGCCGCAACCGGTTTCTATGTAATGAAGATGGGGCAGGATAGTGAAGGGCAGGTTTTGCAATCCTGGCAAGTCAGTTCTTTTGACGGCCTCAGCGAGACTGATCAGGCGATATATAACTCCCTTTTTATCGCCCAAGACGACATCGGCTGGATTCAATATGAGCTCGGCCCATGGCCCGGCATTCTGGATCTAGAAGATTACTTCGTTCCACCCTTTTACAAAGACGCCTTCTGGGAAAACAATGGTCGCGTCCAGTGGACCTATCGTGACGTTGTACAAGAGGGCGAAATGCAAGGCTATACCCTCTACCACGGCAATGGCGGGATCGCCGAGGATCAGAGCGCTTATATTCTGGTGATTGGTCACCTGCACGCCGGAAACTCAATGACCAACCACAACACCATCTGGATTCACGATAACCCAAACCAGCCGCTGCCTCAGACCTCAAAAATTCAGTCCTTAGTGCTGGAGGGCTGGATGAACGTAGTGCCTTATTCCGGGCGCGATGAACTTGAGCGCCTCAAGGGCAGTGATATTTAATTGGGACAAGAAAGGCATGTATAAAAAGACCTTTATCACACTTCTGACTTTAGTAGCTTTGGCCCTTCCTGCCTTGGCTCATGCACGTCTCAATATTGGTGTCACCCTTCACCCCTATTTCAGCTTTGTTGCCAACATTGTTCAAGATAGGGCAGAGGTGACACCTCTGATTGAAGCTGGCTACAACCCACACGGATATTCACCACAGGCCGCCGATATGCAGCGCGCCATTGAACTCGATGTCGTGGTGCTGAATGGCATAGGCCACGATGAATGGGCCTTTGAGATTCTTCAGGCGGCTGGACGAGACGACGACCTGCCAAAGATCTACGCAAACGACTCAGTAGCTCTGATGCCGGTTTCAGGTAAAGACCAGTCGGTGAACGCTCATACCTTTATCTCAACTACGGCGGCCATTGCACAGATTTATGAAATCGCACGACGCTTGGGAGATCTCGACCCAGATAACGCGGCTTTCTATCGATCCAACGCCCGCCAATACGCAACTCACTTACGGCGTATTAAGGCAGATTATATGTCTTCGGTTGCCGATCTGGATTCAAGCAACTTTCGAGCGGCCACCATGCATGGCGCCTACGGATATCTGATGCAGGAATTTGGCCTGCAGATTTCCGCTGTGGTGGAACCCCGCCATGGTGTTGAACCCACCGCCCGGCAGTTGGCGGAAACCATCGACGAGATTAACTCGAGCGGTGTCAACGTGCTCTTTGCTGAACAATACTTTGCCAGCAAATTAGCAGACACCATCGAAAACGAAACAGAGGTTAAGATTTTTTCCTTCTCGCATATTTCCGATGGCGAATACTCAGCCGATCACTTCGAAGAAGATATGCGCAAAAATATCGAAGAACTCATACGCGCTTTAGAATTTAGCGCCTCTTTTGATCAACAACAGGACATCTAATGGGGCCTAAGATTCAAGTAACGAACCTGAGCCTGTCTCTCGGGAACGTCGAGATTCTCAAGAACATCAATCTCACAGCAGAACCTGGGCAGGTTCAATGCATTGTAGGGCCCAACGGCGGGGGCAAAACCTCTACCCTGCGCTGTATCTTGGGACAAATGCCTCATAGCGGCGATATCCGATTTGAATGGGCTCCGGACGACCAGACGCGCACTATTGGCTACGTGCCGCAATTTCTCGACTTCGACAAAACTCTTCCCGTTACCGTAAAAAACTTTATGTCCATGGTATGCCAGCAAACGCCGGCATTCTTCGGGCTGCGTAAAGCTTACAAAGAGAGTATCGAAAAAGCCTTGAACCGCGTACAGCTTGTCGACAAAGAAAAGACCATGATTGGCAACCTATCCGGCGGCGAACGTCAGCGTCTGCTCTTCGCTCAGGCTTTGGTGCCAGAGCCCTCTCTGGTTGTGCTAGACGAACCCATGACCAGTCTCGACGAGGCGGGCATGGAAATATTTGAAGGCCTGATACAGGAACTTTCGGCAAACGACAAAACCCTGCTCTGGGTCAACCACGATATGACCCAAGTTAAGCGTGCCTCTGACAAGATGACAGTCATTGATACAACAACAGTGGTTAGCGGGCTCACATCTGAAGTTCTAACTGAACCTATGATGCGCGGGAATTTCCGCGCTAAGTCGGAGCTCACCGATTCTTCCACTGATTCTTCCACTGATTTAATAGAAGAAACAGCAGTGGAGGGAGCTTCCTGATGTTTGGATTAGAGTTCTTGCAGCAAGAAGTTCAGGCCATGGTGTCGGCGGGCAAATTGCCCTTCGCGCTCTATTACGAGTTTGTGATCAATGCCATTCTCTGTGCCTTAATCATCGGGCCCGTGCTCGGCGCTCTGGGTACTATGGTAGTTGCCAAACGTATGGCCTTCTTCTCCCAAGCCGTGGGCAATGCCGCATTGACCGGCGTCGCTATTGGGGTGTTGATTGGTGAATCCTACACCTCGCCCTATGTCTCCATGTTTTCCTTCTGCATCCTCTTCGCCTTGCTGCTGAACTTCACCCGCAATCACACCAAGATGTCTTCGGATACCTTGATCGGTGTGTTCCTTTCCATCTCGCTAGCCATGGGCGCTTCACTACTGCTCTTCATTTCTGCCAGAGTTAATACCCATATTCTTGAGAGCATTCTTTTTGGTTCGATTCTGACCGTGAACCAGACCGATATCGCAGTGCTATTTGTCGTCTCGGTATTAGTGGTGGGAACCGGCTACTGGCTTTTCAACCGCATGCTACTTTCCAGCCTCAACCCCGCTCTTGCACATGTTCGAGGGGTACGAGTTCAGCTGATGGAATATATTTTTGTTCTGATGATTACCCTGGTCACTGTGGCCTGCGTAAAAATCATAGGTGCGGTACTGGTGGAAGCTCTGCTGCTAATACCAGCAGCCGCAGCCAGGAACCTAAACCGTTCTCTGGGCGGTTTTATGCTCTGGAGTGTGATCTTTTCTGTATCGAGCTGTCTGATGGGCATCATTATTCCCATGCAATTTGATATTCCCATCCCATCGGGCGGAGCCATTATTCTTTCGGCAGCCTGCTTCTTCCTGATCACCAGTCTGATGCGTGGCTTTATGCCTCAGTTTAAAGAGGCTCGAATTTGATCAACCAGCTGCGACGAGCAGGCTGCCTAATAACTCTGGTACTGCTGGGCGCCTGCGGCAGTCTTGAAGAATCAAATTCTGCTCTGTCAGTATCAATATCTGAGCCAACGAAGAGCGTGCTCACCTCAGTGGGTCCTGTCTTTAGTATCACCCAGGCATTGCTGGAAAACACAGATGTAGAAGTCATCAATGTGCCGGAGCGGGCTCGCTCCATGGCGGCGCAGCCTAGCTGGTTTGCACGACAAGCCGAATCTTCTTACGACCTCTTTGCCAATGCCACTGCCGTGGTCAGCATGGGCAATCTGTGGCCATACGATCCTCTCTTTCTATCAGTGCGCGAACAAAATATAAGCATAGTAAATATCGACGCCACACTGCCCTATTCCTCAGAGTTAACCGGCGTTTCGGTGGTTAACTCGCCATCCACTGGAGAAGCTTCACCCTACTTCTGGCTGAGCCCCGCGAATATTATTCGCTCGGCAAAAAATATCTCCAACGACCTGGTTCGACTCTTTCCAAATGATGCTGAACTCATTCGCACTAACGAGCAAAATCTGTCTTCAAACATTCTTGCAGCAAAGCGCGATTACGAATTAGCCCTGGCCCAGACAGATTCCTATATCTACGCTCTGGCGGATGAATTTGCCTACCTCACCACCGAGTTTGGTATTTACGTTGAAGGTTACTTTGTAAAACAGGACATTCACTGGACTGAAGATGATCTCCAAAATCTCACCGCTGTACTGACAGATACCGGAGTATCTGTGGTAATCCATAAGTGGGAACCTTCCGATGAAATTCAGGCTGCTATTGCGGCTGCGGGCAGCCAACTGGTGGTGCTCAATACCTTTGAAACCTCAACTGCCGATATCGAAATTATTGCCACGCAAAACCTCGAAAGTCTGGTGACCTCCCTCCCAAAGTTTTAGCCCGAGACTCAGCCCGAATACTTTGCCGCAAAGAATAGGGGAACCAAATCGCAGCAATAGAATCCTAAAGCCCGATGCCATAGAAATACGAGTATTCAATGAAGATAGCCTCTGTCAGTCTGCTCGCTCCACTCCTGTTAGTGGGATGCAGTAACCAAAGCCTCTACAACAGCATTCAAGCCAATCAGGAAGAAGAATGCCGGATGCAGCCTCCCGGCCAGCAGGAACAGTGCTTTGCCAGAATCGATACAGATTACGAAGAGTACGAGCGACAGAGACAGGAAGTGCTCGAAGACTGAAGACTTGTGCTATTGCCGAATAGTTGAATCCGGTTCAAGCACCCAGCAACGCGGATTACTGCTAAATCCAATTTTCTCGTAGTAGTGGTTTGCGTCTGGCGCGGCTATCAATATCAGCTTACAGCGTGGACCAAGCTGCTCTTGGGTGATGGCCTGCAGCTTCTTGCCAATGCCAACATTCTGATGACTTTTGCTGACAGCCAGATCGGAGAGATAACAGGCATAGTGAAAGTCTGTCAGGCTTCGCGCGATCCCTACTAACTCACCACCAACCCAGGCACTCACAACAAGATTGCTGTTAGCAATCATACCTTCCAGACATTGCCTGTCTTCAACTGGGCGCCGTTCTGCCAAAGTTGAGCTTTCTAACAAATCGAGAAACTGATCGGCGCTGATGGGTTCATTGATTTTGTATTCGATGGTCATGTTTTCAGGAGTCGGTTAATTTGTGTGTCAACATTCCCTAGTCTCGATCCCAAATTTCTCGGAGAACTCTTCTCTAAGCCGTTCACAAATCGGCTCAGCATCAGCAAAAATCTTTTCCGCTTTATGGAAGTCAGTCATTTCTATTCCACCAAATTCGGGACGAAGAAAAATATCCGGAGGATTGCTGGCTCTGCGCGTGCTTCCTATTTGCCGCCCCATTATTTCCACCGCGCCCATAAGCGCATCCGTTACTCCGGGCACTTGCCCCGTCGCCTGAGGTAAGTCGCTGACATCTACTGCAATTACAAATTCCATATCCAGTAGCAGGTCGTGAGGTACCGGATTAACCACGCCACCATCGATTAACATGCGGCCCTCATGCCTGACTGGTTCAAACAATCCGGGCAATGACATGCTGGCACGAACTGCGGGCATCAGTGGCCCCGACTCAAATACCACTTCTTCACCAGTATGAAAGTCCGTGGCGACAATAGTCAGCGGAATTTGAAGTTCTTCAAAGGTTTCGACACCAATAATTTCGCGCAGAAATTCAAGGATTTTGTCGCCCTTGATTACCCCACCCTTCTTAAAAAAATTGGGGTCGATGAGCTCAAACCATTTGCGCAAACCGCGTTTTTGCAAAATATCCTTCAGGCCTTCACCTTTATAGATAACCATGCTGTCGACAATGTCACGAATGTCCTGCGGAGTTTTCCCGGCAGCATAAATGGCGCCGATAATGGCCCCCATACTAGTACCAGAAATGTGTGCGGGCTTTACCCCGAGATCATCCAGAGTTTGCAGTATAGGGATATGGCTAAAGCCTCTGGCGCCGCCACCGCCGAGCGCTAAGCCTATTTTAGTTTCGGCCAACTTTGGTTTTGATTTTGAATTGAAAAACTTCATGGATATTCAGATCGAGTAATCGCGCCAGTGTCTTCTAATTCCTTTTGGATGGAATAGAATACTCCACTAGATCATTTCACTCTATTCGCTCCAACCATTAAGGCCATCCAATTGACTCAGCTCAAACCAGAAGATATTGCCGACTTGCAGTCAAAACTCGCGTTTCAGGAGGATGAGTTGGAAAAAATGAATGATGCACTCTATAAACAACAGTTACGCATGGATGCTCTTGAGCAGAAGCTAGAGCAGCTCAGCGAACAGTACGAGGAATTAGCGGATCAAACCCCAGACGGAGCCACCGCCGGTCAAGAAAAGCCGCCTCACTACTAGCTCTGATTGTCTTTGTTCGGAATCCAGGCGTCTTCCTCTTCTAGCCTGGCAACTCGCTCAGCATCGGTTTCATAAACCTTATCGCCTTTTGAGCTTCCTCCCGACTCTTCAGCTTCCCCAGCTTCTTCTTTTTCTTCGTTCTCTTCCTGCACTGGCACAAAAATCTTACTGAACAGCAGACCCAGTTCAAACAGGGCATACATTGGGAAGGCAAGCAGTGTTTGAGAAAAGATGTCCGGCGGCGTCATAAACATGCCGATAACAAAACAGAAGATCAGCACATAAGGTCGCTTGGCGCCCAAATCCTTCGCACTCACAATGCCCGCACGAATTAGCAGGAAGGTGGCAACGGGAATTTCAAATGCGAGACCGAAGGCAAAAAACAGCTTCATCACGAAAGTGAGATAGCTGTTGATATCTGTCATCACTGAAACGGATTCGGGTGCCACGCTGGTAAAGAAACCAAAGACCAGTGGAAAAACCACAAAGTAAGCAAATGCGATACCACAATAAAATAGGACGACACTGCTGATAAAAATCGGCATGGCCACCGCTTTTTCGTTCTTATATAGGCCGGGGGCAACAAAGGCCCAAACCTGATATAAAACGTAGGGCATCGCCAGAAATACCGCCAGCATAAGCGCTAACTTGAGTGGTGCTAAAAAGGGTGAAGCCACATCGGTTGCGATCATCGAGGTGCCTTCCGGCATCATGGCTCGAAGTGGCTCGGAAAGAATTTCATAGAGCGGATTTGCAACGGCAAAGAGCATTAGGAACAGCACTATTATGCAGATGCCTGCGCGAATAATTCGGGTGCGCAACTCGAGCAAATGCTCGATTAACGTCTGTTGTTGCTCCTCGCCATTTTCAGTAGTTGAGGACTGCTCGGTTCTTTTTGTTGATCCGCTCATTTGGGGGCAATACTGTTTTCGGTGGGCTCTATATTATCTTTGGCTGAGGGCTCTCTATCCGCTGAAGGCTCACCCTCTTTATCAACCGCTGGCGCTATTGATGGTTCTCCGTCGGCTGGGAGCTCTTTCTTATCTTCCGCCAGTACTTCCTCGACCAAGTCAGATTCTTTTTTGCTGGATTCAGCGGCTTCCGTCTCAGTAAGCGATTCGAGCGGCTTGTTGAGCTTCTTCTTGGTTTCTTCAAGGTGCTCCATCACGGCAGCGTTATGAATTTCGCGACGAATGTCGGCGAGGCCTAAATCTTTTTCTATATCGCGCCGCGTGCTCTGCCAGTAGCGCTTAAACTTGGCGAGATTGAGGGTGACAAATCTTATGGTTTCGGGCAGGCGCTCTGGGCCGACCACCAACAAGGTGATAACAGCAATAACCAGCAGTTCGGCAAAGCCGATGGAGAACATCTAGATGCTCAGCTATGAAGTATCGTATCTAAGGATTTACTGAGGACTATCCTGTTTTTGGGTTTCTTCCTCAGCGGTCGCACTCTCAGCCTCTTCAGCAGAAACCTGCTCTTGAGTATTTTCCTGAGCGGTTTTTTCATCATCTGCCATCGAGTCTTTAAACCCTTTGACCGCGCCACCAAGATCTGAGCCAATGCCCTTCAGTTTTTTCGTACCAAATAACAACAACACAATCACCAAAATGATTAATAGCTGCCAAATACTGATTCCACCTAGTCCCATTTTCACTTACCTCATGATGTGCGAGACGCTTTCTCATCCAGTCCGGATAGTCCAAAACGTCGCGCTAATTCGTTAATCACATCTTCGGCAGACAAACCCTGATCCGCCAACATAACCATTGTATGAAACCAGAGATCGGCCGTTTCTTTGACCAGCTCTTCTCGGTTTCCATCTTTGGCTGCCAATACAGTTTCGGTAGCCTCTTCACCAACTTTTTCCAGAATCTTATTGAGCCCCTGACTGTATAGACTCGCGACATAAGAATCTTCTGCATCAGCAGATTTACGCTGCTCGAGAACTCTTTGCAGTTCCAATAATATGTCGCTACTCATTGCCGTAGATCTCCTCAGGAGACTTTAGTACTGGCTCTGTCTCTATCCAATTGCCATCCTCCGCTCGCCGATAAAAACAGGAGTTTCGACCAGTGTGACAGGCGATGCCGCCCTGCTGTTCTACCTTTAGCAATACCGTATCGCCATCACAATCCAACTCGACCGCCTGAATTTTTTGCCGATTACCGGAGCTTTCTCCTTTGCGCCAGATTTGCGCGCGCGAGCGAGACCAGTATGTGGCATAACCGGATTCCAGGCTCTCGGCAAGGGCATCGGAGTTCATCCAGGCCATCATTAACACGCGACCAGTGCTGGCTTCCTGCGCAATTGCAGCAACCAACCCATTTTCGTTCCAGCTAACTTGATCAAGCATAGTAGTTAAAGACTTTGACACGTGTGTTTACCAATGGCCGGGCATTATCGGCGCCTCAGGCGGCACGAACAAGCAAATAAAGCCCAGTTAAGCCGAGAATTGCTGGCGCAATTGAAGAGATCTGCGGCAGAGCCTCAGTCGCGCCCAAAAGTAATCCCGCAGCAATACCCACAAAAGCCGCGCCGATCACCGCAAAGCTCAGCCGCTTTGAACGCCCCTCTGCTGCGACTTGCTGCTTTGTTTGTTGCTCTAATATTTCTCGCGTAAGAGCGGGAAGCCGCGCCAAGTCTTCAATATAGTCGGGCGCCTTTTCTTTAAGATCCCGCAGCAACTGCCGTGGCGAGTGTTGCCTCTTCCACCATTTCTCTAAAAAAGGTGCTGCAGTTGCCCAAAGGTCGAGCTCTGGATAGAGCTGCCGTCCCAACCCCTCGATATTAATAATGGTTTTTTCCAGCAACACCAACGAGGGCATAACCTGCATATCGAATTTACGCGCCGTACTGAAGAGACTGACCAGCATATCGGCGAAAGAGATTTCACTAAGAGGTCTGGCGAATATCGGTTCGCAGACTTTTCTGATTTCAGCCGAAAACTCATGAACCGAGGTATCCGGCGCCACCCAGCCATAGTTTATCTGTACTTCGGCCACGCGCCGATAATCGCGTTTAAAGACGGCAATAAGCATGCTCGCCAGAGATTTACGCTCTGCATCTGTCAACGTGCCGACAATGGCACAATCCACTGAGATATATTGAGGTTTATCGATATTTTCCGAGGCGATAAATATGTTGCCCGGATGCATGTCGGCATGAAAGAAATTGTGGTCAAACACCTGTGTGAAGAATATCTCCACTCCGATCTCTGCTAAGCGCTTTAAATCGGTGCCCTGCTCAAGCACGGCGGCTCGGTTGTTTACCGGGATACCCTGAATTCGCTCACAAACCAATATATTGGTTCGCACAAAGTCCCAGTAAACCTTTGGCGTATAGTTGGCCGGGTGAGGATCTGTATCACAGTTAAAATTGTCTCTGAGAATCTGCGTATTAGCGGCTTCATGCTGCAAATCCAGCTCTCGTAAGATTGTCGCTTCATAGTCGGCAACTACTTCCGGAGCATGCAGTCTCTTGCCATCCGAACCGGCCCTATCAACCAGGCTAGCTAATACCCGCATTAATCGCAGGTCTTTCTGTACCTGCTGATGCACTCCGGGTCGCAATACCTTGATCACAACTCGGTCACCATTCTCCAAAACCGCCCCGTGCACCTGGGCCAGAGAGGCCGATGCCAAGGGTTCAGATTCAAATTGGGCGAAAAGTTCGTCTATTGGTGCGCCTAAATCGGCTTCAACTATTTGCTTAAACAGATGTGGATCAAAGGGTGGAACCTGATCCTGTAGTTTTTGCAGTTCTTTTGCGATGTCGTTAGGCAAGAGATCGGGGCGAGTAGAGAGCAATTGGCCGAATTTGACGTAAATGGGCCCCTGAGACTGAAGAAAGCTGCCTAACCGCTCTGCTCGAGGTACATTTTTATTTCCGGCACCAATGAGAGGGGCGGGCCAAAAGATCAACTTGGTGACTAAGGGCGCGGAAGAGGGAATTAATTCATCCAGGCGATAGCGACAAGCAAGCCACCAAATAGAGATTAATCGACTTAATGCACGCATTAGTCCGTTACCTCCACATTAGAATTTAGCTCCCCAATTCGCGCCTGAATGCGGTCGAGGCGATACTGGAGCTGACGCAGGTTCTCACGAATTTCAATGGTTTGTTCGGATCGAGCTACGCCCATATTTTCAGTTAAAAAGCTAGCGCTTACTTCTGATACTTTTTCCTTTATCACTGGAGCTCTATCTTTTGATCGTTCTAGTCCAAGAAAAAACAGCCGGGCCGGAATTTCTCCAATAAAATCACCCAGGATGTCCTCCCAGTCGACGTCTAGTTTCGACAATGATCGGCTGAGCTGCAAAAGGGCACCCACATCACCACGTATCTCTACACCGGAAGAAGAAAAATCTGATTCATCTTTGGCAATTGACAGAGCGAGACTCATCAAAGCGGGTAAAGTGCCCGCCAAAACCACGCTAGCATCTTCATCAACGCCGTTGCTTAGGCAGACTCCGGAAGCCCCAGCTCTGAGACTAAGGGGCACCGGTGGGCTTTGACACTCCACTGCAAATGTTTTGCCCTTTAAAGAGGACAGCTCTGAAGATGCAAGCGAATCAGTCTCTAGCGCTTTGTTTATGCCAGATTCGGCCAGCCGCAGTAACTGCTCAGGAATCAAACCGAAACCCCTTGTGCAGCGCAACGACCCCACCCGTCAAGTTGGTATAGCTCACGCTATTAAACCCCGCAGTCTCCATCATCGACCGCAAAGTATCTTGATCCGGGTGCTTGCGAATAGACTCCGCTAAATAACGGTAGCTCTCTGCGTCTCCAGTTACCCATTGCCCCATTTTTGGAAGTAAATCAAAGGAATAGCGATCATAGATCATTTCCAAAGCTGGGCTTAGGGGCTTTGAAAATTCCAGCACTAACAATCTACCGCCTGGCTTTAGGACGCGGTAAATAGACTCTAAAGCCGCTTCTTTTCGTGTGACGTTACGTAACCCAAAAGCAATAGTGACGCAGTCAAAGCTCTTATCTTCGAAGGGAAGCTTTTCCGCATCTGCCTGAACCCAACGAATGCGATTGTAGCTTCCGGTATCTGCCAGCTTGTCGCGTCCAACGGACAGCATTGCATCATTAATATCCGCCAAAACCACTTGGCCCTCATCGCCAACCCGTTTGGCAAATGCCGCCGCTAGATCACCCGTTCCACCCGCTAGATCAAGGACTCTAGCTCCGCGCCGAACTCCCGAAGATTCGATAGTGATTTGTTTCCATACGCGATGAATTCCAAAGGACATTAGGTCATTCATCAAATCGTACTGGGCAGCAACCGAATGAAATACGCCGGCAACGCGATTCACTTTTTCGCTCTCAGGAACTTCGGTAAAGCCGAAATGAGTGGTTTTTTCTTCTGTCATGGACGCATTGTAGAAAAAAGGATGCGCAGCTTAACCCGAATTCGCAAGTTATTCAGCGATTTAAGGGGATTTTTGAATGCTAGTTATACCGCTGATACCGGCTCTCTATACGGTAAAAGACAACATACGACTCAGCATGCAGAGCGACCAACCGGATTGCTGTTGCAGGTCAAGAAAGGCCTTTTCAGCTTTGCGCTGACCGCCAAGGGAATTAGGACTGAGATCGGATACAAGGCCATGACGGAGCAAAGCGCGGCAAACATCCTCGGTGAGAAGGAAGGTATCCTTTCCGACTAGGCGCAATACCCGCGGGCCGGTATTTCCACCAAGCCGAGAACCGCGCTTCTTCAGTTCTTGCCAAAGCCCAACCACATCCTCAGCAGGCCAATCACTCACCCACCGACCAAAGCCTTCTGTTTTCTGACTTTGCAAGTAGACAAAGGCGGCATTTTCTCGAACCGCCAGTATTTTTTGGCGATTGCGAATGATGCTCTCATCTTGCATAAGTTCGTCCACGCGCTCATCTGAAAAATGAGCTACTGCTGAGGGTTTGAACTTGCTAAAGGCCAACTCGAACCCATCCCACTTGTTCACCACAACCCGCCAGACAAATCCTGCCTGGAAGATACAAACTGCAATTTGCGACAAGTAGCGATCGTCGCCAAGCGCTCGAAGGGTTCTGACTCCGGCAGCAGATGGTAGGGAAGCTAATGCCGTAGCTTCATCGTTACCATGACGCTCTAGAAACAGCTCATATAGCTGAGAAAAATCTTTCAAGGCAGTTGACCGCAGTTAAAGAATGACAAGATTTGTGAAAATGCCGCCTCTGGCAAGTGTTACCGAGATAATAGGCCGCTATGATCCTGTAAAATTAGTGTCAAAAGAGTGCCATACTATCTCTGCCATGTGCAACGAACCCTGCCTGGTAAAAATTGAATCATATAAGCATGAGCCAACCCAGAAACCCCTTAATGAGACTACTCGCTGAAATAGATGCGCGGCTCTACGTATTTCTGGGATTAACTGAGCAAAAACTGCACCTATATAAAGCGGCGCGGGCTATTTCTTTTACCGGAGACGGTTACGCATACCTAGTTCTTGCAGCTTTACTGCTGGTAGTTTCCCGTGAGGTTGGACTGGCCGTAACCCTGAGTGGTTTTCTCGCATTTGCCTTTGAGCTGCCTGCCTACTCGGTGCTAAAGAAAACTTTTAAACGCCGCCGACCCTATCTGGTGGTCGACCGACTGGAACGAATTCACAATCCTTCTGACGAGTTTAGCTTCCCCTCTGGCCACACAGCGGGTGGATTTCTTATGGCTTGCATCGTCAGTCACTTTATTCCGGCGGCTGCCCTTCCTATGTATATCTGGGCCAGCGCCATCGGGCTCTCAAGAATATTTTTACGAGTGCACTTTGTCTCTGACGTGATCGCTGGGGCGTTCCTTGGCACAGGCTTTGCCATCCTCTCGCTAAGTTTACTTGGCTACTAGCAGCAAAAAAATCTAACTCGCAGAAGGATCCACCAATCTAATTACCTGAACATCAGGTTCTCGCCCTTTGCCTAACTCCTGTAGTTTTTTCTGGTACTCCGGCCAAAGGCGCTTTTCCTGCCGATACAAGTGGCGCAGGTATTCCCAAGTGTAAATCCCTGAATCATGGCCATCGTCAAAGTGAATGGCGACTGCATAATGCCCTACAGGTTTGACCGCTGTAATTTTTACATGACGCTTACCTGTGGGCAGCTCGCCGCCGACTCCAGCATGGCCTTTTACTTCTGCGCTCGGGCTTTCTGCCCGCAAATACTCTGCCCGCAATTCCGCAGTTTCACCGGCGTCATATTCCAGCACCATATTGCGACCCTCATCGCGGACGGCAATTTTGGCTGGAATTTTAGGGGAAGTATCTTCAGTCACTATTAATCACAACCTAAAGTATGTATCTAGAGAGGTCTTCGTCTGCAGCGAGCTCCTCGAGCTGCTGATCGACGTAAGCGGCGTCTATAACCAATGCCTTTCCTTCAAGATCTGCCGAGTCAAAGGACACATTCTCGAGCAGCTTTTCCATCAAGGTATGCAGCCGTCGAGCACCAATATTCTCAGTTCTCTCATTGACCGCCCAGGCAGTTTGCGCAATACGCTCAATACCATCACTGGCAAAATCTAGTTGTACCGCTTCTGTCTGCAGCAACTGCTGATACTGATTGGTGAGTGACGCATCCGGCTCCTGCAAAATTCGTTCAAAGTCACCTGCGGAAAGCGCATCTAGCTCGACTCGTATTGGCAATCGACCCTGTAATTCTGGAATCAAATCGGAGGGTTTGCTCAGGTGAAATGCTCCAGAAGCAATGAAGAGAATGTGATCAGTCTTCACCATACCGTGCTTGGTGGAGACGGTTGAACCTTCAATCAAAGGAAGCAGATCTCTCTGAACTCCTTCACGCGACACGTCAGTTCCACTGACTTCACCACGCTTCGCAACCTTGTCAATTTCATCGATAAAGACAATGCCATTTTGCTCGACCATTTGAAGCGCTGAAGTTTTAATCGATTCCTGATCGATAAGTTTTTGCGCTTCCTCTTCCTCTAGAAGCTTCTTGGCTTGCTTGAGCGGCATCTTTCGATTCTGCTTCTGAGCATTGCCCATATTGGAAAACATATCCTGCAGCTGATTCGCCATTTCTTCCATGCCAGGCGGGGTCATAATTTCCATTCCCAGTTTTTGACTGGCCACTGCGAGTTCGATTTCTTTGTCGTCTAACTCTCCCTCGCGAATCTTTTTCCTAAAGATTTGGCGGGTATTGCTGTCGGGAGACTCGCCTGATTCCCCACCCCTGGCTGGCGGCAAAAGAATATCCAACAAACGCTCTTCCGCCGCATCCTGTGCGCGATAACTTACGCGCTCAACTTCCTGTTCGCGCTGCATCTTAATCGCCATATCTGTCAGGTCACGAATGATTGATTCAACATCCTTGCCAACGTAACCGACTTCAGTAAATTTTGTAGCCTCTACCTTGATAAACGGCGCATTAGCTAATTTTGCCAGGCGCCGAGCGATTTCGGTTTTACCCACACCTGTAGGGCCAATCATCAAAATATTCTTGGGGCTAATTTCACTGCGCATCGGTTCTTCAATCTGCATACGGCGCCAGCGATTCCGCAGAGCTATTGCTACCGCACGCTTGGCCTGATCCTGTCCAACGATATGGCGATTGAGCTCATGAACAATTTCACGAGGTGTCATTTGGGACATCGACTAAAGCTCCTCAATGGTTCGATTGTGGTTGGTGTAAATACAAATATCCGCAGCGATCTCAAGAGACTTTTCTACAATCTCGCGCGCTTCCAAGTCAGTATTGTTTAATAGTGCCCGCGCCGCAGATTGCGCGAAGGGCCCGCCAGATCCGATAGCAATCAAATCATCTTCCGGCTCAATAACGTCACCGTTGCCCGTAATAATGAGTGAAGATTCCGCATCAGCAACAGCCAGTAGGGCTTCCAATCGACGCAGGATACGGTCTGTGCGCCAGTCCTTTGCCAGCTCTACAGCCGACCTCACCAGATTACCCTGATGGGCTTCTAACTTAGCTTCAAAGCGTTCAAACAGGGTGAAAGCATCAGCAGTTCCCCCGGCAAAACCGGCTATCACCTGATCCTTATATAAGCGTCTGACTTTGCGGGCATTGCCTTTCATTACGGTATTGCCGAGGCTTACCTGCCCATCTCCACCAATGCAGACTTTGTCTCCACGGCGAACCGACACAATAGTTGTACCACGATACTGTTCCATCAACTTTCTCCAAGATCATGGGTATGCATATAGGGGATACCGCTCAAAAAAACGCGGCAAGAATCTACTTTAATAGGGTGAAATGCTGTTATTTCAAGCGTGCCGCAGGAAATATGACTATTGGCTAAGATATTCAGGTATCAACAATGGAGAAACTCCAGCGCTAATCAGAATTTGTCTTGCATTATTCATCTGCGTGCGGGTTTGATAGGGACCGACAATGACTCGATGCCAAAGAACACCCTCATGACTGAAGGGTTTTACGTTGGCCTCCATATTCTGCAGCAATAAACTGACTCGCATATCTTCTGCATCGGCAAGATCCCGATAAGATGCTGCTTGCAGCCAGTAGATAAGATTGTCCTCTTCAGGGTTCACAACCTCGACATCGGAAACATCGACCTCAATATCACCTAGTAGGGTGTAGAACTCAAAGTCCGTATTCGACTCTTGTGCTGAAGAACTGTTTTCCGGAATGGCATTATTGCCAAAACCATAGTCCAACAACCACTGCCCCCCAAGAGTTGCAAAAACCCCAAGCATGAATCCGGTTATCAGCCAGCCAGAGCCAAAGCTTGTTGCCGGGCTGGAAGAAGAATTTTTTGATGCTCCGCGAGAGGCAGACTTGGCCATAAAAATCACTGCAAGTGGGACAAGCTCATTCTAGCGCTTCAGCCCGGTCAGCTAAACAAGAGTTTGCTCCAGGCTGTCATTTTGGACTGAAGGGATTTAATCCAAGCTCGCAGGATCTACATCTAAATGCCAGCGCAAATTCTTGTTTAGCCGGCGCTGATCAAGGTATGCAACTAACACACTTAACTGTTCATGGAGTTTGGACCGGGTTGCTGAGGAAATCTGCAGCTGGAATCGATAGCGACCATTACGTTTTTCAGTAGGAGAGGGCACCGGACCAATAATTTCACAGTCGTCTAGCTCGCTATTCTCAGCTACCTGCACTAGTTCGGACAAAAGCTTTTGTGACATAGAAATATCTTCGGATTCAGTGCGCAAAACTGCCATAAAGGTGCATGGGGGCAATGACCACTGTCTACGTGTTTGCAGTAGCTCGTTGGCGAAATGTGAATAGTTATGGGTTATTAAATCCTGCAATACTGGGTGTCCGGGAAACTCTGTTTGCAAAAGCACTTGGCCCTCAATCGAACTCCGTCCGGTTCGCCCTGCAATTTGCGTCAGCAACTGCACTAAGTGTTCAGAGGCGCGGAAATCAGAACTCATCAATCCATAGTCAATATCTAGAATCAATGCCAAAGCCAACCTGGGGAAATGGTGCCCCTTTGCCAACATCTGCGTGCCAACCAAGATTGCTGGTCCAGAGGCATGCACCTCGTCCAACTTCCTCTGAATCCCATCTTTTCCGCGCGTGGCATCACGATCTATTCGAATCAGAGGAACCTCAGAAAATATCTCCGCCAACTTTTGGGCGATGCGCTCCGTGCCCTGCCCCAAAAAACTAAGCTGCCGACTGGCACACACCGGGCATTCCATCGGAGTGGGGTGCTGCAAATCACAGCGATGACACCGCAGTTGATTGGCCGCTTTGTGATAGGTGTAGCGTGAATCACATTGGTCACACCGGGCTTGCCAGCCACATTGACTGCACCTCAGGCAAGGGGAGTATCCGCGTCGGTTAATGAAAATAAGAACTTGGTTTCCCAATTTCAGCTGCTCGCGAATTGCCATGAGAGAATCCGGAAGCAGACCTGCATCTTCGGAAGAGGCAACACCTTCCAGTAATTTCCAAGCTGGGAGTGCTCCGTCACCGACTCGTTGCTTAAGCTCTAACCTTTGAAAGCTTCCCTGATTGGCGTTTTCTATGCTTTCTAACGAAGGTGTGGCTGATCCGAGAACAATAGGGATCTTTAGGTTCGACGCTCGAACCACGGCAACATCTCGCGCCTGGTATCTTGGCCCTTCCTGCTGCTTATAGGAATGATCATGCTCCTCGTCGACAACGATTAGTCCAAGGTTCTTGAATGGCAAAAACAGCGACGAGCGTGTGCCAATCACGATTAGAGATCGACCCTTTAGACAATCGTGCCAAATCTCGGCGCGCCGCGAATCCGTCAAACCACTATGGTAACTGACTGGCTCGGCCACCAATGCTTCAAACTGGGTAACCATTTGTGGAACCAGCCCAATTTCCGGAACCAGAATCAATACTTGTTTGCCCTGCGCAAGCAGCTTTTGCGCTAAGTGGAGATAGATCAGGGTTTTTCCACTGCCAGTAATGCCTTCAAGAAGAAAGGTTGTCGCTCCTTCTTTATCAATCTTAGTTAGCACCTCAGCCTGATCGGCAGTCGGCTCGATCAGATCGATATCTTCCCGAATGTGTTGCGATTTGGGATCTACATAGGACGGTTCTACAGCACCGGCCTTTTTTAGCTGTGCGAGCAATGCTTTAGAAAAGCCGGCTTCCGAGATTGCGAGCTCTTCGCTCGCGCCCTTCTCGGAAAGCCACTCGAACAACTGTTTTTGCCTCTTCGCTTTAGCGCTTATCTGAGCACTAGCTTCAGCATTTATTTGCCATCGAGTCACCATTCTTGGAGATTTTCCTGCTTGTACTCGCGAAGGCAGGAAAGCTGAAATCAAATCCCAGGGAACTGCGTGATAGTAGCGACAGCACCAGTTTATAAGCTCCAATAATTCCGTCGGGATCCTTGATGATTCTCGGACCACCTTCTCTACAGACTTTATTTCAAACTCTGTTTGCACCTGCTCTGCCACTTCCACAACCAAGCCAACAACTTGACGATTGCCAAAGGGAACCATGACCCAGTCTCCTGCTTCTACGGAATGGGGTACAGAACAGGAATAGGTAAAGAGCTTTCGCAGCGGACAGGGAAGGGCGACGTGTAAGTAGGATGTGCTTGTCATCGGAATTTATTCTGCTAGTATGCGCGCTCTTTTCTGCACGCTACTGTGCCGTACCCAGAAGCCATAAGGGCTGAGAGGGACGGCGGCACGACAACATTAAGGCGAAGATTATGCAAACAGATATTCATCCAAAATACGAAGAGCTGAAAGCCACATGCAGCTGTGGCAACGTTATTGTGACAAAGTCTACCCGCGGCGGAGACATTCACATTGATGTTTGCTCGACCTGTCATCCCTTCTATACCGGCAAACAGAAAGTTATGGATACCGGTGGGCGTATTGACAAGTTTAACAAGCGCTTTAGCGGTCGCATCAGCAGCAAATCTTAATCTGCGCTTCGAGACCAAAGATTTTGGTCTCGGGTTGATCCCTCTACCCCCTTTTGCGGGACTCAGGTACACCTAGAATAGAGAGTCGGTGATATTCCCGGCCTCTTCTCTGGGCTCTAGCTGTTGCTGAGTCAAAAGCTCGGGTGCACTCTCCGCCAGAAACAACTCAAAAATAGCACCTTCTGCGCCGGGCGGAGCTCTTTCACCGGTCTCTGGATCAATTAGGACAGTCACCAAGCCCTCCGGCTGAGGCCGGGGATTCTCGGGCAAATCCTCCAGCGCCACATCCATAAAGTCAATCCATATAGGCAAGGCCGCGGTTCCACCAAATTCATTTACTCCGAGTAAACCATTGTCATCAAACCCCACCCAGGATGTTGCAACCAGATCAGGGCTATAACCTGAAAACCACGAATCCCTTGGTCCATTACTAGTGCCGGTTTTACCGGCGATATCCTGACGACCCAGCACCTGAGCTCGCGTACCAGTGCCCTGAACAATCACATCTCTCAGTATCGAGTCCATGATGTAGGAAACTCTCGGATCCATAACCTGCTCAGCAATATCGATTTTCGGTTTTTCCTGCTCTGCAGAGTAAAAGCTGAATTGCTGCTCGAAAATTGATGGTTCAAGCTCAGACTGCGAGGGCTGGTCTTCTGTGGTCATCAAACAGTATGAGCACGCGACTGGAGCGTTCGCCTGATAAATAACCTCACCATCTCGATCAAGAATTTCTGATATGAGATGAGACTCAACTCGATAGCCGCCATTCGCAAAAAGAGAATATCCATTAGCGAGCTTCACCGCCTCCAGCCCCTGGCTACCTAGAGCCAAAGTTAAGTTATAGGGAAGGTCTTCTTGCTCAAAGCCATAGCCAATAATGCTCTCGCGAGCCGCATCGATACCCAAGCCCCGCAATATTCGTACGGAAACGAGGTTACGAGACAGGTAAAGGGCTTTTCTTAATCTTGTGGGTCCATAAAAGACACCAGAGTCATTCTCGGGGCGCCAATAATCTTCCAGTGCCGCGTCCTGAAAAATAATGGGCGCATCATTAATCAAAGTAGCCGCGGTATAGCCGTTTTCCAGCGCCGCAGCGTAAAGAAAGGGCTTGATGTTCGAACCGGGCTGACGATTGGCATTTACCATTCGGTTAAAGCGGCTCTGATAGAAGTCAAAACCCCCCGTTAGCGCTCGAATAGCACCATTTTGCGGGTCGACAGCCACCAGCCCCGCCTGCACATCTGGAACCTGTGATAGGCCCCAATAGCCATTGGTCTCACGCAATCGCACGAGATCTCCCACGCGGAGCATTTCATCGATGGCGCCGTATTCACTTTGCCAACTTTCAGTGCGATAGCGGCGGAAATTCGACAGCTCATTCTCCCACCCAAGCTCTACCTCAAGTCCATTGGGGCCCAGAACCGATGCCGACTTCTCGCCAACCTCTGTCACTACTGCAGGAAGGAGTCCAGAAATCACGGGTAATTGGTCGATATATTGCTGCACCCAATACATATCAGCCATCTCGACCTCAGTAAATCTACCCTCGGGCCCTCTATATCCATGGCGAAAATCGTAAGTGAAGGCTCCCTTACTTACAGAATCATCTGACGCACGCTGCAGCTCAGGATCTATGGTCGTATAGACCTCAAAGCCCGCTTCGTAAGCGTCTGTGCCAAAACGATCCAACATCTCCACACGGACCATTTCAGCGACATAAGGCGCGTCTAGTGTAATGGTAGATCCGTGATAGCTAGCCGAAATCGGTTCTGCAATCGCGCTCGCGTACTCGGGCTCCTCTATATGTCCCAAAAGAAGCATCCGTCCCAAAATCCAGTCCCTGCGCTCAACAGCGCGATCTGGGTCATTGATGGGGTTTGACGAGCTTGGTGCTTTGGGCAATCCCGCAATCATGGCCAGCTGAGCCAGGCTTAAATCACCAATATCTTTGCCGTAATAAACATTTGCTGCCGCCTGCACTCCGTAAGCACTTTTCCCGAGATAGATCTTATTCGCATAAAGCTCTAGTATTTCTTCCTTAGATAGTTCATGCTCTATCTCAAGAGCGAGCAGAATCTCATTGAATTTTCTAGTAAAAGTCTGCTCCAGGCTGAGGAAAAAGTTACGAGCAACCTGCATGGTTATAGTACTGCCGCCAGATTGTATTCCGCCAGTTGTCACAATTTGTGACGCAGCGCGCAACAATCCCATTAAATCCACCCCACCGTGGGCAAAAAAGTTGTCATCTTCCGCGGAAATTATGGCGTTGATGAAATGATCCGGTATATGCTCAAAACTGACTGGAGATCGGCGTTGTTCACCAAATTCGCCAATCAGCTCGCCATTGCTGGCGTAGACCTTAAGTGGAGTTTGCAAGTGCACATCTCGCAATTGATCGACAGATGGAAGGCCAGGCACCAAGTACATTAGTGCAGCGGCGGCAATCAAAATGCCTCCTGCAACTCCAGTCGCTGCCAGTTTCAGCAGGATGGTGAAAATTTGTTTGTTGAAAATCTTCAATTTACTTGGGAGATCCGACGCCAGATGGCAAAATTAGACCTACATTATATCGGACGTATCCAGAGGTTGGCGTTGAATCGCCGGTCTTTAATAATGGCCTAATGGGCAGAAACTGATGCAGATACCTCTGTTAGCAAAAAAAAGCGAGCCTCTATTGGGGATTGATATTGGCTCGACGAGTTTAAAAATTGTTGAGCTTTCTCGCTCAGGCCGCACCACCACCGTACAAAATGCCGGGGTCTTCCCTATCCCTTCGAATACCATCGTCGAAGGAAAAATTGCCGATATTCCTACGCTCGCACAAACCCTGAGAAAAGCTGTTGCCTTAATGCGAACCAAAGCCAAGCATGTTGCACTAGCCGTTCCAGGATCAGCAGTAATTACTCGTGTTTTGGATATGCCCGGAGACCTTACAGAAGACGAGCTGGAAACTCAGCTGCTTATGGAAGCTGAACAGTACATCCCCTACTCACTGGAAGAAGTCGCCGTAGATTTCACTATCATTGCCGAGGGAGAGGAAGGAACCGAGCAGGTAAAAGTATTACTCGCTGCTTGCCGAAAGGAAGGTATCGATGCCCTTACGGAAATGGTCGAGCAGGCTGACCTAGAATCAAAAATTGTCGATGTTGAGCCCTTTTGTCTCGAGCGAGTCTATCCGTTATTAGCTGACCAATTGGAAGAAGACAACGACGGCTTGATTGCGGTGGTCGATTGCGGTGCGACCAACCTACGAATAAACGTACTGGACAGAGGATCCACGGTTTATAGTCGGGAGGAAGCCTTCGGTACCAAACAATTAAGTGAAGAAATTCAGCGCCGCTATGGCCTTTCAGAGGAAGAGGCAATCGCAGCAGAAAGAGAGGGCGATTTGCCCGGCGACTACGAGCAGGAAGTTTTGGCGCCCTTCCGCGATTCTCTGATACAGCAAATATCTCGTTCATTGCAGTTCTTCTATTCGTCGACCTCCTATACCAATTTAGACTGTCTGATTCTGTCCGGCGGTATCGTCAGCAGCCCAGAGCTGGTAGAGATGACAGAATCTAAAATCGAGCTGCCCGTTGTCGCTGCAAATCCTTTTAAACATATGCCTTGCGGTGCGCGCACTGATCAAAAACAGCTCAGCAAAATCTCACCCAGCTTGCTGATCGCTACTGGTCTAGCAATGAGAGGGGTGAGCTAATGCCGGATATTAATTTATTACCCTGGCGCGAAGAGCTCCGAGAGGAACGAAAAAGACAGTTTACCGTTGTTGTTTCGGGGGTCTTCATACTGGGCTTGCTGATCGGCTATGCATGGGAAGTAAATATTTCCAGTAAGATCAATGCTCAGGAAGCGAGAAACTCGGTTCTACAAACAGGAATCGATGACCTTGAAACCCAGGTTGCCGAGATTCGCGCCTTGCGTGATAGCAAAGCCGATATGATTGATCGAATGGCAGTTATAAAAGGCCTGCAAACTAACCGCCCAGAGATTGTGCGGCTGTTTGATGAATTTGCTCGCTCAATTCCCGATGGAACTTATATTGAAGAGCTCGCCGTTGTGGGGAACAGCCTCTCTCTCGAAGGTAAAGCAGAATCCAATAATCGCGTTTCCGCCTTTATGCGCCAACTTGACAATTCAGAGAAATTCTCTGCTCCAAATCTCACACGCGTAGATGCAGATCCAACCCTTGGTGACCAGGGTTCTAGTTTCACTATGGTTATTCAGGTAGACAACGAAGAGGAAGGGGAAGATTCCCCTGATGCCTAGCTGCCATGATTGATTTTCGCGGAATAATAGACGAACTTCAGAATATCGATTTCACCGAGATTCGTCTCGACAACGTCGGCAGCTGGCCTCTCATTGTTAGAATTTTGGCCTGTATTTTGACACTTGTTCTTGCTATAGGTGGTTATTGGTATTTTCGTATAAATGCGTTAAATACCACTTTTTCCAATGCCGTTGCTTCGGAAACTCAGCTGCGAGAACAATTTTCTCAGCGAGCATTTCAGGCGGCAAACCTCGAAGCTTATCGACTTCAGCTTGAAGAGTTGGAGTTACGCCTAGAGACTTTGATCGGCCAACTACCTACTGACACAGAGGTGCCTGGCCTCCTGGAAGATGTTACTGAAACCGGTCTGGGTAGCGGATTAACTATTGAAAATATTATTCTCGAGCCAGAGATCGCTCACGATTATTACGTCGAGCTACCTATTAATATCGTTGCCACAGGCGGCTATCATGACTTTGCAACTTTTGTAAGCGGTGTCGCGGGCTTACCAAGAATCGTCACGCTACACGACTTTTCAATATCTGGAGATAACGAAGTGTTGTTGACTATGAACATCGACGCTAAGACATACAGATATCGGGACTCTGGAGAGTAGGTTTAGGCCGATGAAGACTTTTAAACTCTTTATTACGCTTTCTCTGTCCGCACTGATTATGGGTTGCCAATCCAGCTCAAATGAAGATCTGTACTCCTTTATGGAGCAAGAAAAGGCACAGCGCGGTGGTCGCATCGACCCTCTACCTGCATCCCCGCCCTACGTGTCAGTCATATATTCTGCTGCCGGCTTGCGAGCACCTTTCGAGATACCGCGCAATGTTGTGACGCGCCAAGAAACCGGAACCCCTTCAGCCCCACCAGATACAAATCGACCGCAAGAGTATCTAGAACGCTTTAATTTTGCCGAACTCAGCGTAGTTGGCAGCATTGCGATGAATGGGACTTCATGGGCACTTATTAGCGAGTCGAACGGCACGGTTCATCGAGTGCGAGCAGGTAATTTCCTTGGGCAGAACCACGGTAAGATTGTTAGTATTAACGACACCGAAGTAAGCGTGATCGAGATTGTTCCAGACGGGCAGGGCGGCTGGATAGAGCGACCTCGATCAGTAAAAGTACAAAATTAATTCAGGACTGAGCCATGAACTTTAAGGGTATTTCCATGAAACAGACGATTAGCTTCGTGCTGCTATTGATGGCAAGCCATGTCCAAGCCACTTCGGTGCAGTCAATTAATTTTTCTGCCCTAGGTCAGGACGCCTTTGAGGTCGAACTCGTTTTATCTGACTTCGAACAAATCGAGACTCAGGTTTATGTGATCGAAGAGCCTGCGCGTATTGTCTTGGACTTACCTCAGGTAACAAATGAGGTAGTGGAACGCGAATTTTCTCTCTCATTTGCTAATGCTTCCGAAGCGTTGCTATTGGGTACAAACGATCGCACTCGATTGGTGCTCAACCTTGGAACCTCCGCGGAGTACGAGGCTCGACAGTCTGGTAATCGTATCTTTCTTCAAGTTGGCTCAAGTGCAGCGGGAGCGCCTTCTGCTCCCGTAGCGATGCCATCTGCAGTCAATGCAGCTCCAGCAAGCAATTTCTCCAGCACCACGAGCTCTCGCATTACGGATTTTCAGTTTAATCGCGGCGAACAGGGTGAGGGTAATATCCAGTTTGAATTTACTGGCAACCAAATTAGTTCTGATGTTGAACAGAGCGGCAGCCAGATTTTGTTACGCTTTTTCGGAACTGATATACCGACTCAGTATGAACGCATATTTGATGTTGTAGATTTTGCGACACCCATCAGAGACATTACCGTTGATCAGGTCGACAACGAGGTGCAGGTAAGTATCACCACCCTAGCCGGTTTTGACTACCTGGCCTATCAAGCGGATAGCTCCTTTGTATTAAGTGTGAAGCCGCTGTCTGCAGTTGCAGAGGCAGAGCTGCTAGCGCAATCTCAATTTATCGGCGAGACATTCTCTTTCAATTTTCAAAGCATCGAGGTTAGAGCGGTGCTGCAACTTATTGCAGATTTAATCGGCTTAAATCTGGTTGCCAGCGATACGGTCAACGGCAGCATTACTTTGAGACTAGAAAACGTTCCTTGGGATCAGGCTCTGGATATTATTCTCAAGGCGAAAGGTCTGGATCAACGCATGGACGGCAACGTACTGCTTGTCGCCCCTATCGCTGAAATAGCTGAGCGAGAGCGACTGGAAGTGCAAGCCAATCGTCAACTCGAGGAGTTGGCACCACTGAGAACTGAATTTGTACGTATTCGATATGCTGATGCAACCACCATTGCGTCATTGCTCATAGGACCCGAAACCGATGCTGCAGCTGATGCCGAAAGCACGGCTAGTGGCACTACGGCAAGCGCTCTATCTGAACGTGGCTCGGCTATTGTGGACGCCAGAACCAATACCATCATATTGACAGACACTGACGCCAAGATTAGTGCTTTTCTTGCGCTAGTAGAGCAGATCGACGTACCCATCCGACAAGTGCTTATTGAGGCTCGTTTAGTTATCGCAAATACCGATTTCCGCAACGAACTGGGCGTTCGCTGGGGTAATGCCGGAGTTCGTACCTTGGAAGGGGGAGACTCTGCGCTGCAATTTGGTGGCTCTCGGGAGATATTTTCTGATGGTGGGCCGCTCGGATTTTTCAACAATGAGAACACCCTCACTTTAGAAGACGCATTAGCAGTGGATCTAGGTGTAGCCTCTCCAGCAGCCAGTCTCGGTGTCGCTTTCCTAAGTGACTCGGCATGGGTAGATCTAGAATTGTCTGCGCTAGAGAGTGAGGGACACGGCGAAATCGTTTCTCAGCCCAAAGTGATTACCGGCGACAAACAAACAGCGCTTATTCGCTCGGGTCAGGAAGTGGCTTATCAAGAAGCGGCGGCTAGTGGAGCAACGACGACCTCGTTCAAAGAGGCCGTTCTTTCGCTGCAAGTAACACCTCAAATTACGCCCGATGATCGAGTCATTCTGGATCTGATTATCTCGCAAGACTCTATCGGTGACCTCGTCTTTGGAGGCGAGCCCACAATTGATGTGACATCACTCGAGACTCAGGTCTTGGTCGACAACGGGGAAACTCTGGTGTTGGGAGGAATCTTCCAAATGACATCCATCGACGAAGAAACTCGTGTCCCAGTCTTAGGCAGCCTACCGTTCCTTGGCCAAGCTTTCAGAAGCGAAGTAACGAGCCAAGAAAAACGCGAAATCCTGATGTTCATTACTCCTAAAATCTTAAACGACAATATCACGACTCAATGACAGCAAGGGCCAATCTGGTCCTTGTTGGTCCCATGGGTGCCGGCAAGACCTCTGTCGGTAAACTCCTTGCCAGCCGCCTGGATCTGCAATTTATTGATTCCGATCATGAGCTAGAAGCTCGATGTGGCGCCGACATCCCCTGGATCTTCGATATTGAAGGGGAAGCCGGTTTTCGCGCCAGAGAAACCGAAATCCTTACGGAACTTTGTAATCAGACCGGAATATTGTTGGCCACGGGCGGCGGTGCAGTCATCTCCGAGAAAAACCGCCAAATTCTGCGAAAAGCTGGTGTGGTGGTTTATCTGTCCGCAACGGCAGAACAAATTTATCAACGCGTTAAACACGATACCAATCGACCTCTGCTGCAGGTGGAGAACCCTCAAAGGGCTATAACCGATATACTGGATAAACGCGGCCCACTATACCTCGATGTCGCAGATATCGTGTTGAAGTCTTCCGATAGGGAGTCGCCAAACTCCATGGCAGCAGCTGTCATGGAAGAGCTAAAAAATCGTTGTCCCGAAGTATTTGGACTCTAAGGAATCTCTAAGTGAAGAAGCTCCAGCTGGAACTAGCGGAACGATCCTATCCGATACTGATCGGTGATCAGTCCTGGTCAGATCCGATCCTACATAGCCTTACTCGAAACAAGAAAGTTCTTGTCATTTCTAATCAGACCTTGGCACCTCTTTACATGGAAACCCTTCTGCAATCTCTTGGTGATGCAGATGCCGAGCAGCTCATTCTCGAAGATGGCGAACGCTTCAAAACCCTAGACACACTGGAAAAAATTTATGACCGGCTTTTGACGGGCCAATTTGATCGTTCTTCTGTAGTCATCGCCTTAGGTGGTGGTGTTATAGGTGACATGGCTGGTTTTGCCGCTGCGACCTATCAGCGCGGCATCGATTTTATCCAAGTTCCAACCACACTCTTAGCTCAGGTGGATTCATCTGTCGGCGGAAAAACGGCCGTCAATCATCCTCTCGGCAAAAACATGATTGGTGCTTTTCACCAACCCAAAGCAGTGCTTATTGATCCCCGCACACTGGACACTTTGCCCGACCGAGAGTTTTCTGCAGGTATGGCTGAGGTAATTAAGTACGGACTCATTCGCGATCGAGACTTTTTCGATTGGCTCGAGTCAAACATTGATCGGCTAATGGCACGCGATTCAGAAGCCATGGTCGAAGCCATCCTAATTTCTTGCAAGACCAAGGCGGAAATAGTCGCTGCGGACGAAACAGAACAGGGACAGAGGGCCTTACTCAATCTAGGGCATACCTTTGGACATGCAATTGAGTCAGCGCAAAATTATAGAGACTGGCTGCATGGTGAGGCTGTTGGTGCCGGTATGGCGATGGCTGCGCGCATGTCCGAAAGCCTAGGATGGTTGGACTCAGCTGAAGTCGAACAAATTGAAAACCTGTTGCAAGCGGCAAATCTACCTATCAAGGCGCCTGATGACATAGAGCCCTCAAAATTACGAGACCTTATGTCACACGATAAGAAGGTGCAGCTGGGTCAGCTCAGGCTGATACTGCTAAAACAGATTGGCCATGCGGAAATATTTTCTGATTTTGAAGAGTCGTTATTAATCAAAACCATTGAACAAGGCTAGCCTCTAAAGCTTTCTAGCTGGCTCGACGCTCTTTGGCATCTTGTATAGCGGCTATCCGTGCCTCGCGCATCTTTTTCCCAATTGCCTCACCTTCAAAACCGGCTTCCCGTATTTTTTGTGAATCAACGGTCAAGGCTGCCTGAAAACAGTCCGTTAGATATGCGGCTTGAGGATAATCGTTGTTTTCCATACCGGTTCGGCCTCTGATATCCGCCTGGCAGCAGGATAAAAACTCAGGTAACAATTGCGGGTTTCTCCATAAATCTAATCCACTAAAAAGCTTTTCTATAGTGGCTGCTTTGAGCTCCAAGGCCCTGTGACAGTGCAAATGCCAGCGGGAAACCTTGATGGCAAGATCTCGGCAATCATTCGGTATTCGCAGTCGCTTCGCCAGATTCTCAATCTGCTTCACACCTCGCTCTTCGTGACCATTGTGGCTGGGCCACTGGTCTCTAGGCGTGGTGCCTTTTCCGAGATCATGAACCAGTACAGAGAATCGAAGCCTAAGCACATTTGACTCTGCGCATATCTGATCCAGGCTCAACAGGATATGCAGTCCCGTATCGATTTCCGGATGATATTTGGGGTTCTGCGGGACGCCAAACAGGCGGTCAATTTCCGGAAAAAGAACCTTTAAAGCACCCATCTTTCTTAGGGTCTCAAAGTAAAGGCGCGGACGAACTGTCTGCAATGCTTTTTCGGTTTCAATCCAAACACGTTCTGCGGTCAAATCTTCGAGCTCGCCAGACTCAACCATTTTTTCCATCAGCTCCAAGGTTTCAGACGCAATAGTAAAATCGAATTCTGCCAGTTGAGCCACAAAACGAGCCACGCGGAGTACTCGGAGAGGGTCTTCCAAAAATGCATCAGAAACATGTCTCAGCACTCGTCTTTCAATATCCCCTCTGCCGCCCAGAGGGTCAATCAGTTCGCCGTTATCTCTCATCGCAATAGCATTGATACTGAGATCTCTGCGCAGAAGATCCTGCTCCAATGTCACACTGGGGTCGGTGAAGAAACTAAAGCCTTTATAGCCTCTGCCCGTCTTTCTTTCCGTGCGGGCCAGTGCATATTCTTCGCCGCTTTGACTATGAATAAAGACCGGAAAAGATTGGCCAACGGGACGAAATCCTTTGTCCACCATAGCTTCTGGCGTACTACCTACCACCACCCAATCCTTCTCTTTCACTGGAATACCCAGCAGTTCATCGCGCACAGCGCCGCCGACTAGATAGGTTTCTACTGGATCGTTATTCATGGAGTGACCAAGGGGTCTGGATTTTGGTTCGAGCTATCGGAGGCCTAGCTAGGGATCAATATCTTCATTCGAATCTTGCCCACTTCGATAATGTCTCCGTGCTTTAACTCCGTAGCCTGAGTACCGACATTAGCGCCATTCACAATGGGCTGAGGCGTATTGCCTCCAAGATGCATAACAAAATAGCCCGCTGGACGCTTGGCGATGGCAGCAACCTGCTCTCCAGGTTTTCCGAGACGCGTAATCGATTTGGTGAGCGCCATTTTTTTGCCGTTATTGGGGCCAGACAGCAATTGCAGAAGCGCCGGACGTTCTTCATCTGAAACATCCGCTGCCCTAGCCTCTGCCTCTTTCTGTTGCTTCTCTTTTTCGAGAGCCGCCGCCTCAAATGCAGCGGTTCCCTCCATGCCGGGCGCGTATGGTTTTATAACAAGGGTTTTATCTAGATCACCTTCTTCTTCCGCCGCACCCTCAAATTTCAGCTGGTGCTGACCAATGGAAATCAGATCACCGTTTTTAAGAAGGTGCTTGGTAATTCGTTCACTATTTACGAAAGTACCATTGGTGCTTTCCAAATCTTCCAAAAACGCTTCGCCACCGATATATAGAACCCGTGCGTGTTTGCCGCTAACAGCTGGATTATCGATGTGGATATCGCTGTCAGATTTGCGACCAATACTGGTAACTTCGCCTTCCAAACTGTGCTCGGAAACCAGAGTATTGTTGAGAGTTATCAGCAGTTTAGCTTGCATGGTGCTTTATTGATCAGCCTATTTTTTAGCGGTAAACCAGCGTCCCACGCGTCCAAACAGTGTCAGCTTGGTGACGAAGGGCCTAACCGGTCTCAAAAGTATAGCGGATATATTGTCTTTTCCTCCCATCTGATTAGCAAGTTGAATTAACTGATCTGCCGTTTGCTCGAGATCAGCGCCATAGCGAAGCAAAATATCCTCGATTTCCCGATCTTCAATCATGTCGTTGAGGCCATCAGAACAAAGCAAATAGAGGTCGTCCAAAAGCGCCATGTCTTCCTGTACCTCAGGCTCAACTTCTGAATCAACGCCAAGGGCCCGAGTAACCACATTTTTGTTGGTCGCTTCTCGAGCTTCGGCCTCTGTGTAATAGCCCTTGCGCACCAGCTCACGCACTAGCGAGTGATCTTCGGTGATCAATTCCAGTTTCTCGTCCCGCAACCGGTAGAGTCGCGAATCTCCAACATGCCCAATGGAAACAATGTTTTCGTGCATCAGGGCGACGACGATAGTCGTCCCCATTCCCTGATATTGACTCTTTTGCTGCGCCGAAGAGTGAATGGCGGAATTGGCTTTCACAATGGCATTTTCAATCAGGGTGCTGGCTGGGGACATGCCGGTGAAATCGTCCACCTCTTCTGTCATCGCTTCCTGATAGTTGTCCTGAATATCAGACAAAACGATATTAACCGCCATTTCGCTAGCGACTTCTCCGGCCTGATACCCACCCATACCATCGGCCAATACAACTAGGCCCAAGCTATTGTCAGAGCCCACCGCGTCTTCATTGTGTTCTCTTTTTTGTCCCGTATCCGTGCGGCAAACTATCTCAATGCTTTCGGTCAGGTCCATGATTAACCTTTTTGTCTTTCTTTTATTTTTCTAACCGTGTCTTTCAGTGCGCGCGACAACTCTGCACCGCTCTGAAATCTCTCATCGGCTTCCTTGGCCAGGGCTTTTTCAAAGAATGCTTCGAACTCTTCAGGCAAGCTGGCATTCATCTCACGCACACGCGGATGAGGATCATTAGTTATCTTGTACATCAGGGTTGCCATAGACTCCGCCTGAAAGGGCAGGCTTCCTGTCAACAGCTGGTAGAGCATCACGGCAAGGGAAAAGAGATCGGATCGACCGTCAACCTTCTTGCCCGCCAGTTGCTCAGGCGACATATAGCTAGGAGTTCCCAGAACCATACCGGTTTTGGTTTTACTTGAATCGGTGATTCGGGCAATACCAAAGTCAGTAATCTTGATCTCACCAGATTCCGGGTCATACATCACGTTTGCCGGCTTGATATCTCGATGCACTACATTTTGCTTGTGAGCATAATCGAGGGCCGAAGCACACTTTAGGGTCAGCTCAATCGACTTACCGAGAGAAAGCAAATTGTCCTTTTTGGTCTGCGGCGCTAAATCTTTACCTTTGAGAAACTCCATGGCGATATAGGCCAGATCATGCTCCTCACCGGCATCATAAATTGTCACGATATTGGGATGGTTTAGGCGACCTGCGGTCTCCGCTTCTCGGAAAAACCGTTCCTTAACATCCTCGAGTTCGTCTTCCTCAAACTCCTGTGAAAGCGCCATGGTTTTAATGGCCACGGTGCGGTTAATCTTCGGATCTTCGCCCAAATAAACAATACCCATGGCTCCTTTGCCCAGCTCCTTCTGAACTTGATATCGACCAAGCATGGGCTTCTCAGCAGTATCCAAGCTGAGTTCCGCACCGGCATGACCACTACCGCCGAGAATAACGGTGTCTTCCATTTTCTTGCTGCGTTCGATGCGTTCTTTAACGTCTTTAAAGTCCGGCGCAAAATCATAAACATATTGATAAGCAGCACCGGCTTTGGCGAATTGGCGTTTTCGTTCAAAATCCAGCGCGAGGTTGTAAACCGGCTCGGCAATCTGCTCGTCTTTGGGGCACTTGCGAAACTTCTCAAAGGCCATATCCAGTTGACCCTGGCTTTGAAATGCCAGACCCAGCATGCGGTTACTTTCAGAAGACTCCATATCCGACATACGCTTGCCGGCTTCTGCCACCAGAAATTGTTTCGTCGACAAGAGGGTATAGCCGACAAGCAATAAAGCTGCGGGAATCATCAAGGGCACCCACATGGATTGCTGGGTCATCAAAACATAGTGCGCAACTACCAATAGAGCAAATAGGCCGACAGTAAGGACAGCTCCACCACGGCCGTTCAGGCGTGGCAAAAGCAGCATTAAATAGAGCGCAACAAGCAACAAGGCTCCAAGACTGGCGTAAACACTCCAACTGGGGCTAGTGAAGAAATCTTCATTGAGGATGCTGGACACCGAATGCGCAAGGGTCACTACTGGCGCCATAGCGGGATCAACCGGTGTTACCTGAGTGGCACCCAACCCGACCCGACCGCAGTGGAACCAATCAAAACAATTTTGTCCTGATATTTACTCGCGGGAATGGCTCCAGATATCACGTCATAAAAGGAGTCCACCTGAAAAGGCGGAAGACCATTTTGCTCCGTGTAAAAGAAGGTATTCATTTGCAAGGTGTCATCTGTGCCGATGCTCAGCCCACCAACATCAACACCTTCGCCGAGCTTCACTACAACATCGTCTACGCTGAGGTTTAAGCTCTGAGCCGCTAGTAAAAGAGACAGAGAGGGATAGGACTCACCGAAATAGTCCAGCACCAAAGGCTCTGAACGAATACCGCCATCGACATCGAGCAGCGCATTTAAATGTCCAACCCCAGCTGCCCAACTGCCTAAAACATCTATAGGCGTTTCAAATCCGAGTGATTCAAGAGGGTACAAACCATTTTGCGCAGCTTGCACGTTATCCTGAATATTAAACAGCGCGCTGGTATCAGAAATAAAAGAGGGCATCGCCATATCCGGGTTGCCCAGTGGTTGGCCCACATAGAAAAACATTGGCAAAACCACATTCCCTGCTTCAGCGACACTGTTAGCAAGAATCTGATCTACATCTAATGCTTCGACGGCAGCGAACACCTGTGTATGAAGCTCCGCTGCGGGCAGCTCTAGCGCCTCAATAGCGAATGAGAGATTTTCGATACTGGCTGCCTGCCGCTCAGCAAAGGCCTCAGGGTCTTCATCTTCACCCGGCTCTAATAAGGGCCATTCATCGTTAATAACGGCTCGCAGCTCTTCAAAACCATAACCTGGAACTGATACGGGAAAACCGTCCGCGTCGAAATCGGTAGCAGCAAGGCCAAAATCTTCCAAATAGATACCGATGCTCTCAACGATATCCAGCCCGGGATCCCGTTGCGGTTCGAAAAAGAAGGAGGTATGTCCTATTACCTTGGCGCCGGCCTCGGAAAGCACATCAATCATTTCTGCGTGAATTTCACGGGACCAAGGCCAACGGCCAATATTGCTTATGCTCTCGTCGTCGATGGCAATAACCGCAACTCGGTCACTGGGTTGTCCAGAAGAAGCGCGCAAACCCCAATCGTAGGCAAATCTTTCAATGCTCTGCAGAAGTGCAGATTGGGAAAATACCAAGAATAACGCTGATAGAATCAGCGCCAAGAACCAATCCCGTTTCCAGATGGCGATATTCGACTTTTTCATTCGCTAGGCCCCGCTTATCTATCCCAGATCATACTTGGTTAACTCTAATTAAGTCCACGAATCGCCGTCCGATATATACCAGAGTAAAATCAACTCAGCCCTTGATCTTTTTGGGGCCGACAAAACCTAATTTGGATTCAAATCAAAAGGCGTAAACAATGGAAGAACATCATTTGCTGGAAAGTGTGCTCTTTTACCTTCTGGCTAGCGTAATTGCTGTGCCCATATTTCGCCGAATTGGTCTGGGTTCAATTCTTGGCTACCTTACCGCAGGCGCATTGATTGGCCCAAGCACCCTGCATCTGGTTGAAGACCCCAGTGCTGCCTTGCATTTTGCCGAGTTCGGCGTGGTGATGCTGCTCTTCGTGATAGGGCTGGAACTCGCGCCAGATAAACTTTGGCGCATGAGATCTCAAATTCTCATGCTTGGCGGTGGGCAGCTAGTGATCAGCGCAATTTTGCTTTGCCTGCTTTTCTATTTTGTCGCGGGAACCACTGGCAAGATTTCGATTGCACTTGGCCTGACCCTTGGGCTTTCCTCAACCGCCTTTGCTCTACAACTTATGGCAGAGCGAGGCATTATCGCCAGTGCACTGGGGCGCAAAGGTTTTTCCATTCTGCTGCTGCAGGATATTGCCGTTATCCCTATTTTGGTTCTGGTTTCGATCTGGGCCGGCCAGGCTGCATCTGAAAATCCCGGCAACTTTGTCGACGGCTTAATTTCATTGGGCTCAATCGCTGGTCTACTGGTTGCCAGCCGCTATCTTCTCAACCCCTGCCTCCATTTAGTTGCACAGTACGGCAGCCGCGAAATCATGACAGCAGCCGCACTGCTTATCGTGCTGGGGACCGCTGTTCTGGTGGAATGGGTCGGTCTCTCCATGGGCCTTGGAGCCTTTACCGCCGGCATCATGCTGGCCAATTCCAGTTTTCGACATCAGCTTCAGACCGATATTGAGCCATTCAAAGGACTGTTGCTGGGGCTATTCTTTATTGCCGTGGGAATGACTCTGGATCTGAGCCTAATGTTGAGTGATCCGCTACTGATCTTTGGTGGCGCTCTGATACTCCTGGTTCTAAAAACTTCGGTAATCGCCGGCCTAGTGAGGCTAACAGGACAAAACTGGCGCGACAGCGTTAGCCTAGGTCTTATGCTTTCCCAAGGCGGTGAATTTGCCTTTGTGGTACTCAGCCAATCCCTCAGTTTGGGTTTTATGGAAGTGGCACTGGTCAATCAGATTGTACTGACCGTTGGGCTTTCTATGGCGCTCACCTCTCCGCTTGTCTCCCTTTGGTCAAAGGTCTCCGATACCAAAGGACATACAGATGCGGGCGATGATTATGACACCAGCCCAGAATCTCACGAACCCGAGGTGATCATCGCTGGCTTCGGCCGTTTTGGACAAATTATTGGCAGAATGCTGGCGGCAAACGATATTCCCTTCACGGCCTTGGATAAAAGCTCATCCCATGTAGATTTTGTTCGCCGCTTTGGCAACAAGATTTTTTACGGGGATGGCTCTCGAATAGATGTTTTAGAAGCTGCGGGTATTGGCCATGCACAGCTCATGGTGGTCTGTGTGAACTCGGAAGACTCCATCGCCATTATTGAAACCGTAAAAAAGAAATACCCTGACTTGCGCATTATTGCCCGCGCAGTAAATCGAAATCACGCCTATCAACTGCATGCGCTGAACGTCGATCATGTTTTCCGGGAATATTTCGCCAGCGGCCTCGAGGCGGCTCAAGAAACCTTGGCTTCGCTAGGCTACACCGAAGCACAAGCCATCGATAAGGTTGAAATATTTCGAGAGCACGACGAAAAGCTACTGCGAGAGGCAGTAGAGTACAAAGAAGATTTTCAGAAACTCACAGAGCTCGCAAAGGAAGGCCGCAAAGAGCTTGAGAGCCTATTTACTCAAGATGAAAAAATCTAATTAAAGTTCCTCGCCAATAGGCAAGTTGCGTCACAACATTTCTATGGCCATGGCGAGCGCTTCCCCTCCTCCAATACACATGGATGCAATCCCGCGTTTTTTACCGTAACGCTTCAAGGCATACATCAAACTGACGATTACACGACTGGCGGTTGAGCCCAGAGGATGGCCTTGCGCGCAGGCACCACCGTGGACATTTACTTTGGTGGGATCTAGGCCGAGCTCTCTTATCGTTAGCTGAGCCACCATGGCAAATGCCTCATTAACTTCAAAAAGATCGGTCGATTCCTTATCCCAACCAGTGAGCTCAAATATTTTCTGTATTGCACCTATAGGCGCAGTAGTGAAAAGCTGCGGCGCCAGCGAGTGACGCCCATAGGCCACTATCTTCGCCATCGGCTTGAGACCCAATTCCTCAGCGTGATTTGCGCCAGCCAAGACCAATGCAGATGCGCCGTCAGAGATGGAACTGGAGTTAGCCGCCGTTATCGTGCCGTCTCTGGTGAAGGCGGGTTTTAGGGAGGGTATTTTGTTGACCTTGGCAATCTGTGGCTGCTCATCGTGGCGAACCACATATTCCTCTCGCCGAGTCTTGACGCTTACCGGAACGATTTCATCTCCGAGGATATCCTCATCGATGGCTTGGTTTGCCCGGTTTAAAGATTCGATGGCAAATACATCCATCTCCTCACGGGTAAGACCATGGGCATCTGCAGTTTCCTGAGCAAATTTCCCCATGGAATTAGCAGTGTAGGCGTCTTCAAGTCCGTCAAGAAACATGCAATCCAGCATCTCTTTGTGACCCGTGCCTATTCCCGAGCGGGCATTCATCAGTAGGTGAGGCGCATTGGTCATGCTTTCCATGCCTCCGGCAACCGCTATCTTGGCGCTGCCGAGCATAATCTGATCGTGGGCAAAAATAGCCGCCTGCATTCCCGAGCCACAGACTTTATTTACCGTAACCGCACCAGCCCGATGCGGCACGTCAGCAGCAATAGCTGCCTGTCGCGCGGGAGCCTGACCCAAGCCAGCTTGCAGTACGCAGCCCATATAAACTTCATCGACATCTTTGGGGCTAACACCGGCCTTCTTTACCGCTGCCTGGATGGCAATACTGCCTAATTCAACCGCAGTCATAGAACTAAAAACGCCGCCGAAACTCCCCATTGGAGTACGTGCACCGTCAATAATGACAATAGAATCTTCGGAACCCATGAACTAAAACTCCCGTTTTAAAAGTACAACGCCGCCCGTTGGGCGGTGCATCATTAGAGCATATATGTAAAAAAAAGAGTACTTGCGAAAGCGATCAAATAAACAGATCAGTGACCAAGTTCTTCAATCTTCTGGTAGAGCTCTACGCTCTCGGGATTTGCGAGGGATTCCGTGTTTTTGAGAGATCTACCATGAATGGTATCTCTGACGGCGACCTCGGAAGTCTTTCCAGATCGAGTTCGCGGAATTGCTTCTACAGCAATAATCTTGGCGGGTACGTGTCGAGGCGTTGCTCCAGCACGAATCCTTTGTTTAATCTCGGTTTTCAGCTCGTCATCCAGACCGACTCCAGCCTTAAGCTTCACAAAGAGTATGACGCGCTGATCTCCCTGCCAGTCCTGTCCCACAGCCACGCTCTCTTCCACCTCTGGAACCTTATCTACCTGCCGGTAGATTTCAGCTGTGCCAATTCGAACTCCACCGGGATTCAAGGTGGTATCCGATCTTCCGTGGATAACAAATCCGCCGGACGACCTCTTTTCAACATAGTCACCGTGAGCCCAGATGCCCTCAAATCGACTGAAATAGGCCTGATGATATTTCTCGCCCTGGTCGTCATTCCAAAAGCTGAGAGGCATGGATAGTTGGGCGTTATTGCATACCAATTCGCCAGGGCTGCCCTCAATCGAATTGCCATCCTCATCCAGAGTATCGATATCCATCCCCAATAGACTGCACTGAAGCTCCCCCGAATAAACGGGAAGCAATGGGCAGCCCCCTAGAAAACATGCGCAGATGTCTGTGCCTCCAGAGATGGATGCCACCTGAATATCCGACTTCCACTCTTCATAGAGATATTCAAAACTTGCAGGCACTAGAGGAGAGCCCGTTGAAAGGATCTCGCGCAAGGATTCTAGTTTGTGAGAAGTGCCTGGTTGAATCCCAAAATTGCTGCAGGCATCAATAAATTTGGCCGAGGTGCCGAATACTTCAATGTCTTCCTCGTCAATCAAATCCAGCAGTCGATCTCGCCCAGGATAAAAGGGATTCCCATCGTAGGTGATGAGGATTGCCTCTTGAGCCAGTCCAGACACCAACCAGTTCCACATCATCCAGCCACAGGTGGTGAAGTAGAAAAATCGTGTTTCCCTATCGATATCGCAATGAAGCAGCAATTCTTTTTTGTGTTGAATCAAGAGCCCCATCGCGGAATGCACAATACATTTGGGTTTTCCAGTGGTGCCAGACGAAAACAGGATCGCTAAAGGCGCATCATAGGGTAATCGTTCAAATTGGATTGTCCCCGCGTCCCAAGGTTCCAGGTAGTCACCAAGACTGACACAGGGCAGGTGATCTAGAGCGGGATCAACCTCTTCTCCTATTAAGATAATTCGCTTGAGGTCACAGCCTTCAGCCACTGCCTTGATGGTCGGGCTAACATCAATAGATTTTCCAGCATAGGAGTAGCTAGGCACCGCCAATAGAACATCTGGGTCGATTTGACAGAGTCGATCACTCGCAGCGGTGGGACCAAAGTCGGGAGAGCAGGAAGACCAAATTGCGCCTATCGCCGCTGTCGCCAGGTAACCTACTATTGCTTCCATGTCGTTGGTCACAATCGCGGCGACGCGATCCCCGACATTGACACCTTCTGCTCGCAAGGCCTGTACCAGCTGGGAAACTTGAGCATAGAGCTCTGCCCGAGTCAGGGTGCGGCGGGTACCATCGTCTCGGTGCGCAATGATGGCAATTCTCTCATCCGCATTTTGCAGCAGGTTTTCAGCATAGTTGAGTCTTGCGCCGGGATAAAACTGCACATCACGCATCTTGTCATTGCCAAGATAGGCACGCTCACCCTTTTCACCAAGAATATCCAGAAAATCCCAAAGTGACGAATGGAACTCTTCCGGGCTGCGGATGGACCATTCATGCAGTGTCCGGTAATCCTCGGGCGAACCACCATGATACTCAGCGGTAAATTCGGCATAGCGCCACATAGCAGTCCGCTGCTTTTGGCGCATGGAGGGATTCCACAGAGGATTTGATTTCGATCCGACTGGTCGCATATTGCAGAAAATTCCCTCTAATTTTAGTAGAACGCTTAGCCTACATTCGCTTCAGGCTTTGAATCCCCAATATTTCAAAACCACATTCCAGCGTTTTTGAAGTCAAGGCAGCCAGTGCCAACCGGCTCGCTCGCGTGGTTGCATCTACCTCAGATTTTAGGATCGGGCAGGCTTCATAAAAGGTTGCAAATTTACCGGCCAGATCAAAAAGATAACTACACAAATCGTGAGGCATCGCCGATTCTGCCAGTTGATCCAAGGATTCTGCGAAACGCATTAGCGAGAGGGCGAGCGCCCGCTCTGCAGTTTGCTCAACACCAATATTGGCCTCAAAACTTGCCAGCTCTTCACCCGCCTTTTCAAAAAGGCTGTGGATACGAGTACCTGCATACTGCAAGTAAGGCGCGGTATTGCCATCGAAACTCAACATAGACTCCCAATCGAATCGATAGTCTGTGGTTCGAGCCTTACTGAGATCCGCATATTTCACGGCGCCAATACCTACGGCTAGAGAAATTGTGTCTCTGTCTTGCTGGCTGAGACTGGGGTTCTTTTCAGCGACAATCTCATTGGCCCGCTCCACCGCCTCATTCAGAAGATCGGCCAATTTAACCGTATCACCGCTGCGGGTTTTAAAGGGCTTACCGTCCTCTCCCATTATGGTGCCGTAAGAACAATGCTCGAGCTGCACACTCTCTGGCGCCCAACCGGCTTTTCTGGCGACGGCATAAACCTGTTTCATATGTAGGCTTTGACGAGCGTCAATAAAGTAGAGGCATCTGTCCGCCTGCAACTCATTCACTCGGTAGCGGATAGCCGCTAAATCGCTGGTTGCGTAGAGGTATCCACCATCAGCTTTTTGCACGATGGCAACCGAAGGATTGCCTTCCTTGTCCGCCAGCTCCTCCAGATAGACAACCTGGGCTCCTTGGTCTTCGACAGCAATTCCGCGCTCGATCAGCTCAGATACCAGGGGCTCAAGATCTGCGTTGTAAGCGCTTTCACCGCGCACGTCTTCCCGAGTTAGAGAGACTCCAAGCTTGTGATAATTGTCTTCAGCGTGATTGAGGGATTCGTCAATAAAGTGCTGCCAAAGAGCCAAACACTCCCCATCTCCAGCTTGTAGCTTGACTACGTTGTTTCTGGCGAGATCCGCAAATTCAGGATCGGCGTCAAAGTGTTCTTTTGCCTGACGGTAAAACACTTCAAGATCACTGAGGGCAATTCCCGCAGAAATTTGTTCTTGAGTTTGGGTCGCCTGAAGCTCAGCGATCAGCATGCCAAACTGGGTACCCCAGTCGCCGATATGGTTTTGCCGAACTACTTTGTGGCCTTTGAATTCCAGAGCACGACAAACTGCATCCCCAAGAATGGTGCCGCGTAGATGGCCAACGTGCATTTCTTTTGCAAGGTTTGGCGAGGAATAGTCAACAACGACACGCTGCTGCTTGGTAGGCTGTTCAACACCGAGACGGGGGTCAGAGAGCAGTTTTTGGCAATCTTCCGATATAGCTTGTGAGTCAAGGTGAAGATTGATAAATCCCGGGCCTGCCACTTCTGCCTTGGCAATCAAGCCTTCCCCTATTGGAAGGTTTTGTAAGACTTTTTCGGCAAGCTCTCTAGGATTTTGTTTTAGCTGTTTGGCGGCACCCATTACGCCGTTGATTTGGAGGTCACCAAATTCGGGGCGAGCCGACCATTTCAAACCTGTAGGTGTTTCGCGGGGCAGACCGGCCTCAGAGAAAGCCCGAAATGCTGCCTCCTCTATGAGACTCTTTAGGGCCATTATTGCTGACTAGAAAGTAGCTCGCGCTCGCGCTCGATAAGCGCATTAGCAACCTCAAGCATACGCTGCTGGCTACCAGCAGAAGAGCCTACGCGGTATTTACCATTTACTATCAGTTCGGGTGTGCCGCGCACACCTGCGGCAGTAATACGCGCCTTGGATTGCGATATCTGAGCGCCAACGCCAAAGGAGTTGAAGGCTCGCTGAAAAGCCGTTCTGTTCTGCCCCAGATCTTCAATCAGGTTGAGAACCGCTTGCTCATTGGCTAAGGTTTTCTTGTCCCTGTTCATGGCGCTAAAAACTTCGTCGTGAATTTCATCAGTGATTCCGAGAACTTCCGCTGCGTAGTAAATTTTTGCGTGCAGCTCGGCATAATCGTTCCAGGCGACTGGAACCTTTACCAGGTCCACGTACTCTGGAAGCTCCGCTGCATATTCTTTTAAGTAGGGCTCAAAGTTGTAGCAGTGGATACAGCCATACCAAAAGGCTTCAACCAGCTCAATTTTTGATGGGTCTTCCGTTGCAATGGGCTGGGGCAAGCTATGGAAATCGATACCATCACGGTAGGCAAAGCCGTCTTCTGAACCTTGCGGCTCGCCATCCGAGCTACAACCAATCGCCAAGATAATGAAGACGAAAAATAGTGACCTAAAATATATCGACATGCTTCTTTCCCCTCTTAAAAACGCCCGTTGTTACTGGTTTTCTGCCATCTGGCGCTCACGATCTACCAGAGCAGCCGTAACCAACAACATTTTTTCCTGACTACCCGTCATGCTGGTAGATATGCGGTATTTACCGTTCACGATCATTTCCGGGGTACCCCGAATTCCATAGGCAGCAGCAGCTGATCTAGCGCGAGTCACTTGGCTAGTAACTCCAAAGGAGTTCAGGGCTCGCTGAAAGGCCGCTCTGTCTTGGCCCAAGTTTTCTATCAGATCGAGAATAGCGCCTTCGCTGCTCAGGGGATTGCGTTCTTCGTTCATGGCCTGAAACACCGGCCAGTGAACCTCTTCATTGATACCCAAAGCTACCGATGCAAAATAGAGTCTAGCGTGCAGCTCCATTGCCCCAGCCCACATGGCGGGAACTTTAACCAGGTTTACGTCGTCCGGCAGGATGGATGCAAATTCGTCCAGACGAGGTTCAAGGTTAAAGCAGTGAATACAGCCGTACCAAAATACTTCCGCCACCTCAATTTTGGAGGGGTCCTGAACAGCAACCGGCCGCGCCAGGGTCTCGAAATCAACACCGTCCTGATATTGAAAATCGTCGGATTGACCAAAGGCCTGAGTTGAGCTGACAAATACAAAGGCAATCGCCAGTTTTGAAAAGATACGCATTAGCTGTCTCCAGTTAGATCTCTTATATAGCTTTAATCCAATCATAGCCTTGGAAAGCCACAAAAAAGGCGGCTCAAGCCGCCTCTTTACACAATTTAATCAGATTTTTAGTTGAGGCCCGAGATAAAGTTGGCCACTGCCTCAATTTCCAGTGCAGACATGCGCTCTGCTACACCGCGCATAATTCGGGTTTCGCCGTCATTGGTGCGTATATTGTTTTGAAAATCTGAAAGTTGTTTAACCACATACTCAGTTTTTTGACCACTAAGCGCTGGGAATCCCGCTGGAAAATTACCCATGCCAGATGGTGAGTGGCAGCCAGTACAGGCTGGAACGCCATTGGCGAGATTGCCGGCACGGAATACGGATTCACCTAAGGCTAAAAATTCTTCTGCATTTAGATTGTATGGCTCGCTCTCAATAGGTTGTGCACCTTCAAGCTGCGAGGGCTGCGATGCGTAGTAGGCAGCCAGATCGCGCATATCCTGATCAGATAGAGCGGCGACAAAAGGGGCCATCTCGAGAACGGTACGAGTGCCTTCTTTAATATCGACAATTTGCTTGTACATATAGTTTTCACCCTGACCACCAATATTTGGATAGAGAGGGAGAATGCCTTTGCCGTCCATGCCGTGACAGGCGGAACAGGTGGCGGATTTGGCTTGGCCAGCAGCGGCGTCACCGGATTGTGCCCATAGGGGACTGGCCACCATTAAGGCTAGAATAATTAGGCTGTAAAAACTTGGCTTCATCTGAAAGTGCTACCGAAAACTGTTTTAAACTCTGGGTTTCTCTGATGGACGCTGGATAACCGGATACTTCTATTATTCCGGCTGCCCCTCAGAGCCGGCGGATTATATACTAGCCATACTCCATCGTCACCCGAGCAAGTGAGCCAATCTGGTGAATTCAACCAAGAAACCTATGATCTCTTTTGACCGCGCAGCTTTTTTGCTTAGCGCCCCTAGTTTAAAGGAGTGCCCAGATGATCTGGGCGCAGAAGTCGCCTTTGTCGGTCGTTCAAATGCTGGCAAGTCCAGCGCGATAAACGCGCTGACTCGCAACGGTAAGCTGGCCCGCACCAGTAAAACACCTGGGCGCACACAACTGCTGAATTTTTTCCAGCTGGATGAAGACCGAAGACTGGTGGATTTGCCTGGCTACGGTTACGCCAAAGTATCGGAAAAAGTTAAAAAGGAGTGGCAGGAAAACCTTTCCCAATACCTTGAAGAGAGACAAAGTCTCAAGGGTTTGGTGCTTTTGGCTGATGTGCGGCTGCCTCTGCAACCCTTTGATCTTAACTTCTTCCAGTGGGCGCATGAGGCTGATCTCCCTGTTCACCTATTGCTCACCAAGGCTGACAAGCTCAAACGAGGCCCCGCTTCAGCCAACCTGCTTAAAATGATGGCAGAACTTAAAAAACTCGGCATATCTAAGCAGGTTTCCGGCCAACTATTCTCCGCCACCAAAAAAACCGGCCTCGAAGAACTAAAGGCACAGCTAACGAATTGGCTCGAACTGCCACCTACCAGCTGAGGGGAAATAGCCCTCTAATTTGATCTGCGATTTGATGGGCGCCTCTATTTTGCCTTTTTGTAAGGCAAATCTCCGCACAAGAAAGGAGCGTACATTTGGTACGTAACTGACTGAGCAGAGATTTAACACCACAACAAGGCAAAAGAGTGAGCCCCTTCAAGGCTCAAAAAAAAAGGCCCTCCAGAGGAGGGCCAATAAATTGCGGTCAAAAATACCAATTCCGCAAGGGGTAAGTGCATTCATAAAAAAGGGAAAATGAAATACCACTTCTTGGAGGTCAGTAAGTTTCGAAAGTTCAAAAAAAAACCCCCGGTCGGACACCGGGGGTTAGCAGACTTGCTCAGGAAAATAACAAGGAGGGAAAACTTCTACACTAAGTTGGTCAACAGGAAATCAAATAAGTTCAAAAATATTTGAAATAAATTTTCCCTAGTGCGCTTCCTCCCAATTATCTCCCACACCCGCCTCCACAAGCAGGGGTACAGAGAGCTCTGCGGCGGATTGCATCAGCAAGATAATTTCTTCTTTGGCTTGCTCGACATAGGCTTCTTCCACCTCAAACACCAACTCATCATGAACCTGCATGATCATTTTGACCGGCGGATTTTTCTCCAGCATCCAGGCATCAACTGAAAGCATGGCGCGCTTAATAATGTCTGCGGCAGTGCCCTGCATGGGAGCATTAATGGCGGTTCTCTCTGCTGCAGCTCGCAGCTGGCCGTTCCTGGCGTTGATTTGTGGGAGATAAAGACGACGGCCGAAGAGGGTCTCTACATAGCCCTTCTCTCGAGCATCTTCCCTGATTTCTTCCATAAAGCTGGCAACACCAGGGTAGCGTTCGAAATAGAGGTCGATATATTGCTGTGATTCTTTGCGGGCAATATGCAATTGCTTCGCTAAGCCAAAAGCGCTCATGCCATACATCAATCCAAAATTGATCGCTTTTGCGCTGCGACGCTGGTCCGAGGTTACTTCTGAAATTTCTGCACCAAAGACCTCGGCAGCCGTCGCTGCATGCACATCCAGATTGTTGGCAAAGGCTTTCTGTAACCCAGCGTCTTTGGAGAGATGCGCCATTATGCGAAGTTCTATTTGGGAGTAGTCCGCCGCCAGCAGCTTGGTTCCCTCTGGCGCGATAAAGGCCTTGCGAATACGTCGCCCTTCTTCTGTGCGGATAGGGATATTTTGTAAATTGGGATCGGTTGAAGACAAACGACCCGTTGCCGCTACCGCTTGATGATAAGAGGTGTGCAAGCGGCCGGTTTTTTCGTCCACCATCTGAGGCAGCTTGTCTGTGTAGGTAGATTTAAGCTTGGCCAAACCTCTGTATTCCACGATCAAAGCAGGCAACTCATGTTCGGCAGCTAGATCCTGTAAGACGTCCTCTGCTGTGCTCGGTTGACCCTTAGGGGTTTTCTTCAAAACCGGCAATTCCATTTTTTCAAAGAGGATATGTTGCAACTGCTTGGGAGACGCCAGATTAAATGGCTGGCCTGCCAAATCGTGAACCTGTTTCTCCAGATCGATCAGCTTCACTGCGATTTCACTGCTCTGGTTAAGCATGGCTTTTGAGTCAATCAATGCGCCGGTTCGCTCTATACGCGACAAGATGCGAATAAGTGGTGCTTCAATTTCCTCATACACCGACAACAGCTCCGATGTGTTTTCAAGCTTAGGATGAAGCGTCTGATGCAGCTGAAGCGTGATGTCCGCATCTTCAGAGGCATAGGGGCCAGCCTGTTCTAACTCAATCTGGTTGAAGGTAATTTGTTTGGCTCCCTTGCCGGCTATATCTTCGAAGTGAATAGTCTCTCGATCCAGATTGCGCAAGGCCAGCGAATCCATATCGTGCCGGCCGGCGACGGAATCGAGCACATAGGATTCCAACATGGTGTCCTGCAGTTTGCAGCGAATCTCGATGCCTCTGCGCGCCAAAACACTCAGATCATATTTTATGTGCTGCCCCACAAGCACTTTGCGTTCATCACTGAGAATCGGCTGGAGCGCAGTAAAGACTATCTCTGCGTCCAGCTGGTCAGGAGCCCCCGGGTAGTCGTGCCCAAAAGGAACATAAGCTGCTTTATTGGGCTCCACCGCAAAGGAAAGTCCAACAACTTCAGCCTGCATATAGTTGATGCTGGTAGTTTCCGTATCAAAGGCAAAAACATCGGCTGCTGTCAGCTTCTCGATCCAGTTATCGAGACTGGCTTGTTCAAGTACCAATTCATAAGAAACCTCGACTGATGATTTGGGCGACTCAGTAGAAGCTGTTTCGGATCCCGTGCCATGCTCTGCTTCCGAGTTCGAACTGGATACCGATTCAGAACCCTGCGAAAGACTGAACCCTCCGCCGCCATTTTCGAGCTCACGGATCCAGGATTTAAACTCTAGCTCTGTATAGAGGCTCCTAAGTGCCTCAGTATCCGGCTCAGCGTTCTTCAAATCGGCTGGCGTAACCTCTAGCTCAACATCTAGCTTGATGGTCGCGAGCTTGTAGGAAAGATAGGCTGCCTCTTTGTGCTCTATCAGTTTCTCGGCCATCTTTTTGGCGCCGCGAAATTCGAGATCGGCTATTGCATCCAAATTGGCATAAATATCATCTAAGCCACCCAAGGCTTGAAGGATGGGTGTGGCACTCTTTTCTCCAACACCCGGTACTCCCGGGATATTGTCACTCTTGTCCCCGATTAGGGCGAGATAATCAATAATTAGCTTAGGCGGAACTCCAAACTTTTCCTCAACACCGGCGGCATCATATTGTGAGCCCGACATGGTGTTGATAATGCCGATATTGTCATTAACCAACTGCGCCATATCCTTGTCGCCAGTTGAAATCAGTACAGCTTTGCCGCGCCCTGAGGCTTCCAGAGCTAGAGTGCCGATCACATCGTCCGCTTCAACGCCTGGATGAATAATCATGGGCAAGCCCATGGCCTGAACACAGGCATGTAGAGGTTCTATTTGCTCTCTCAAATCGTCGGGCATAGGCGGACGGTGGGACTTATATTCGCCGTAAAGCTCGTCTCTAAAGGTTTTGCCCTTGGCATCAAAAACCACAACGATAGTGCTGTCTGGGAATTGCTTCTGCTCCTTCTTAAGCATGGCAATTACGCCGCGAACTGCACCTGTGGGACGATTTTTTGCGGTTCTTAAATCGGGTAAAGCATGGAAGGCTCGATAGAGATAAGAAGAGCCATCAACGAGAATTAGCGGAGCGTCAGACATGGTGCCAAGATGTTTCTTTAGACTGTATCGACAGTTTAGCGGGAATGTCCGATAGACACCTTAAAATTGCGACCATGCAGACTGGAATGTCAGTTTAATTCTCGGCGCGTCAAATGGTGGCTTGAAATATCCGGCATAGTGGCCCCGGGGGTTTATCAAAATAATATTGCCGCTGTGATCAATCGAGTAAAAATCGCCGGCAGTTTCGGGATTCACCACTGACATAGCGATATTGAGCTGCTGGGCGACCCAGAGGGTCTTTCCAATTTCTGTGGTAATGCCAATAAAATTCTCATTGAAATAGGGCACATACTGAGAAAGCCGCTCTGGTGTATCTCGATGGGGGTCTACCGACATCATCAGCACTTGCAGATCGTCACGGGGGCCCTCGTCCAAGAGGCCCCATGTCTCAGCCAGGATGGACAAAGTGATGGGGCAAATGTCTGGGCAAAAAGTGAAACCGGGAAAGATCATGGTCCATTTGCCTTCCAGGTTGGACTGATCAAAAACATTACCGTTGTGGTCTGTGAAATTGAAATCTTCAAAAGCACGCGGCTGCTCAAACATCACCAAGCCGTTAAGCAACATCTCGTTATTTGAAAGTACTCTCGGCTGCGTAAATCGATTGAAAAATAGCACCAAAAAGACCGCAACAATGACCGCGATAATGGCAAAGGTCTTGCGAATACGCTTTTGCACCTCTGGATCAGAAGAGGAATACATCATTTCTTAGCTCCCCATCGCAGTTGCTGGCAAGAGATAGTGATCGGTGAGCATCACGACAAAAAGAATCATCAGATACCAAATGGAATATTGAAAGGTTTTCATTCCAGAGCCCTGCTTTTTCCCCATGATCATCACTATGGCCCAATAGAGAAATCTCGATCCCAGCAGCAGCGCACCCACTAAATAGATCCAGCCAAACATCCCAAAGACATAAGGCAATAAGGACACCACCAGCAAGAGCAGGGTGTAGAGCAAAATATTGAAAACCGTATATTTCTCTCCGTGAGTAACCGGCAGCATTGGAATCTCCGCCTTGGCATAGTCTTCCTGACGATGGACGGCCAAGGCCCAGAAATGCGGGGGTGTCCATGCGAAAATTATAAGCACCAGCAATAGCGAATAGGGATGAACCTCTCCGGTGACGGCAACCCATCCCAGTAATGGAGGCGCCGCTCCCGCCAAGCCACCTATAACAATGTTTTGCGGCGTGGCGCGTTTGAGATAGAGAGTGTAAATAACGGCATAGCCCACTAACGCGGCAATGGTCAGTAAGGCGGTCAGAACATTTGCGAAAACGACGAGAATTGCCGTTCCAATAATCCCTAGTACAGCAGCAAAGCCAAGAGCCTCCGCGGAACTTAATCGCCCCGTCGCTAGCGGACGATTTTGAGTGCGAGCCATATGCACATCGATACGACGATCAACGTAATGATTCACTGCCGCAGCAGACCCGGCCACCAGGGCGATACCCAGGTTCCCAAAGATCAACACATCCAAAGGCACCATTCCGGGCACCGCGAGCAACATGCCTATTAATGACGTAAGAATCATTAGGGCAACCACCCTGGGCTTAGTCAGCTCTAGATAGTCTTTCCACAAGGGGCGGGAGCTAGAAGCAGTGTTTGTCACGGTCTCTCCTGCGAGCGACGATCACGAAGTATGGGATAGGTTTGCATCCAAACAACGGCCAGTAACGCAACCAGTAGCGCCCCAACAAAGTTGTGGGCAACAGCAACCGCCAGTGGAATCGACATAATCACGTTTGTGATGCCCAAGCCGATCTGAACCACAAGGGCTACTAGAATGGTGCCGGCCAGGATGGAGATTGGCTTCGATTTCTTTGCCAACATCATCAAAGACAAAGCGATTAGATAGAGCATGGTGATTATCGCCCCCACTCGATGACTGAAATGAATCGCTGTTCGAGCGTCGCCGTCCAGTCGTCCGCCGAGATAATTGGGGCCAACATGCTGGGTAAAATTAAAGCCTTGTCGAAAATCCATTTCCGGGATCCATTGTAGCTGACACTGTGGAAAATCTGGACAAGCCACCGCCGCATAATTTGAAGCCACCCAGCCTCCTAAAAACACCTGCAGAAATACAACGACAAATCCACCGATAATCCAGCCTCGCAAAGATCTGAGAGCCGCAGATGTCTGATCGCTGAAACGCCAGGAATCGTTGAGTCGAAATACCAGAACGGCGAGCAAGCTAAAGGTCGTTACTCCGCCCATCAAATGAATCGTTACTACTTGGGGCCATAGTTTGAGCGTGACCGTCCACATACCAAACATAGCTTGCCAAATAATGAGTACCAACATAATCATGGGCATACGAAATGGATAGCCCTCTTCCTGCCGGTTTTTGAAGGCATATATCGCCAAGCCTAAAACCAACAAACCCAAGGTCCCAGCAAAGTAGCGGTGCACCATCTCCGGCCAGGTCTTGCCCTTCAATACAGGCATATCGGGATAAGCTTGATTTGCGGCGACTATTTCGTGCGCCTCATCGGGCCAAGTGAGGTGGCCATAACATCCCGGCCAATCCGGGCAACCTAGGCCAGCGTCAACCAGGCGAGTAAAGGAGCCCAGCGTTACGACCCCAACCGCTAAGATCAGAGCAGCAAGAGCAAGATAGAAGCCTTTTTTTGTTTTCATCTAAGTACTCAGGGATGGCCAATTAAGCTTAGTGAGAAAGCTCAATGACATGTTCAATATCTTCAAGCATGCCAACCCCTTCATGCTCTGTCGTGTAGTAAAGGAAAATAACCTCCAGCGGGTTCATGACAAAGAGCAGTGGGCCATCTGACAAAGGAGGAACATTGGTTTCTTCCAACAAGGCTGGGAAATCAAGGTTTGGCGCCTGAAGTGTTTCGTAATCCAAGCTCGCATCTGGGCCAGAACCGCTGCCTATAGAAAGATAGCCGCGCTTAAGTTCCGGAGCCAACTTGTTCATGCGGGCATGCACACGGGTGGCAAATTCTGCTATTTGCTGGCAATCCGCGGCACAGGTGCCCTGACTCATCAGCAAAAGTTTCCAGGGTGTCTCCATATCATCTGACCAAGGATTCCCCTCGCTGTCGAGAATCTGTCCGGCGAGTTCTATCGGCGGATTGATGAGTTCCCCGTAGTTATTGGTTCCCAAGATAGAGAGCCACCAGAGCTTTTGCTCTTCGGTGCGAGGAACAAGAAGCAGCCCTGCAATAATCACGGAGAAAAGCATGACTAACATGATAATAACGGGCCAAGGCTTTTGCCCCTTGGCGTTTGTGCTTTGATCTAACGCTGCATTCATTCAGCTTTCTCGCGACGGAAAAATAATCCCAAGTTGGAATTGGAAAAAAGGGCGAGAATGATAAGGGCAAAGGCCATTGAGAACCACTGCACAGCGTAACCAATATGCTTCTGTACTGATTGGTTAACAATTTGCCAATCGGCAACGAAAGCCAAAGGAGAAAACTGATCGATCCGAATCTCACAAGCCAGTGGTTTTTCGTCCGACTCAAATATCAGCTCCATGGCCGCCTCATCGAGGCTGTAGATCACTGCCGGCCAATTGCCGTCAAATTCTGTTGACTGCCGAATCAGGCTGTTTGGTTCGGGGCAATAATAATAGCCCTGAACCAGTTGGACTCCCGATGGCGTGGATATCTCGGGTAGCTCTGCTCTGTCGAGAGAAGCCGGAACCCATCCGCGATTGATCAACAACAAAGCTTTGTCAGTGGAAGACCCGTCAACTCGCGCTAGGCTCATTACCTCGTAGCCGACTCGCCCTTCCAGAGTTCTATTCGCCAACAAAAGATGTCTAGCGGAATCCAACTCAACAGCGAGACTGACTTTGCGTAAATGATTGCCCTTGCTGGCCTGCCAATCGCTCTGGTTTAGTGGCGCGAGTTGTTGCTGCCGCTCTTGCTCTGCCAGAATCTCACGCTTTTCACCGGCGCGATCGAGCTGCCAAAATCCCAGAGCCACGGTTAAAGGCAAAAAGACGGCAACAAAGAGCAAAATTTTCCAGTTCGATTGCCAGTGAAATTTAGTTGAGAGGTTCAAAGCCGTATGTGCCTATCTTTACCTACATGTTTAAATGCGCATTGCAGTTTATCTGAGAACCTTGCTCCATGCTGAAAGTTATCATCTTCGTACTCTTAATTGCCGTGATCGCCAGCCTTACGACCGGCTTCTACTTTCTGGTCAAAGACCAGGGAGAAAGTTCGAAAAAACGCCTCTATTACGCTCTGGGAATTCGAGTCAGTTTAGCCATGGCCCTGATGGCGACGGTTGCCTACGGTATTGCTAGCGGGCAGATTGGAAGCAAAGCACCCTGGGATCAAGAACTACACCCAGAGCGACTTATACCCGCCAACCAGTAAACTCAAACCTCGCTCGTAAAAAAGGCCGGATGTCCCGGCCTTTTTTTGTGACTACCCTATTTGCCTAGATGATGTAGACAAAGAAGAACAACATCACCCAAACCACATCAACAAAGTGCCAATACCAAGACGACATCTCAAAACCAAAGTGGTCGTCTGCGGTGAATTGTCCTTTAAATGATCGCAGCAACTGAATCGCCAGCATCAAAGTACCCATGGCAACGTGAAAACCGTGGAATCCGGTCAACATAAAGAAGGTCGTACCGTAAATTCCGGATGTCAGTGTGATCCCGTAATGCCCATAGGCTTCACGGTATTCCATCACCTGCAAACACAAAAAGATTAGACCGAGCACGACGGTGAATCCCAACCAGAAATTAAACTTCTTGCGGTTGTCACCATGCTTAAGCGCGTGATGCGCTAAATGTACGGTATAACTGGAAAACAAAAGAATAACGGTGTTGTAAAGAGGCAACCAGTGGAGAAGCCCACTCAAGCCAGGGTAAGAAAGTGATTCGTGTGCACCCACAAACTTTGCATTCTCGCCATTTAGCGCCTGATCTGGTGTATGCAATAAAGGCCATTCCGCCTCAAAGCCGTTCCAAAGCAACTCGGGATTATGAACACCAACTCCATCGCCTCCCAACCAGGGCATAGCAATATTGCGAAGATAGAAAAGTGCGCCAAAGAAGCCGGCAAAAAACATCACTTCAGAGAAAATAAACCAGCTAATGCCCCAAACATAAGAGCGCTTCAATTGTGCACTCGGCAAGCCGCGCAGGTTTTCATCAATTACTGTGGTGAACCAAAAGTACATCATGGTGGCAATGGCAACGACACCCAGAATGCACATCAGGGAATCACCAGTAATCATCCAACGACCGGCCCCAAAAGCTGCTAGGCCCATAGCGGCAGCCATCAAGATAGGCATCTTGCTCTGTTCGGGTACGTAGTAGCTTGCTTCAGCTGACATTTCTATCTCCAATCAATTCCGGCGCAGATCAGTTTCCAAAGATCTGCAATCAAGTTAATTCAAGAAGCTCTTAATTTAAAGAGACTTCGCTAGCCACCCGGTCAGTGATATCAAAAACCGAGTAGGAAAGAGTTAAGGTGCCCACGCTTTTCGGTAATTCTGGATCCACGAAAAACACCAATTTCATATCTGTCTCTTCACCAGCACCCAAAGGTTGCCGCTCAAAACAGAAGCATTCAATTTTGTGCAGGTAATCCACTGCACTGATGGGTACTACGCTTGGAATTGCTTGGGCCACCATATCTCTGGAGGTCGTATTCTTGGCGTAGTAGGCCACTTCAGCCCGCTCACCTGGATGGACTTCCACCTCAAACTGAGCAGGCTCAAATACCCAGGGCATGGCACCTTGATTGGTCGACATAAACTGTACTTTGACAGTTCTCGACTCATCTACCGCTGCTGCTGCCTCTTCGTAAGCACTGTACTGCTGAGGGCCGATGCCCAAAACATCACAGGCTAAACGATACAGAGGCGGCATCGCAAAGACTGCAAAGGCGAACATAACAATCGCCCCACCAAGCAGCTTTGCGACTAGCGCTTTATGCATATTTAGTGCGCTACGGTACTGTTTTCTTCGATTACTGACGCATCTGGCGGCGTAGTAAAAGTGTGATAAGGCGGAGGTGTGGGCAAGCTCCACTCCAAACCATTTGCGCCATCCCAAGTTTTAGGTTCGCTCACTTTCTTACCGGCAACAATGGTTGCAATCACGTTATACAAGAAGAGTATTTGCGAGGCACCGTAAATAAATGCTCCAATACTTGAAACCATGTTCCAGTCAGCAAATTGCAGGGCGTAGTCTGCGTATCGTCTTGGCATTCCACCCAGCCCCAAGAAGTGCTGTGGGAAGAAGGTGATGTTAAAGCCGATAAAAGAAATCCAGAAATGCAGCTTACCCATGGCTTCGTTATACATACGGCCAGTCCACTTAGGCAGCCAGTAATACACTGCCGCCGACATACTGAATACCGCACCCGCAACCATCACATAGTGGAAATGCGCTACTACAAAGTAGGTGTCGTGGTACTGAATATCACTTGGCGCAATCGCCAGCATCAATCCAGTAAAGCCGCCAAGGGTGAAAAGAATCACAAAGGCGATGGCAAAGAGCATGGGGGTTTCGTAGCTGATGGCGCCGCGGAACATGGTGCTAACCCAGTTAAACACCTTCACGCCTGTCGGCACCGCAATCAGCATAGTGGCGTACATAAAGTACAGCTCGCCTGATACCGGCATTCCCACCAAGAACATGTGGTGAGCCCAAACAATGAAGGACAGGAAGGCAATGGCCGAAGTCGCATACACCATAGAGGCGTAACCAAAGAGCGGTTTGCGGCTAAAGGTCGGGATGATTTCAGAAATCACACCAAAGGCCGGCAGAATAATGATGTATACCTCAGGGTGCCCGAAGAACCAGAAGATGTGCTGGAACAAGACGGGGTCACCACCACCGGCAGCTTCAAAGAAGGCTGTACCGAAGTTGATGTCCATTAGCATCATAGTTACCGCGCCAGCCAGTACTGGCATAACAGCGATAAGCAGGAATGCGGTAATCAACCAGGTCCATACGAACAGAGGCATCTTCATCATGGTCATGCCCGGCGCTCTCATGTTGAGCACAGTGGCGACAATGTTGATGGAGCCCATGATGGAGGAAGCCCCCATTATGTGTACGGCAAAAATAAAGTAGTTCACCGTTTCGGGTGCATAGGTTGTCGACAAGGGCGCGTAGAAAGTCCAACCGAAGTTTGGTGCTCCCGCTTCCATAAATAGCGTCGAAGCCAGCATCAGGAATGCCGGTGGCAATATCCAGAAGCTGAGGTTGTTCATTCGTGGCAAAGCCATATCTGGCGCGCCAATCATCATTGGAATCATCCAGTTTGCCAGCCCCACGAAGGACGGCATGATGGCACCAAACACCATCACCAGACCGTGCATGGTAGTCATCTGATTAAAGAACTCAGGACGTACCAATTGCATGCCAGGCTCGAAGAGCTCGGCGCGGATAACCATGGCGAAGAAACCGCCAAGGATGAACATGGCAAAGCTAAACCAGAGGTAGAGCGTGCCGATATCTTTGTGGTTGGTGGTAAACAACCAACGAGTTACGCCTTTTGCAGGACCATGTGCCATTACTTAATCCTCCTATTGGCCTTGTTTGTAGTTGTAAACATCGATCGGCTGAACTATGTCACCCATATCATTACCCCAAGCGTTTCGCTGGTAAGTCATGATGGCAGCGAGATCAACTTCGTTAAGCAGATTTCCAAATGCTTGCATCACGGTACCGGGAACACCATTTACTCCCACTTCTAGGTGGGCGTCGATCGGTCCGGTCACTACAGCGCTTCCAACAAGAGATGGGAAAGCGGGTGGAACACCCTGACCGTTTGCCTGATGACAAAGTGCGCAAGATGTCAGATAAGCCTCTTCACCGCGAGCCATCAGCTCTTCCATGGTGAAGGTCTGTTCGGTTAGAGCAGCAATCGCTTCGGCTTCTTGTATTTTCTCAGCCAGCCAAAATTCATACTCATCTTTTTCAACCACGTTGAAAACGACGGGCATAAAGGCATGACCTTGACCACAGAGCTCAGTACAGGATCCACGGTATACGCCTGTCTCAGTCACTTCTACCCAAGTTTCCGTGATGTATCCTGGAATAGCGTCCTTTTTAATTGCGAAATCGGGCACCCAAAAAGAATGGATCACGTCAGTAGCGGATAGAAGGAAGCGTACTTTGGTATCAACCGGAATCACCAAGGGGTTATCAACCTCTTGGAGGTAAAACTCGCCTTTCTCGTCGAGGTTATAAATTTCGTCCTGCGAAGATGCTAGTTGACTGAGGAACTGAACTCCCTCACCCATGTATTCGTACTGCCACTTCCACTGAGACCCGGTGACCCGAATATCGATCTCGGCATCACTGGTGTCGTAGATTTCGATAAGAGTCGTGGTAGCAGGCCAGGCCATGGCAACCAAAATAAAGATGGGGACAATGGTCCAAACCAATTCCACACCCAAGTGCTCGTGCCAATTTTCAGCCTCGTGTCCAATGGACTTGCGGTGGAAATACATTGCCCAAAGCATGGCACCAAACACACCAATACCGATAACCACACAAACCCAGAAGATCAGCATATGCAGATCGTAGATTTGGTGGCTGATGGTGCTTACGCCCGTAGGCATATTCAGAACCGTTGTACTGCTGACCTCTTGCTCAGCTGCATGAACATGCATGCCAGCCAAAGCCAAAAATGTCAGACTGAAAAGCCGGAGCGCTTTTCTCAACATCACCCGTTTCTCCGTTATCTCAATTGAAATCTAAATTTTTCCGAAACTCAGATAACCCAGATTTTAGGGCTAGATCTGAAATCGATGTAGCGCTGCTGTCAGCGAGATGGTATTTATGCTGCGGCAAAACGCCGCGCATTATAACCAAGGGCTTAACAAAACTCTATGTGATCTGCGGGCTAATTTCCGAATTGGTAATCTGGAAGGAAGCTTCGCAAAATGGCGCATAAAAAAGGAGGCCGAAGCCTCCTCATGACTTTCTCGAAAGTACTTTTCTTTAGTTTGGCGAAGTCCCCAGGTCCAACTCGACTAAAACGCCGAACTCCAAATCGAAGCGCTCATCATTGTCATCTCCGGAAAAGTCTTGTCCGATATTGCGATAGATGAGAATACTACCATCCGCGGAAGCATAGAGTTCAAAGCCTATGTCTGGGATCTCAATAACGCCTCCGTCCTGCACATAATCCGCCGTGATGTCGTCATCGCCATTGGAGCTAATTTCACTCACACCAGCTCCTGTACCATTAGTATCCACAAACAAATCGGCTTCTTCATTACTAATATCGACAATTGAAACAGTGCCATTGGCGTTAAAGGTAAAGTCCGCCGAAGAGCCGCCTAAATTGGTCAAAACAACTTCGTTGAAGGTATCTCCAGTCTGCTGATCTTCAAAAAAGATGTCTAGATTAATAAGGCCATAGGTTCGACCAGAAACGAGGTTGGTAGGCGCGGCGGCCTGCAAAGCATCTATTTCATCTGAGAGATCATCAATCAGATCCAATACCGCATTAAAGTTTGCATTTACTGATGCAGCGGTTGCAGCCTCTACTGCCACAAAGGTATTTGGCACGGTAGACTGAGCCAAAGCTTGTGCCCCCAAGAACATTGCGGCGGCAGCGACAAAAATTGTTTTTAAAGTTTTCATGTTTAATTCTCCAATAATTCTTTATTTAGAATTGAGCGGTGTCTTGCCACACCGCTTCATCCCATTCAAATTGATCCCAAATCGCTGAAGGAAGCCCGTCGCAAGCATCGCCTGCAGCGTCGCCGTCTTCATTGGCTTGATCTGGATTAAATACATCAACGCAGTTATCTGTGTCATCTGCTACGCCGTCATTG
>JABJGI010000129.1 GCA_018662305.1 Porticoccaceae bacterium | reverse complement strand
ATTTTCGATTATTGATTGGCCATCTGCCAGACAGGCAGCCATCAACAGGTTTTCTGTTCCGCCGACCGTGACGATATCCATAATGATGTGCGCACCTTTAAGCCGCCCATCTGAAGTCGCTTTAATGTAACCCTCTGAGATGTCCACTTCCGCGCCCATCATCTCCAATCCTCGAAGGTGCTGATCTACTGGGCGGCTGCCGATAGCACAGCCTCCTGGGAAGGATACTTCGGCTTCACCAAAGCGAGCCAGCAATGGCCCGAGAACCAGCACTGAAGCCCTCATGGTTTTCACTAGGTCGTAAGGTGCGCAATAACTATTTATCTGAGAATTATCGATCTCAACATTCATTCTCTCGTCAATACTGGACTGCACACCCATGCACCCTAATAGCTCTATCATGGTGGTAATATCATGTAGGTGTGGCAGATTAGAAATTTTCGTCTTCTCTGCAGTTAACAGGGTTGCCGCGAGTATAGGCAGAGCTGAGTTCTTGGCTCCGGATATCTTTATTTCACCACTAAGCGCCTTACCACCAGTAACAATTAATTTATCCACCTTGGTTCTCCAGTTCTTTTCCGGAAAACTCTTCCGATGTATAGGTCTGGATATTTACGGCGTGCAAACTACCATCTGCAATAAGATCATTTATTCCTGAATAGACCATTTGCTGCCTTTGCACTGGCCTTTTGCCGACAAAGGCATCTGACACAGCGACAATGTTGAAGTAGTACCCATCCGTCGTCACTTCGATTTGAGCGCCAGTCAATTCGGCCTCAACGCGCCGTTGTAATTCATCTGTTGTCATAGGGAGTTCGCTATTTATTCTTCGGTGGACCAGGATTCAATTACCAGATCCAGATCGCCTCCAAACTTGCGCGCAGATTGCGCAAATTGGTTGCGGAAGGTACTGCCTAGATTGATGCCGTCGATCACTACATTGACCAGAAGCCATCGACCATCAGGCTCTCGACGCATTGAATAGTCGAGGTGAAACTCACTGCTACCGGCCTTCAACTCTTGCTTAACAGTCACCGTCTGAGCATTTTCGGGCGCATCAACCGGCATCACTTCAAAGTCCGGCTGATCTACCGTAAGCAGACCTTTCGAGTATGTGCGAACAAGAGATTCGTGAAATGCATCAACAAACTGTGCTCTCTGCTCTGCGGTTGACGCCCGATAATAGGTGGCATCCATAACCAGATAAGCCATGCGCTCGAAATTTATATAGTCCAATATGGCCGCATCGATGGCAGCAAAGTAGGACTCAGGGTCCTCACCATAATTGGCCTTATTTTCCTGGACAGCTTGCAGCACATCGGCCGTGACCTTTCTCACCACTTGGGCGGGATCAGACATGTCTTGAGCCTGCACAGCTAAGTTGCAACTAAACCAGAGAACAAAGAGGGCTGAGAGGTTTCGCATAGTCATTAAGTAAGGGTATCTCTTATCAAGAAAATTAGGAATCGAGGCTGACACCAGTGTCGGCGAACTATACCATTGGGCACCTTCAATCCAAACTCGAAAAACACCCAATTGTCGTCCTTGCCACTGCCAATTATTCTCAGCCTGCTAGCCGTTTCGATACTAGGACTGCTATGGAGTTCAGACCGTTTTGTCGCTGGCGCTGCGGATATCGCCGCCGCAATGGGAGTATCAGCTCTGGTGATCGGTCTAACTTTAGTGTCCATAGGCACATCAGCTCCAGAAATACTGGTATCAGCAACAGCTGCGTTGAAGGGAGTATCGGAGCTAGCTGTAGGCAATGCCCTAGGATCAAACCTTGCAAACACAGGCATGGTATTGGCAATAACTGCATTGGTCGTAGCGGTTCCCGTTAGCCGCGCTATTTTTAGACGTGAATTAGCGGTAATGCTTGTGGTCACATTTTGTGCTGGATTGGTTCTATACGACGGCTATCTAGGCCGAGTGGAATGCATTGCCCTGATCGCCCTGGTACCGGTGTTCCTTTACATCATTAGCAAGGGAGGTGTTCCACCTAAAGCTGCCGCCAACGAATTTGACACACTCAATCACTCCAAAGCATGGATAATTTTGATTGTCGGATTGGTAGGTCTGATCGGCTTTTCCGATCTTTTGGTTCGATCTGCGGTGGAAACCGCAACCCGGGCAGGCGTAAGTGAACTGGTTATCGGGGCCACTGTCGTTGCCGTAGGCACCAGTCTGCCTGAGCTAGCTGCCTCGCTCACCAGCGCTTTCAAAGGTAAAACAGACATCGCCCTGGGCAATGTTTTGGGTTCAAATATATTTAATCTGCTTCTGGTACTTCCGGTGGCAGGCATCATCCACCCCACAGCACTCGAAAGTGCGGCCTTTGCCAGAGATTTCGGTGTTCTGATGTCGATGTGTTTAGTGCTCGCACTCATCTGTTTTGTTGGGATCTGGCGATATAAACACGAGTTCCGAATCGGCAAGATCACGGGAGTGATACTGCTATTCATCTACATACTCTATTACTATGTGCTCTTCGCGTAGTCAGACAATGGCTGCTCGGTATTAATTAGTCTCACCTAACGATAGGAAAAATGTCTGAGCCAACCGATTATCTAGCTTCTGCCTTAAGAACAATCCGCATAGAAGCTGAAGCAATTAACCTTCTCGAATCACGCCTGGATCAGAGTTTCACCAGCGCCTGCGATCTGATGCTCAATTGCAAAGGAAGGATCATTGTTTCCGGGATGGGAAAGTCTGGGCATATTGCCCGAAAAATTGCGGCCACCCTCGCAAGCACCGGAACTCCTGCTTTTTTTGTTCATCCGGGAGAGGCCGGCCACGGTGACCTCGGCATGATTACTGCGGATGATGTGGTGGTTGGCATCTCTTACAGCGGAGGCTCATCCGAGCTGATAACGCTTCTACCCGTTATCAAGCGTCTGGGAGTTCCGCTAATCGGAATTAGCGGCAACACTAATTCCCCACTGGCAAAGGAATCCGATGTCCATCTCAATATAGAGGTGGACACTGAAGCCTGCCCCCTGAATCTAGCTCCAACGTCTAGCACCACCCTAACCCTTGTCCTTGGCGACTGTCTGGCCATAGCCTTGCTGGAAAAACGAGGTTTTACTGCTGAGGATTTCGCCTTCTCACACCCTTCCGGAGCCCTCGGCAAAAAGCTGTTACTCAAGGTTGGTGACATCATGCATTCTGGATCAGAAATACCTGAGTGCCACCCCGATCAGCCGCTACAAGAAGCATTAATGGTAATGACCTCCAAAGGGCTGGGAATTACCCTAATTATCGAGGACGAGCAGCTTCTAGGCGTCTTTACCGACGGCGACCTGCGCCGGGTATTTGAATCAGGTGCCAATACCCAGTCAACCTCTATGCGAGAATTGATGAGCGCGAAGCCAAAAACTGTGCCTCAGGATCTGCTCGCCGCTCAAGCCTTGGGAATAATGGAAGATATGAAAATTACTGCTGTTGTTGTTGTGGACGAAAAGGACCACCCGGTTGGAGTGCTTCATATGCACGACATTCTTCGCGCCGGAGTAATTTAGTTAAATGAATCTGCAGCTCAAAGCCAAACTGAAGAACTGCCAGCTGGTTGTCACAGATGTCGACGGTGTTTTAACAGATGGCACCATCATCTACAGTAGCGCCGGCGACGAAATCAAAGCCTTTAATATCAAAGATGGCTTGGGTTTTAAGTTGCTGCAAAATGCTGGGGTAAAGACCGCCATTATTACCGGTCGTACTTCTGCCATGGTAGAGCGAAGAGCAAAGGAGCTGAATATCGACCACCTCGTTCAAGGTCGGGAGGACAAAGGCGAAGCCCTGAAGTCACTCTGCGAGGAGCTAGCCATCTCTCTGCAAAACACGCTTTACCTCGGAGATGACTTACCTGATCTTACGGCCATAAAGACTGCTGGAATCGGGGTCGCTCCGGCGGACGCTCACTCGTTGTTAAGAGAGCAGGCAGATCTCTGTTGTTCATTGGCTGGGGGGCAAGGTGCTTTTAGAGAGATATCTGAACTCATACTGGAAGCCAAGGGTCTACTCTCTGAAACCTACAAGAATTATGGTGCAGAGCATTGAAGAGCAGCCTAACTTTTCCCCTTCTGGGCCTCAGCCCACTCTTACTTGCTTTTTTTGTTTGGGGTCTGGACTTTAGCACTGAGCTATCGGTGAACCAGAGTGAAGAAATTGGTGCCAACGTACCAGATGCTATTGTCGAGAATCCTCGACTTAAGCAATACAACCTCTACGGCAATTTGGAGCAGCTCATTCAGGGAACAGAACTATTGAGCTTCAGCCGGGAGGATAGACTAATGGTGTCAAATCCTAGCTTTGTGCTCTCCAAGAACTCTGGAGACCTCTGGGATATTACCGCCGATCAAGGTCGCTTTCACAATCGAAACAACACTTTCGAGCTTGCAGGAGAAGTAAAGATGCAACGGCAGTCCGAAAGATTTCCTTTGAGCCTTAGCACCCAAAGTTTAGAACTAAACTTAGATCTGCAAAGAGTCCAAACAAATTCTGAAGTTCTGATTGAAGCGCCGGGGAACAGAATAAGTGGCATCGGGTTTTATGCAGACCTAAACACGAATCAATTTGAAATCACTAGCAAGGTTGTTTCGATACATGACTTCTTATAAAGCCCAAGTAACACAGCTAGGCTTTGCCCTATTCATTTTGCTTTTAGCGCAGCTTTCCTCGGCATTAGAATCTGATCGCGACCAACTGATGGAGATTGAATCGGATAGCGCAGAGTTTGATGAGCTCGCCGGACTAACCACCTATAGCGGGAACGTGCACCTGATTCAGGGCACTATCGAACTGCTGGCAGATGAAATTCAGTTGCGCGCGGAAAATGATCAAATTGTCGAACTGATTGCTACGGGTGGTCCGGCAAGATATGAACAACTGCCCGAACTCGGCGCAGAAAAACTATTCGCGCAGAGTAACCGCATCAGATACCTATTGGACCAAGACCTAATCGAGCTAAGCGGTGATGCCAGCTTGTCCCAACAGGGAACCACACTGAGCGGAGGTACAATCCTCTATGATGTTAGGCAGCATATTCTCAAAGCTTCCTCAGGGGCGACGAATCAAAATTCAACTGAACGGGTGCGAGTAGTGCTACCACCCCTAGGCTCGGAACGCCCATAAGTGTCAGAAATATCTTCCTTACAAGTTGAATCGATTCGAAAAAGTTACGGGCGAAGGCAAGTAATAAAAGACGTTTCCATCGAGGTCCAATCGGGACAGGTGATTGGACTGCTCGGGCCAAACGGTGCAGGAAAAACTACCTGTTTCTATATGATCGCAGGACTAATATCTGCCGATGGTGGACGAATACTGCTCAATGGTGACAATCTCGCAGGATTAAGTATGCATGAGCGTGCGCGGCGCGGAATTGGATACTTACCTCAGGAAGCCTCGGTGTTTCGCAAGCTTTCTGTCACCGAAAATATTCTCAGTGTTTTACAACTTCAAAATGACCTATCCAAGCCAGAGCGCCTCGAGAAAACTCATGCACTTCTGGAGGAGTTTCACATCACCCACATCGCGGATAGTCCAGGTGCCGCTCTTTCTGGTGGCGAAAGACGTCGCGTGGAAATCGCGCGGGCGCTTGCTGCGGATCCACAGTTCATATTGCTCGACGAACCCTTTGCGGGCGTAGATCCCGTTTCGGTTGGCGATATTAAAAAGATTATCGAGCATCTGTGCGAAAGAGGTATCGGCGTACTAATCACCGACCACAATGTCAGAGAAACCCTATCCCTGTGTGATAGCGCTTATATCGTTGGCGAGGGCGTAATCCTCGCTTCGGGCGATTCCGAAGCCATTATGCAAAACGCTAAGGTTCGAGAGGTCTATCTTGGTGAAGACTTCCGATTGTGAGGCATTTCTTGCCTATACTGCATTGCCTAGCACCATCAGCATAGATAAACTCAAAGTGACTATTTAACGCCGAGCGGGAATGAAGCAGTCTCTCCAGATTGGATTAAGCCAACAATTAAGAATGACGCCGCAATTGCAGCAAGCCATTCGTTTGTTGCAGCTCTCCTCTATCGATCTGCAGCAGGAAATCCAAGAAAGCCTTTATTCCAACCCACTTCTCGAAATCGATGAATCCGCTGAAACACCTGAAAAAGCAGATGATGTTGGTGATATTGACGCGGAGCAACCCAGGGTAGAAACCGAGCAAAAAAACGACGACCTCGAATACTCCGCTCGGGATGGTATGCAACAAAGCCAATATTCCGGCGCAGATTTCACAGAACGGGAAGACGCTGCAGAAGAAACTCTTAGAGACCATCTTTGCTGGCAACTAAACCTAACGCCAATGTCGCCGCTTGACCGTGACATTGCCATGGCGATTATCGATGCCGTCGATAGCACAGGCCTTCTCAGCATTGGCATTGATGATCTTATCCAGTCAGTACATTCCGAAGAGGAACTGGAAGAAGAAGATATTCTCTCGGTACTTCATCGGATTCAGAGATTCGACCCTCCCGGAGTGGCTGCACGCGACCTTAAGGAATGCCTATTAGTGCAGCTAAGCCTTCTGCCTGAAACAGGCGCCGTAGAAACAGCAATTGACCTTGTTGAACGCCACCTTGAGGCTCTTACCAAACTCAGCCTTGAGGGCATCGCGAAAAGAATAAAACGACCGGTCGAAGAAATTGAAGAAGCCTACCTGGTTATAAAATCCCTTAACCCAAAGCCTGGATACAGTTTTAGCTCAGAAAAATCTGACTATATTGTTCCGGACCTGACCCTAATCAAAAAAGATGGAATCTGGAGAGTTATTCTTAACACATCTTCAGTTCCCAAGTTGAGACTGAACGAACAGTACGCTGATATGGTCAAAGATACAGATCAACAGCAAACGCGCGAATATCTAAAGACCAACCTTCAAGAAGCGAAGTGGTTCCTGCGCAGTTTGGAAAGCAGAAACGACACACTGCTTCGAGTTGGTCAGGCGATTGTTGAATATCAGATGAATTTTTTTGATGAAGGTGAAGAGGCAATGAGGCCGCTGATACTAAAAGACCTTGCGGAAAAACTGGATCTCCATGAGAGCACTATTTCACGTGCTACTAGCCAGAAATATATGGCAAGTCCTCGCGGAGTTTTTGAATTGAAATATTTCTTTTCGAGCCAACTTGCTACTGCCAGCGGAGGCGAGTGTTCTTCAACAGCTATCCGCGCGCTTATCAGCAAATTCATCAAGGCGGAAAACCCCAGCAAGCCACTCAGCGACTCGGCACTGACCAAACTACTGGAAAACGAGGGGGTTGTGGTGGCCAGAAGAACCATTGCCAAATACCGTGAAATGCTGGGCATTCCCCCTTCAAGTCAGCGCAAACGCTTGATCAATGGATAAGAGAGAATTTTATTGCGGCCAAGAGCCAAAGATTTGCACTTCTAAGGAGTATATCTATGCAGCTAACCATTAGTGGACACCATCTCGACCTTACTGACGCATTGAATGATTATGTGACGACCAAGCTGACCAAGCTCGGCAAGCATCATGATCGCATCACCAATACGCACGTCATCCTCAGTGTCGACAAGCTTCAGCAAAAGGCTGAGGCCACATTGCATGTATCCGGTGCCGATCTTTTTGCTGAGGCCGCCTCGGAAGACATGTACGCAGCCATTGACGGGCTGGCTAGCAAGCTGGATAGGCAACTCATTAAACATAAAGAAAAGCATCGCAATCATTAGTTCGTAAAAGCGAACTCGGAACAGCTCGGCAAATAGCCTT
>JABJGI010000128.1 GCA_018662305.1 Porticoccaceae bacterium | reverse complement strand
CGCAAAAATGCCCTGGAACTCTGGCCGGAAATCCTAGGGAAGTTCTGTGGCGATCTTGATCGGCTTAATCATTGGCGCAGTACTTGGGTTGACCGGTGCTGGCGGATCAATTTTTGCCGTGCCGCTGCTGATCTTGCTGCTTGGGCTCGCCGCCACTGAGGCGATGGGGCTTGCTCTTGGGGCGGTATGTGCTGGTGCCTTGTTGGGCGCCATCCGTCAAAGACGCCAGATTCTGTGGGTGCCCGCGGCCTTTTTAGCCACAGGTGGCATGCTCGCTGCCCCCTTCGGAAAATGGATCGCGCTCTCGATTAGTGAGCTCTGGCTGATTGTCGGTTTTACTGTGATTGCCCTGATAATAGCTGTTCGGATGTTAACTCAGGCTTCGAGGCATCCTGAATCAACCCAACAACTGCGAGGCTCCGGTGTCGACCAGGCAGAGAAGCAATCTGGTTTGGCCTGCAGATTGAGCTCAACAGGGCAATTTCAGCTAAAACCTAAATGTATTTCGGGTTTGATAGTGGGAGGTCTTGGTATCGGATTGGCCTCGGGAATGTTTGGAGTGGGTGGCGGTTTTCTCATTGTGCCTCTGCTGCAATATTTGAGTTCAGTCTCCATGTCCAAAGGAATCGCAACTTCTCTAGCCACAATCACCCTTATTAGTGGAGCTGGCTTCGGAAGTCACCTGTTGATGAGCGGTGCAACGACTGTTCCACTCTTGTTATACGTAATAGCCGGCGCCTTTGTTGGCATGATCCTGAGTCAAGGTCTAAGCAAAAAGATTGCCGGACCGACGCTACAGAAGATTTTTGCACTATTGCTAATAGCTGTGTCTATTTTGCTTTTAGGTCAATTCATATTTTCCGCTCGGTAAAGTGCCGAGCACATAAATAAGGGAGTCTATAGATATGATTTTCAAACAACTTTTTGACGAAGAGTCCTCCACCTATACCTATTTAATTGCGGACGAAAAGAGCGGAAAGGCGGTGCTGATCGATACGGTGAAAGAGCACACTGCCGAGTACATTGAGCTGCTCAATAGTCTCGATTTAAAGTTGGAATATGTGCTTGATACCCACACCCATGCGGATCATATATCTGCCAACGGTGAGCTTCGGGATCTCACTGGATGCACAACCTTGCTTGGTGAGCAGTCTGCTTCCGTCTGTATAGATAGGGGTATTGCTGATCAAGAAGTCATCTCCATTGGCGATATCGAGCTACAGATGCTGCATACACCTGGTCATACCAGCGATTCCTATAGTTTTCATATGGAAATAGAAGGGCAGCACTATTTGTTTACGGGTGACACCTTATTGATAAACGGCTCTGGGAGAACCGACTTTCAAAACGGCAGCGCGCATCAGCAATACGATAGTATTTTTAATAAGCTGCTCGTCTATCCAGAGGATACCCTGATCTACCCGGGTCACGACTACAATGGTGAAACGCAATCCACTGTCGGCAAAGAGAAGCGAGAGAATCCGCGCCTTCAAGTTAGCTCTGAGTCTGAATATGTTGAGATTATGCACAACCTCAAGTTGCCTAATCCGAAACTGATGGATATTGCTGTTCCGGCCAATGAGCGCTGCGGAAGCAGTTGAATTGAACGGTTTTTAAAGCGCGGCCTAGGTCACAACTCGTCTAGTGATTGCTCCCTATCCTATTGATTTGATTCTTGTGTTTAAGAAAAAATAACAGCGCCGAAAGGTGGGTTCGTGCTAGCGTCTAAAATCGTTATGATATGAAGTGGTGTGCGACGAGACGCGGAAAGCTCTTGCCGATTGCAAAATAAATTTTGGGGGATTAGTTGTGATGAGAAGAAGAAAGTTTTTGAGTGTTTTTGGTCAGTCTATGGCGGGTGCTTCCCTTTGTGCAACCGCACCGGGCTCCTTGGCGCAATCTCGCAAAGAAGTCTTTGTCGGTGGTAAGCGCATGAAAGTAATTGATCTCCATGCTCACTGCCTATTTCAAGAAGTTGCTCCTCTTATCGTCGGTACCAATATGGAAGGAGCCGATCTGGGCGACTTTTTAACCCTGAGTCCCCGACGTATTGAGCAGATGGACGAGCGCGGTATTGATATCGCCGCCCTTAGCGTGAATCGATTCTGGTGGTATGCCGCCGAAGATCAAAACCTGGCTGACGAGATCGTGAGAATTAACGATCAAGGCTTGGCTGATTGGTGCAGTCAGTATCCCGATCGATTTGTGGCTTTATCTTCGCCTGCGCTGCAGTTTCCAGAACTCGCTGCGGAGCAACTGGAACGAGCCGTCAACGAACTGGATCATCGCGGCGCTTCGGTGCTCGGGCACGTAAATGGTGAAGTGCCTACCTCGGAAAAATATGATCCTTTTTGGGCAAAGGCTGAAGAGTTGGGTGTAACCGTTTTTGTGCATCCAAATAATGCCGAAAACCTGATTCAACCCGGGCAACTCGGTCCAACCGGAGACCTTCCAAATGTTGCTGGAAATCCATTGGAAACCGCTGTCTTTCTCACCCGTATGATTCTGGAAGGTACGCTGGATAGATTTCCTAACCTAAAGCTTTCAGCTTCTCATGGTGGCGGCTACCTTCCTTCTTATATGGGTCGTTTTGAATACGCCTGCAATCGAAACAATGCAAACTGCAAAAACGTTAAACCCCTTCGTGAATACCTCCAGGATCAAATCACCATAGACAGTATGGTCTTTACCGACGAAGGTCTTCGTCATTTGGTGGCTGAGGTTGGCGCCAGTCAGATTGTATTTGGCTCGGATATGCCCTTCACCTGGCCAGACACGGTGGACATTATTGTTGAGGCTGATTTCCTAACCGACGAAGAGAAAGAGGCAATTCTTAGCGGCAACCTGATGCAAATGCTCAGAATTGAAGCCTGAGGTGAGGATTCAGAAGTTCTAGTGCGCTAGCTGATAGATTCTTAGTTAAGCCACGAGTATTGCGCTCAGAGTCCACAAACAGGCAGCTGCAAATCCAGCAAAGCTTGCGGGAACAATCTGAGTTTTTACGTGATCCATCAGGTCGCATCCAGTAGTCATCGAGCTCAAAATAGTGGTATCGGAAATGGGCGAGCACTGGTCTCCGTAAACGCTTCCGTTCAAGACAGCTGCGAAGCAGATACACATATAGAGTTCCGGATGAGCAATGCCCTGACTTTGTAATACTGCCCAAGCCAGTGGCATGGCTAATGGAAATACAATCGCGTATGTGCCCCAACTTGTGCCGGTTGAGAAAGCGGTGATCATGGATAGCAGCTGCAAGCTAACCGGTAGCGCCCAAAACGGGATGCGCTGTCCCAGAAGTTCAACCAGATATAATCCTCCGCCGGCTTCTTTGCTTATGGTTCCAACGGTGATTGCGAGCATCAGTATTACCGAGGCCAAAACCACGCCCTTCAGTCCATCGCCAAACCCTTCAATCGCGTTGCCCAAGCTCATGCCCTTAAAAAGCGCAGCGGCGAAAGAAACAACGAGCGCGCAACCAAATGCCCAGTTCACTTGCGGCGTTCCAGAAAATATAAAGGTTCCAACTGCGATACCAATCAGCAAGACAAGGGGTACAAAGAACTCCAATACATTAGGGGTATAGCCAGCGGGCACATTGCTGGCATGAAGCTCTCCAGAGTTCATCGGCATTGCGCCGGGAGCATCCAGTTGACCTGTTTCTCTCGCTCGAGTTCGGGCAGCTCGAATACCTTTGCCGGAAAATTTTGTGATTTCCAAGCTCAGCAGCAGCGTGCCGAGCACGGCAAAAATGCTGTAGAAGCTAAAAGGCACACTCTTAAAGAAGAAGGCGATGCGATCAGCTTCGGTGGCAAGGAATGCAGCGCCGGGAACAAAGATCAGAGCTTGTACGTAAGCGGGCCATGCATTGAAGGCCAATATAGACGCAATAGGTGAAGCGGTGGAGTCGACGATATAACTCATCTCCTCATGGCTAATATTTGCCCGGTCCGCCAAAGGTCTGACGGTGGTGCCAACAAGCACAGTGCTGACAGAACCGCCCTGAAAAAAGAAGACGCCTAAAGACCAAGCCACCAGTTTTGCTGAGCGTGGGCCACGGACAAAGTGTTTTGTCATAAAGTCTGCGAAGGCTTGAGCGGCGCCCGTTTTGGCCCAGATACCCATCAGGCCGCCGAGTAACCAAAGATATAGCAGAAGTACGCTCGCAGCACTTTCGCTGGCCAGGCTTGGAATCAATACACCATCCGTTATATCAAAGCGGCCCAACATAAAGGCACCTACAACAATGCCGCCGAGCAGTGCCGTGAGAGGCTCTTTGGTCAGCAGGCATAGGGCGATAGAAACAAAGGCAGGCAAGAGTGACCAGAGCCCAAAATGAAAGTTTGCGGCAAGCAGAGAATATTGAGTTTGCTCAATACCATTTTCTACTAGCTGTTCACTTACCCAATGGGGCGCAGCGGGATCTGCGTCGCCCAGTAGATCGAGTTGTTCTTGGTTCAGAGGCGATTGCTCATATGCGATGGTCTCTGGGAGCAGAGTTTCAATACCTCGCAGCACATAGACCATCGATCCCTCATCATTTTCATAGACCTGATAGATGGTTTTGTGTTCTCGCCATTCCGGCTGGATTTGCGATTGGACAAAAATCCCGAGTATCAGACTGATGATAAGAACCCAGAACGCAGGTTTGAGTAGGGGGCGCAGAAAGGGCAGGCGGGCTAGATCGATATCGGGCTGGTCGCTGGCACCTGGTATGGCAGATTCTTCAATTCTGCCGACAGGCTCTATCCCATTTTTATCATCGCTCATTTGCTGCCCCCATCAAGATAGTCTCGGATTCTATCTTTTGCTTGCTGCTCGGGGGTATTCCTTTTGTTGGCAAGCAGATAAACAAAGTGTTACTAATAATGGACAGAGTCAAAGGTAATGCTAGACTCAAAATTAGCTAAGAGTTTGGGCAAACCATGCGGTTGAGACATATAGAAGTATTTCATGCGATCTACGCTACGGGTTCGATAACGAACGCCGCTGAGATGTTGCACGTTTCACAGCCGTCTATAAGCAAGGTGTTGAAGCACGCCGAGATGCAATTAGGTTATGAGCTGTTTCACCGGGTGCGTGGCAAGCTTGTGCCTTCGCCGGAAGCCGAGGCGTTAATACTAGAAGTAAACAAAGTCTACGACCAAATTGCCTCTCTTAAAAAGTCCGCCAGAAATCTAAGAAGCAATACCAGCGGCAGTATTAGTATCTCCGTTATGCCGGCTCTGGGTATGGAAATTCTTCCCTTGGCGATTAAGCGCTTCCATGAGCAATACCCGGATATTTTGTTTAACGTTCAGACCAAGCACTTTGAAGATGTTCCCTCTGCCTTGTTTGAATATGAGATAGATATTGGGTTGGCCTTTAATCCAGAGAGTCATGCCGGATTGGAGTGCGTTGATATAGGCGAAGGCGAGCTTTTATGTGTGCACGCACCGAATACTTTTAAAGGTAAGAGCAAAATTGAGGCGAAGGACTTAATTGGTCATGAGTTCATCTCAATCGCAGATAGCGGGCCCTTGGCCGACGTGGTGGAAAAGGAGCTCTCTGAACTTCAGCAAGACCTCGATACGAGGGCATTTGTCCAAACATACTATGTTGCCCGAAACTTAGTTGGCTACGGTTTGGGGTTGTCTGTAATCGATGAATTTACCGCAGGTGCAGAAGGTCCAGGAGTAATTGAAGCAACAGGTTTTGAACCGCCAATGTCCTTTAGCGTGAAGGGCTTCTATCTTGAGAGCCGACCCTTGTCGGTGGTTTGTCAGGAGTTTCTTAGCTGTTTCAAAGAAGTATTTGCAGAATTGAGAGATCGAAGTAGCCTCTAGGTTTTTGCTATAACAAAAGGTTATAGCCTACCGATACACCGTCATTGGTGGTGTTTCCAAGCACAGTCCAGAATCATATCAAGCTAATCTCTTTTTCTATTTAGAGAGATGCAAGATACGTTTACAGGGGAAATCCATGGTTATCAAAAACATCGCCAAGCTAATGAAGATTAGACAGATCGGCATTCACACCAGCATTTTATTTACATCGATTCTGGTTGGTGGGGGCGTTAGCGCACAATCCGATATTGAAGAAATCGTTGTTATCGGTTCACAAATTACTGGCTTAAGTACAACTGGCGCGCTACCGGTAACTGTCGTCGGGCAGGACGAGCTAGATGCCATTGGGGTTTCTAATACGGAAGACTTGCTTCGGGCGATTCCTCAGATTGGCGAAATCCAATTCAATAGTGACGAGACGGGTACCTCCTCAAACAATGTTCGTGGTGATATCGCCTCTCTAAACCTGCGTGGCCTTGGAGCGGACGCAACTCTCTCCCTGGTGAATGGACGGCGCTTGGTGACCCACCCGGGGTCAACCACAGTAAACGGCGTGCCTATTCATTTTGTGAATTTGAATGCTGTTCCCTCATTGGGGTTGGATCGAGTTGAAGTATTACTAGATGGTGCTGCGGCGCTTTACGGTTCTGACGCAATTAGTGGTGTTGTGAATAGTGTATTGGACACCGACTACGAAGGATTCAAAGTTCAGCTCAGGCATGGTTTTTCTCAAGGTACAACTTTAGATGAAACCACTCTTAAGCTTCAGGGTGGTTGGGCGCTAAATAACGGTGCGACCAATGTAACCATGTTTGCTAGCCTGTTTGATCGCACGGGTATGGATTGTAGTGAGCGTGAATACTGTGTAACACCGGATAAGCGCGATTTGTTGCCAGCCGAGTTTGCTGACGACACCTCGGCTCTAGCTCTATCGACTTTAACGCCTCTTGGTAATTATCGGGCGGGTGTTGCAACGGGAGATTTTGGAGCTTCTAGCGCCGGTTTCACCAGAACCGAAGTTAGCCAAAATGGCTCCGCTATTACTTCTAGTTCGGGCCAATTTCACTTTGAACCCACAGGTTATAGCTCAGGTGTGCCTTCAAATAATACCGGACTCGATTTGGATTCTGGCAGCGTTCCGGTTCCTCTGCGCTATGCCTTTAATGGGCCAGGCTTGAAAGCTCTGGTGCCGGATACAGGTCGCAACAATATTTTTACCACCATCACTCATGAGCTAGATAGTGGCATGGAATTTTTTGGTGAGTTTTCTTACTACGACGCAGAAACCGAAACATACTTTGCACCCCATGTTGTCAGTGGTAGTAACAACATGATTGTTCCTGCGGCAAGCTACTGGAACCCCTTTGGTCCAACCGGCAGTGTAAAT
>JABJGI010000048.1 GCA_018662305.1 Porticoccaceae bacterium | reverse complement strand
TCCGGGTCAGATTCACAATTGCTGACCATCTGACTCGCTGTGCGAACCAATACGTCGGTATCGGCACCGAAAAAAACCACAATGGCGTCTTCTACACCTAGATTTGATAGTTCTGCACGAACAGACTCAATCGCTGGGGCCTCAACAAACTCAAGTTCGATCAGTGTTCCGCCAGAAAAATCCAGTCCCAAATTAAGCCCGCGTGTCGCCAAAGATCCAATAGAGGCAAGAACTAATGCAATAGAGGCAATGGCGGCAATTTTGCGCCATGCCATAAAGTCCCATACTTTTTTGGGAATACTCATATCCAAAGCGCCTTAAGGTCTTTGCGACCTCCAATAGTTAGATTTACCAACGCCCTGCTTCCGAGGATCGCGGTAAACATCGAAGTCACAATTCCCACTGCAAGGGTAACGGCAAATCCCTGTACGGGGCCTGAGCCAATAAGATAGAGAATCAAGGCAACAATCAGAGTGGTGAGGTTTGCGTCGACAATGGTAGAAAGCGCTAAATCGTATCCAGACTTGATTGCAGATTGCGGTGGTGCGCCATTCTTTAACTCCTCCCGTATTCGAGAAAAGATAAGCACATTGGCGTCAACTGCCATACCTAGGGTCAGTACGATACCGGCGATACCAGGCAGCGTAAGAGTTGCGCCTATAATGGACATCACCGCCGTTAGTAGAACCAGGTTTGCACTGAGTGCCACAGTAGCAAACAGCCCAAAGACGCGGTAATAGAAGAGCATAAAGAGTACAACGAGTCCCAGCCCTATCTGAATTGACTTAATCCCGGAAGCAACGTTTTCGGCGCCCAAAGAGGGTCCCACCGTCCGCTCTTCAACAAAGGTCATGGGAGCGGCCAAAGCACCTGCTCTCAATAACAGGGCTAGTTCAGAAGCTTCAGCCTGTGAACCTGCGCCGGTAATGCGAAACTGAACACCCAGAGCACTTTGGATAGTCGCCAGACTAATAACTTTCTCGTCTGAGTAACTTTCCAGAATCGTCTCAACTTCGCCATCTTCGTTGATTTGTTCTACCGCTCTGGACTTATACTCAATAAAGAGTACGGCCATCCGCTCGCCGACAGTATCTCTTGTGGCCCGGTGCATTAGGGTTCCACCCTCCGAACTCAGTGTGATATTTACCTGAGGTCGACCGCTTTCATCAAAGCTTGTGCTGGCATCGCTCACAAGCTCACCAGTCAATATCTCGTCGCGATCCAGTCGGGCTGTACCAAGTCCAACTGTGACATCCATAAACTCAAATTCTTCATAAAAAGCAGATCGATTTGGGTTGTGCTCCAAACGAAATTCGAGATTGGCGGTTTTACCAATAATACGTTTGGCTTCGGCCGTGTCTTGGATTCCGGGCAACTCCACCACAATACGATTGCTGCCCTGACGCTGAACCAGAGGTTCGGCAACACCGAGTTCATTCACTCGGTTTTTAAGAGAGGTGAGGTTTTGAGTCAAAGCCCTTTCTTCAAAATCACGAATAGCCAATTCACTGTAGGCTAGGTCGAGAATATAGAGCGCGCCCTCTTCTTCTGTAGCTACCTGAAGGTCGGGGTTTTGCTCAAGCACAAGGGTTCTGGCTTCGCTGCGATCGGCATCGGTACGAAAACCGATACGCACGTGATTGTCTTCCGTAATTTCTGGCGTTCGGTAGCGAATACCCTCTTCTAACAACTGAGTACGGACTTGAGAGGCTAATCCTTCAGCCCGGTCTGCAACTGCGGCTTCTATATCGACTTCCAGAAGGAAGTGCACCCCGCCGGACAGGTCTAGCCCGAGCTTCATCGGCTGAGCGCCGATATCACGCAGCCACTGAGGGGTCGTTGGCGCGAGATTAAGCGCAACCACATAACCTGGGCCGAGAGCTTCTTTGATAAGTTCATTGGCGGCGAGTTGGTGATCTCTGTCGGCCAATCGAATCAGGGCGCTCACACCATCTTCTGAGACATCTGAGCCGATCACTTCAATCCCTTGGGGCTCTAGGCTATCAACCGCTCGCTCAAGAGTACTTTGACTAATTTGTGTTCCGCTGGTCTCACCAGAGATCTGTACTGCGGGATCTGGTGGATAGATATTTGGCATGGCGTAAATGGCCGCAACCGCCAGAACTGACAGAATCAGCAGATATTTCCATATCGGATATTTATTCATATATCAGTTTTAGAAACCTTGTTTGGGAGCTCTATCAAACGCCAGAGTAGATGGCTCGGTGTTTATGGAATTCAAAAATGACGCGGGATTATAGACAAAGCAGGTCTGCACGGCGATAGCGATATCCATTGGTTCCCCCTTTTTGTTATCAAGGGCTCCAAAACTGAGGAGGCCTTAACCAGACATAGATGATTTGATTACTAGGATTTGGGAACAAAAACCGTTAATTCAAGCTCAATCGACGCTTTCTGCCGAATATTTTGTGTAGAAAGCTTGCGCCCACTGATCAAACTCCTCCCGTTCAATAGCGTCGCGCATCTGCTGCATCAGCTTTTGGTAGAAATGAGTATTGTGAATTGTGTTGAGTTGAGCCCCCAACATCTCCTTGGTCTTTTCCAGATGGTAAAGATAAGACCGAGAAAAATTCTCACAGGTATAACAATCGCACTCAGAATCTAGTGGAGCTTGATCTTCTCGATGCACCGCATTGCGAATTTTCACCACCCCGCTGGAAGTAAAAAGATGGCCGTTACGTGCATTGCGGGTTGGCATAACACAGTCAAACATATCAATCCCACGCCGCACCGCCTCGACAAGATCTTCTGGTTTTCCCACCCCCATCAGGTATCGAGGTTTATCTTCAGGCAGCTTGTCGGCAATCGCGTCCAACACCTTGATCATCTCTTCCTTGGGTTCGCCCACTGATAGGCCGCCTATGGCGTAACCCTCAAATTCAATATCTGTGAGAGCATCGAGGGACTCCTGCCGCAGGTCGTCATACATACCTCCCTGAACAATACCAAACAGTGCCCCCGTTCCGTCGTACGATTCTTTGCATCGTTTGGCCCAGCGCATGGATAACTCCATGGATACGCGCGCCTCTTCGGTTGTGGCCGGATAGGGAGTGCACTCGTCGAAACACATCACAATATCCGAGCCCAGATCTCTCTGGACTTGCATTGAGCGTTCTGGATCGAGAAAAACAGGACTACCATCTATTGGGGATTGAAAGCTCACCCCTTCCTCAGAAATTTTGCGCAATTTACCCAGGCTAAATACCTGAAACCCACCTGAGTCGGTGAGAATAGGCTTAGACCAATGCATAAATTCGTGCAGACCCCCGTGATCGGAAATAATCCTTTCCCCAGGGCGCAACATTAGATGGAAAGTGTTCCCCAAAACGATCTCTGCCCCTGTCGCTTCGACGTCACGCGGCAGCATGCCTTTAACCGTGCCGTATGTTCCCACTGGCATAAAGGCCGGTGTCTGAACCTGGCCACGATCAAAATTCATAACACCACGCCGCGGGATTCCATCACGCTTCAAGAGTTCAAATTTCATGGGTTTCGACAATTTATTGTCCCGCTTAATTAGGCTTTCGAGTTAAAAACATGGCGTCACCATAGCTAAAAAAGCGATAGTTTTGATTCACAGCGTCTTCGTATGCCATCAGTATCTCTTCCTGGCCACTAAAGGCTGCCACCAACATAAGTAGTGTTGATTCAGGAAGATGAAAATTGGTGATCATGGCATCAACTACCTGATATTCAAATCCGGGATAAATAAATATATCCGTCTCACCGGTGAAGGCTTTCAGCTCTCCCTTTTGTTCCTCATGAGCAGCCGCAGTTTCCAGGCAGCGAACTACAGTAGTGCCCACTGCAACAACCCGACCGCCGTTTATTTTTGTTTTACGAATCTGCTCAACAACCGACTCCTCGAGACACATCCATTCTGAATGCATCTTGTGTTCATCAGGGTTGTCGACTCGCACTGGTTGGAATGTACCCGCTCCTACATGCAGTGTGACTTCAGCAAAGCCAACACCATTGTTCGATAATTCTTCGAGCAGCTCCTGATCAAAGTGCAGACCCGCTGTCGGTGCCGCAACGGCTCCCGCTTCTTTGGAATAGACGGTCTGATATCGCTCTTTGTCTTCCAGCTCATCTTCGCGATCAATATAGGGAGGCAAAGGCATATGCCCTTGATCCTCGAGAATAGTCATCCAATCTTGATCCGCCTTCAGTACAAAGAACTCATCTTCGCGGCCCAATACCAGAACCTCATATCCACCCTCTATAACTATAGTGGAACCTGCTTTAGGTGATTTGCTGGCGCGAACCTGCGCCAACACCCTGTCTGACTCCATAATGCGCTCAATCAATACTTCCACTGCGCCGCCGGTGTCTTTTTTGCCAAATATCCGAGCTGGGATAACGCGGGTATTGTTGAACACCAGCAGATCTCCCGGCTCTAGCAACTCAGTTAAGTGAGGGAAGTGCTCGTGGTAGATTCCCCTGCTTCGATCCACGACCATCAATCGGCTGTCACGACGCCTCTGTGGAGGCCTCTTTGCGATGAGCCTTTCGGGAAGGTCAAAATGAAAATCAGAGGTTTTCATTGGCAGAATTTATAGAGTCCGGAATTTTTCAAATCAGAGTTAAATAAAAATCTGGGCTAGATATCAATCGCAAGCCGAGGCCCTGCAGCCCGCGAACAACAAGGTGTAAACAATCGCTTCTTCTCTTTCTCTGATTTGCTTAGAACAAAATCTCGGTGATCAACTTCGCCCTCAGTGAAATGAGTAATGCAACTTCCACATATGCCTTCGGTACAGGAGATGGGTATATCAATTCCATTTTCGTCCAGCACTTCAACAATGGATTTATCAGCTGGAACCTGAAGCCTTTTGTCAGACTTCGTGCAATAGAGTTCAAAGCCCGCATCTTCTCCCTGATTTTCGATTTCAGGCGGATGAAAATGCTCAAGATGGATTTGCTCTTCCGGCAGTCGCGTTTTTGCT
>JABJGI010000086.1 GCA_018662305.1 Porticoccaceae bacterium | reverse complement strand
GTTTTTACGCTGCGCTCGCTTGGCCATGGACATGGCTTCAGCTGCCGCAGTTCCCTCGTCGAGAAGAGAGGCATTTGCCACGGGCATTGCAGTTAGGTCGCATACCATTTGTTGGAAGTTGAGCAGCATCTCCAGGCGGCCCTGAGAAATCTCTGCTTGGTAAGGAGTGTAGGCGGTATACCAGCCGGGGTTTTCCAGAATAAGCCTTTGAACGACCGGAGGAGTGATACAGCCATAGTATCCTTGGCCAATAAACCCAGTGGCTATCTGGTTTTGATCTGCCAGTTGTTCAATTTCTCTAAGGGCTTCCGGTTCAGAGACTCCATGAGGTAAGTCCATAGGGTCGGTTTTAAGAATCGATTCAGGGACGGTTTTTTCGATTAGTTCGGCGCGCGAGCTAACGCCAATTTTCTCAAGCATAGATGCTTCGTCTGCATCTGATATTCCAATATGACGTTGAACAAATGGGCTCTGGGAAGGCACTGTTTGGAAGTTTCCTATTAGGGGTTCAGCGATTCTGGCGATGGCTGAACATGTCGGTTAGAAAGGAGCGAAATTTTAACCCAAAACAGCGGACAAATTTGCATTCAATTGGCCCGGAATTAATGCCACTGAATTAAGCAGCAAGCTCTCATCATGCATCTTGGTAATTTATGCTGACAACGTACTGAATTTGAATACCTGTCGGGCTCTCAAATTTGATTTCGTCGTCGACAGATTTACCTAAAAGAGCTCGCGCCAAGGGTGAATCGATACTGATATTTTTTATCTCTGGATTTATTTCGTCGGGCCCGACTATGGTGACGCTTAGGAGCTCTCCATCCGGATTTTCCAATTCAACCTCAGCGCCAAAGTAGATTCTACTGGTGTCATTCGGTTTTTGATCCACGATCTCTAAATGTTTTATCCGCTTCTGCAAATAGCGAATGCGTCGATCAATTTCGCCTAGACGTCGCTTTCCATAAATGTAATCGCCGTTTTCTGATCGATCACCGTTTTTGGCAGCAGCAGAAACAACGGCAGTCACCTTGGGCCTTTCAACCCTCCATAGTTGATGGAGCTCTGCTTCGAGAGCAGCGAAGCCGGCTGGACTGATTACCGCAGTACTAGCTGGACTAGGTGGTCGCCAACGGCCCATTTGAAGAATTCCTGTCGATATTCAGATTTTCTGAGAGGTAGGATTTTTGATAAGAAATCATAAATCTAATGGGTTGATAGTTGATACAGGTCCATCTTGTTCCTCCCAAGAATAAAGCTAAGTGCGTAGTGCGCACACTAGAACATCTTATTGCGAATAGGGGACTAATTGAAATGCAAAATCTTATCAAACTCGGCCTAGCCTTAGGCTTGATTCTTAACGCCGTTGTTGCACAGGCTCATCACTCTTTTTCTGCGACCTTTACTGACGAAATTATTACGGTAGAAGGCGTTGTGGATCGAATGAGTTTTACTAATCCGCACGTTATCGTCTATTTCAATGTGACAGACGAAAACGGTCAGCAGCAGGAGTGGATGAGTGAAGGGTCGGCTGCAACGCTAATGCGTCGTGAAGGTTGGGATCGAGATACCTTGAAAGAGGGTGACCTTATTAGAGTGACAGGTAACTCTACCCGTAACGGTTCTCCCATGGTTTCTATGGAAGATGTGAGTTTTGTGAATCCAAATACCGGAATGGTTGACGGCTCTCCGGGTACGGGAGTGCGCGCTGACTATGCGAGTGCAATCATTCCGATGCAATTACCGGATGGCCGACCGAATTTAAGTGGTGCATGGGCTAGAGGAGGTCGAGGAGGGCGTCCGCCTGGCACCGAGGGGCAGCCGGCTGGAGGGCCGGGTCGAGGAGCTGGAAGAGCAGCAGTGCCTTTCAATGAAGCAGGAGCGGCTTTGCAAGCGGAATACGATCCGCTAAACGATCCCCAGGTTCAATGTGAACCACCTGGTGTTGTTCGACAGGCTGGATTCACGCCTCACCCAGTTCGTCTACAACAGTTTGATGACCACGTGGTGATCTCCTATGAGGAGTATGGTGGTGTGCGGACCATCTATTTTGACGATCGCGACCTTGTAGGTGGGGAGCACTCTCACTTAGGGCAATCTACAGCGCGCTATGATGGCCAGAAGCTAATTGTTGAGACAACCCAGCTGTTGGGTAACCTAACAGGCCCAGGTGGCAATTACATAACGGACCAAACTACTACGGTTGAAACTTATTCACGATTGCCTGACGCAAACGGTAGTTCTGTTCTGAGCATGGAGATGGTAGTTACCGATCCTGGGCATCTGACAGAGCCTTGGGTCCTGAGTTGGGAAAAGTCCTCCACACCAAACTATGATTTTATTGAGGTGGATTGTCACAAGCCCTTAGCTTACTAAGTATTGGTTTTTGTGTCGGACAAGGGCGCTCGATTGAGCGCCTTTTTTGTATGCAATGTGCCAGAACTCTTTCGCTGAAGCATGAAGAGTCGATTAGGATTAGCATTCAAGCTCTAGACTATGGCTAAATCATGGCTCAATATGCCTAAAGCATTCAAAATGTAGAAATTATGGGGGCAGAGGCTCATGTTGAAATTCTCAAGTTTGGGGTTGCTGATGTTGGTCTCGCTGAACCTTTTTGCGCAGGATGTCGCGCTGGATTTTAATGGCGATATCATCCTCGGAGCCCCTAGCGACGATTCCATAACCGCCAATGTAAGAAGCGCGGTCAGCCAGAATGTCTACCTGGAGTTTGGATCCCGTTCTGGGAACTATAGCTATGCAACAGAGACCATGGCTCTTGAGGCGGGTGATCCAATAGAGATTGATCTGATTGGCCTTGATCCCAGTAGTCGATACTTTTATCGGTTACGCTTTGATCAGGGTGAGAATCGTCAGCCATCACAGTATTTATCTTCACAAGAATATAGCTTTCATACACCACGATCTGAAGGTAGTAGTTTTGTGTTCGGAGTTCAGGGAGATTCCCATCCGGAGCGCGCACCCAGGGACTTTATTCCCGAGCTGTATGACGTCACTTTAAATCAGGCTAGGTTAGACGGAGTGGATTTGTATTTTACTACTGGAGACGATTTCAGTATTGATCTGCGTTATCCCAATGGCATAACAGAAGATGACGTTGTTGAGCGCTACATTATTCAACGCCCGCATTTAGGTGTTGTCGGTAATTCTGCTTCGGTGTTCCTGGTCAACGGCAATCATGAGCAGGGAGCTTTGTACCTCTACAATGACGCCCGTAAGTATCCTGCGCCAGATAATCCCGCGGTTTGGGTTCAAAACGCTCGGAATAAATACTTTACCCAGCCAAAACCTAATGACTTCTATTCAGGCAACGATGATGAGCTCGAATACATCGATAAGGGGTTAACCGGTACCTATTACGCTTTTGAATGGGGCGATGCGCTCTTTGTCACTCTCGATCCTTTTTGGACCTCCGAAGTTCATGTGGACAACTTGTTTGAGGGGGCGCGTGGAGATGCAGGAGAGTCACAAAAGACCCAAAATAAATGGGATATCACCCTAGGTGACGCTCAATACAATTGGCTTAAAGATACGCTCGAGAACAGCGATGCCACCTTCAAATTTATCTTTTCCCATATGCTTCACGGCGTTAATCGAGGCGGTGTCGAAGGATTAAATCTATTTGAGTGGGGTGGTGAGGACTTTAGAGGTAATTATCAATTTGATACTCAAAGGCCAAGTTGGGATAAGCCCTTGCATCAACTGATGGCAGATACAGATGTCACCATTTATTTTCATGGGCACGATCATGTTTGGGTAAAACAAGAATTAGATGGCGTGGTTTATCAGGAAGTGTCTTCTCCAGCAGATCAGGATTACGACGAAGTGACTAATTGGACTTCGGCCTACACTGATGATTCCAGTGTTATCCTGGGCAATAGCGGCTATACCCGAGTCAGTGTCTCACCTGACGAAGTTAAGGTGGATTATGTGCGCAGCTATCTGCCGGAGCATGAAAGCGATGAACAGCAGACTGGTGAAGTTACCTACAGCTATCGGATTCCAGCTCCGACTAATTAAGTTTGCCGCTGGACCAAATTTCCTATTTCTAAATCACTGACGCTGGAATCGGTTTCGAAATTGAATATTGCGCCATAGAAAGCCAGTTCCGCGTTAAAGGATCGCACGATCGTCTCTGAGTTTCTAAATCCGTGGCCCTCGTTATCGTAGGTTTCATATGCAACAGCAATACCTTTTCGTCGAAGGGCATTCACCATCATTTCTGCCTGATTAGGAGGCACCACTTTGTCTAGTAACCCCTGAAAGAATATTACTGGGCAATTGAGTTGGTCTATATGATTGATGGGTGATCGGCGTTCGTATTCCTTGGCACCTTCAGGCCAGGGAGCGATAAGGGAATCTCCGTATCGCGCTTCGAATTTGTGGGTTTCCTGCGCCAATATCTTTAGGTCGCCTATGCCGTAAAGGCAGCCGCCGGCTTTAAAAGTGTTGTGGAAGGT
>JABJGI010000140.1 GCA_018662305.1 Porticoccaceae bacterium | reverse complement strand
GCTGCTGCAGCGCTATTGCACACAACCAAGGTGTGGCCATTGCCGGTATCGGTAGCGATGGTGGTTGCCAGCACATCGGATAAATCGTTGTTGTCAGGCGCTGCACAGCTGCCTATATCTGTTCCAGGAGCACCATTAAGAGTATTGGTTGGATGTACGTAGAAGGTTTCTTGTGCAAAAGAGTTGCCTGCTGCACATAACCAAAGCGCGAGTCCGGATATTAGATAGCAAAAATGTAGAATTTTTGAGGTCTTACGCAATGACAAGCACCCAGTTTATTTTAGCGAGAACCCAAGAGTTCTTGAGGCATCAACGAACTAGCTGAATCTTAGCATTTGCATAGATCTTAAAGGCCAAATTTGAAATTTGGAGCGGAACAACGGATGTGTAATAAGTGCGACTTGGTTAATGTATTACAAGCCGCACAGTTTTGACTTAACAACAGGGCGCAGCCTCGCCAGAAGAGCTTGTTCCCTCATCGTAGGGAATAGCTGTTCCACAACCATCAAATATTCCGTAGTGTTTGGAAAAGTCGCCGATAAATTCAAAGTGCTCAGCAAAGCGCGTGTCTTTGAGCATGTACCAGGTATTGCCACAGACTGGGAATACCTTGCCGGTTTGAATCAGGTGGTGCTTGTCTAGCTCAAAATAATCCGGGCTGTCCTGAATCGTGCCTTTGTAGATCACGGCCTGGCCGTAGTCCTCACATTCGGGCTCCAGACCCTCCAGTTTGAACAATCTGTAGGTTGCCGAGAAAAATCGAATGTTGCCGATCTTTGCGGCTAGCTTGGGATCAGTGACCTCCATGGGTCTATCTTCAACTAAGCGTGGGTCAGCAAAGCCTTGGCGCTTGCTCAGGCTGACAAAATCATTCCAGTAAAGCGCTCCGCCCAAGCATTCGCCGTAAATCACTGGGTCGTTGCGGACTTCATCGGGGACGCGACGGTCGGAATAAACATCGGAGAAGTAGAACTCGCCGCCGGGTTTTAGCAACCGATGCACTTCAGAGAGAACCGCATCTTTGTCAGGTGATAAATTGATAACGCAATTGGAAACAATGACATCAAAGCTATTGTCTTCCAGGCCGAGTTCATCGAGCTTTTCGATATAGCCTTTAATAAAATGAACATTGTCATAGCCAAATATTTCAGCGTGATGTTTACGATGATCTTCGGCAACCTTAAGTTGCTCGTCGGTCATATCGACGCCGATGACTTCACCTGTTGGTCCAACGAGTTGTGCAAGCGCATAGACATCTCGGCCAGAGCCGCTGCCTAAATCCAAAATACGGCAGCCCTCAAGAACACTGGGGCAAACCAGCCCACAGCCATAGTATTTTGAGGTCACTTCTGGGTGGATATTGGCAAGCAAAGGCTTAAGCCATTCTGGCACCGCGCTGAAATCGCAGCAGGCGTCGGTTTTTAAATCACCAGAGCTTTGCAGCTCCTTTCCATAATAGTCTTTAACAGTATCGTGCATAGGTCATTCGGTAGTTTTTTGAATTGCGTTGATTAGACGCGTCAGAGTCATATTTCTTACACTTGATCCTAACATTTTCGCAGCCTTGCGCTGACACAGTATGTAGACTTAGTAAAAAATAAGTGAGACCGCTTTCGTGAAAATTCATTTGGTAGACGCTTTTACAGACAAAGCCTTTGCTGGCAACCCAGCCGCAGTAGTATTACTTGATCAGGAGCCAACTGACTTTGACTGGATGCAATCCATCGGCATGGAGATGAATCAGGCTGAGACCGCCTTTGTGTGGCCGATCAAAAGTGATGAAGGTGCCGATAAGCCGGACGCAGATTGGGGCCTGCGCTGGTTTACGCCGAAAGTCGAGATCCAACTATGCGGCCATGCGACCTTGGCCAGTGCGCATATTCTTTGGCAAGAAGGGTTAGTTGAAGCCCATGCTCAAGTGCGCTTTTTTACCCCCATGGCTGGTCACCATCTAACTTGTGAAAAGAATTCAGAGAATGGCTTTATTCGCATGAGCTTTCCCGCGGTTGCCGTTGAGCCAGCGGAGATTCCGCCCGGCCTCGCCGAGGCATTGGGTGCAACTCCCACCCACTGCGCCCGCAACACCAATGGATCTCTGCTTCTGCAGTTCAAATCTGCGGGGGAAATCAGATCGATGAATCCTGACTTCCTCGCCATGCAGCAAGCAACGGACGATGTAGTGATAGTCACCGCGCTTTCGGATCAGCCTGGGTTGGATGTGATCAGTCGTTTTTTTGCGCCGGGCAAAGGCATTGATGAAGATTCCGTCACCGGCAGTGCACACTGCATTATTGGCCCCTGGTGGAGCAGGCCGTTAAAACAGAAATCAATGATCTGCTATCAGGCCTCGGAGAGGGGTGGTGTGCTGCACCTTGATATTGAACCGGACAGGGTGTTTTTATCCGGCCAGGCAGTGACAGTATTCAGCGGAAAGCTGAAAATAGGGCTGGAGTAGGCTGTCGGGTTATGCAGCGTATTTTTTGTAACATCTCCAGACGGATTGGGTCAGTAGTGAAATTTCCGCTATTGAATAAGAGAAGCGATCACAACTAAGCTGTTTGATATGCAAGCCCCAATTATGCAAGCCAAAGTAAGAAAAATACGGGAAATCGAAAGCCGACAATCCCCTGTTCATCTAGCGTCTTCTTTTGTCTCAACTCGGCAATTGAGTATGGAGATTATCGAGCCTCTCTCTGAAGAAGATTGTCAGATTCAGTCCATGCCTGATGCCAGTCCGAGCAAATGGCATTTGGCCCACACTAGCTGGTTTTTCGAAACATTTATCCTGAAAAAATTTGTGCAGGGTTACCAGAGCTTCAACCCCCATTACGAAGAGCTGTTTAACTCATACTACAACGCGGTCGGAAAGCAATTTAATCGACCCCAAAGGGGAATGCTCTCAAGGCCTTCACTCTCAGAAATTGTGCAGTATAGGCAGCACGTTGAGGCAGCCATTCAAAAATTTGTACAGTCAGATGGCTGCACAATTGCGGCGTTGGAACTGTTGGAAATTGGTATTCAGCATGAGAAACAGCATCAGGAGCTTATGCTCACTGATATTCAACATGGCCTTTTTCAGAATTCGATATTGCCTGCCTACGCGAGCGATATACAGGCGCAGGAATCAAATGCTGCGCCAATGAGCTGGATCGAATTTGAAGGCGGACTAAAAGAAATTGGTGCCGGTACTGAGGGGTACGCCTTTGACAATGAGCGCCCCCAGCACAGCTATTATCTGAAACCATTTAAGCTCGCCAGCCGAACGGTGACCAACACTGAATACCTAGAGTTTATTCAGTCCGGTGGATATCGCGAGAGCCAGCACTGGCTTGCTGACGGCTGGGCCTGGGTACAAGAGAGTAATGTGGATTCTCCTCTATATTGGCGATGTTCTGGTGAGACTAAGGACCAGTGGTATCAATTTGGTTTGGCTGGAGAGGTTCCCCTCAATGGAGAACAACCGGTCTGCCACCTCAACTATTTTGAAGCCTCGGCCTATGCTGCATGGGCGGGTAAAAGATTGCTAACCGAATTTGAGTGGGAGCACGCCTCAGCCAAATCTCAGGATAGCCCAAGCTACCTCGATCTCTCAAAACTTCGGCCGGAAATAGCGAGCCGCGCTGGTCTGACGCAGATGTTTGGAAATATCTGGGAATGGACCAGTAGCAGCTATTCGGCTTATCCCGGTTTTCAACCCTTTGGTGGAGATGCTGGGGAATACAACGGCAAATTTATGTCGGGGCAATTTGTGCTGCGAGGCGGTTCCTGTGTAAGCCCGGAAAATCATATTAGAGCCAGCTATCGCAATTTCTTTTATCCCCATCAGAGTTGGCAGTACAGCGGCATCCGGTTGGCAGAAGATATCGATGAGTAATCTCGCCGAAAATATTGCAGAAACCGACTCTCGTTCAAGGGAGGAGTTTTTAGCGGATGTGCTGGCAGGTCTTTCGACAAGGCCTAAAACATTACCCTGCAAATACTTTTATGACGAGCGAGGTTCGATTTTGTTCGAACAAATTTGCGAGTTGGAGGAGTACTACATCACTCGAACCGAGCTTGCGCTGCTGTCGGATATTGGTGCGGAAGTGGCAGAGCTGGTCGGAGAGGGTGTCACCATAATTGAACCGGGGTCTGGTGCGGGCGTAAAAGTACAAATTCTTTTAGACGCTTTGTTGCATCCGAGGAAATTTATTCCACTGGAAATTTCTTTGGATGCTCTGGAAGCATCCACAAAAGAGTTAAAGCAAAAATTTCCGCAGCTTAGAGTGATTCCACATCAGGGAGATTTTACCGATCAGAAGGATTTGAAAAAGCTACCGTTGCTCAAAGAAAAGAGCGAGCGCCGACTGGTATTTTTCCCTGGCTCGACCATTGGGAATTTCACTCGAAAAGAGGCCGTCGAGGTACTAAATAATCTGCGTATCCTCGCCGGAGAAAACGGTTTGGTGTTAGTGGGCGTCGATTTACTTAAGGATCGCAATCGTCTGCTGGATGCGTACGACGATCATCTGGGCATAACCGCAGACTTTAATAAAAACCTTTTGGTGCGAATCAATCGTGAGCTAGATGCCAACTTCGATTTTGAACGAGGATTTGATCACCGTGCTGTATTCAATGAACAAGCTTCTCGAATTGAAATGCACCTTGTTTCCGCGTCAGACCAGAGCGTGGAAATCGGCGACCAGAAGGTTGAATTTGATGAAGGCGAATCGATCCATACCGAAAATTCTCACAAGTACAGTGAGCAAATGGTTGTTCAGATGGTGACCGAGGCCAACTTGCAGGTCGTTCGAGATTGGACCGATGAGGGCGGTGATTTTGCTCTGTTTCTGCTCGAACCGCTATTAGCCTAAGTGCTTTGAATCCCCGCTTATTCTGAGTTGCTTCTTTTCCGTGGTTTTTTGCGGCCGTCTTTTGGTCCAGTGTTGCGCTTACCCTTATTCCCAGAATCTGACTTGCCACCATCAACTTTTGCCAGATTGAGTGGCTGATTCCGAACTCGAACCTTTTTCAGGTGTTGGAAGAGTTCCTTCGGCATTCCAGTGGGAAGATCAACGGTGCTGTGATCTTCAAAGAGTTGGATGCGCCCGATATAGGCGCTGTCAATATCCGCTTCATTGGCGATAGCGCCAACAATGTCTCCGGGTTTAACTTCGTGGTTATGCCCTACCTCCAAGCGATAGGTCTCCATATCGATATCCGCATCATTCTGATGCTTGCCAGAACTCTTCTCAGCATTGCGATCCCGTTTTGATTTTCGTGGACGCTCGTCATCAAAATCACGATTTTTAGATCGTCCTCGTGATCTATCAGAATCTCTAAAGCTGCCTTCCCTAGGTTGAGAGTTGCGCTCCATTCGAGCGTTTTGACGTTCTTTGCGAGGCGTGTCTTTTACAATAATTGGCTGATCTTTTTGCGCTAGATAGGCCAGTGCGGCAGCCAGTTGTTCTGGCTCGGTGCCATGTTCTCGCAGGTACTCTGCGACTAGAGAGTTGAAGAAATCCAAATTTTCCGTTTCTAGGGCTTCGGTAATACTGGCTTTAAATTGAGAGCCTCGTTTTTGATTGATTTGCTCTTTGCTGGGAAGCTGGAGCTCTGTCATTTTCTGGCGCGTGGCTTTCTCTATCGAGCCGAGTAGTCGACGTTCTCTTGGGGCCACAAAAAGGATAGCGGTGCCGTTGCGACCCGCTCGGCCAGTACGACCAATACGGTGCACATATGCTTCAGTGTCGTAGGGAATATCGTAGTTGATCACATGGCTTACACGTTCTACATCGATACCTCGCGCGGCAACATCGGTGGCAACCAGGATATCCAACCTTCCATTTTTGAGTTTGCCGATGGCGGCTTCTCGCAGCTTCTGCGTCATGTCTCCATTAATGGCAGCAGCTGAGTGTCCTCGAGCTTCAAGCCGATCAGCCAATTCGACGCTGGCGATCTTGGTTCGCACAAAGATAATAACGCCTTCAAATTCTTCCACTTCTAATATTCGAGTGAGGGCGTCTAGCTTATTGGTGCCCTTAACAAACCAATATTTTTGCTCGATGCGCTCAACGGTGGAGGTCTTGGAAGCAATTTTGATTTGAGCGGGATCTTTCAGATAGGTATCTGCCACCTTGCGAATAGCGGCGGGCATAGTCGCCGAGAACAGGGCCACCTGGCGTTCGTCTGGTGTGTGGTCGAGAATCCACTCGACGTCGTCGATAAATCCCATACGCAGCATTTCGTCCGCTTCATCCAAAACGACTGTCTTGAGCTCGTCCAGCTTAAGCGTGTTGCGACGCAAGTGATCCATAACCCGGCCTGGCGTTCCAACCACCACCTGAGCGCCACGGCTCAGTTGGCGTAATTGTGTGCCCATGCTCTGACCACCGTAAATTGGCAGCACATGGAATCCCTTCAGCCCGCTGGCGTAATTCTGGAAAGCCTCGGCAACCTGAATAGCTAACTCCCGCGTGGGGGTGAGCACCAGCACCTGCGGTTTTTTTGTGCGTGAATCGATTTGTGACAAAAGCGGCAGCGCAAAGGCGGCGGTCTTGCCAGTTCCTGTCTGTGCGGTGCCCAATATATCCCGGCCCTCTAGGAGTGGGGGGATACTTTCCGCCTGAATGCGGGTGGGTTGTTCGTAGCCGATGCGCTTAAGAGCTGACATCACTGGATCGGAAAGGCCCAAATCGGCGAAATGTATTGTTGCAGGGGTAGTCATAAGTAACCAGAAGTCGGAGTGGTACGAGATGTTTCTCGTGACACAAAAAAAGGGGCGCGATTATGCGCGTTTAAGGGGAAAAATGATAGGAAAATCAGATATTAATACCAGGCCAAAATCAAATTCAATGGCTGAAAAATTCGAGAGTAAATTGAGTGTGATTCGATCAGGCCTGGGAAAGAGACTAGTTTTTTTTACAGGGGTACATATCTCCATTAAGGTGTGACTCGAACCCCAAAAATCACCAGTCTTTTTGTTTAGGGACAATACATTCATGCGGAATTCCTACTCTCCCATTTTGGGAAGCGTCTTTCTGATACTCGCCGCCTGCGCTCCAATGGAAACAGGTCAATCAAATGGTGGGGTCGCCACAGATC
>JABJGI010000125.1 GCA_018662305.1 Porticoccaceae bacterium | reverse complement strand
TGGAAAGGATTGTCCCCGTAGTGTGTGAATTGGACCGGCGTGCGGTTCTCTATATTTTGGGATAGATAGGAGGTAAAAAAATTAGCCAATTTTGCTCTAATTTTCTGGGTCAAGTGACCGCCCTTGTTTGGCTTCAAATTACCGCGAAATTTTAACAGTTTTTTGAGGATTTTGTCCGAAAAAAGGGTCTTTTCTACGGATATCTTTACAAGCTCAGGAAAGCAGTAGATCGAAGAGGCTGAACCCCTCGAATAATAAGGGCTGATGCAGCAAATAGATCAGCAGAGCATGGCGCCCGATAAAGGCTGTTTTAGTCTCAAACAGGCGGCAAAAAGCCGGTTTTCTCTGCTGAATCAAAAATCCAAGATAAACGCCGATTAAGGCCACACCCAGCCAAGGGAAAAAGGGCACAAAATCTTCTGTATGCGAAGGGAGGGAATCGCGGATATAACTGAAGGGCCAGAAAGGCTCTGTGAACCCCAAAATATGGGCGAAAACGATACCTACTCCTAATACAAGAGCAATGAGAGGTATTCTGACAAAAAAGAGGCAGATAAGGCTGGCAACAAAGATAAAGTGCAGAATGCCAAAAAATATCCAGCTCTGCGGAAAAATAAAAAGCGACATCAGGGTTATCAGTACCGCCGCCCCTAGCAACTTACCCTGTCGAATGAGAAAGGGTTTCCGCTTAAATCCATCGCCCTGCGCCAAAGACATGCTGATGCCAACTGTTCCGATAAAGAGAGACAGGATTAGATAACGAAACTGCCACCAGCCCTCTCCGTTGGGCACACCCCAGTCAACAAAGCCGAAATAACGTAGATCAAAGCAGAAGTGGAAAATCACCATTAGAACAACGGCGAATCCCCGAATTGAGTCGATTAATGAAAAACGGTTAGATGTCCGAGTTGGCAAACTACTATTTCTATTCTTGTCGACAAGCAGCCAGATGTCTCAGTTTAATTGTTGGAGAGGAATAAGTCCTCAAAGATATGACTTAGAACCAGGGAACCAGGGAACTAGGGAACTAGGATGAAAGGAAACAAGGCCCCCTTGTTATTCAATAGATTGCCAGCGGGTCTATCGACTAAATTTATCTACCGTAGCGAGCTTTCATTTCTTGAAGCCGACTCGACCACTCAGAAATTTCAGCTTCCAAGCGCTCGTTAACCAATTCGTAGTTTCTCAATTGAGACTGCATCGACTCGATATTCAGTCGCATCGCATTGCGCTGGCTATGGGTTATACCGGGACTATCCATCTGAACATATGTGCTTCCAATACTCGCCTGTAAGCTGCCCATGGTGGACCTGTTACTTATGATGGTCATTTCCCGTTCGTTTATATTCCGGTAGTAGGGATAGAACCTTGAGCCCTCAATGTACTCTTGCAGAAAAGCGACACTCAAGTCTGCCGGGCAATCGAGGGTATATTCGACCCCACTTTCGCCCAACTCAAAACCATTCTCTGGTGTGCAATATTGCCTCACGCCCTCTTCATGGCCCGTATTGTAGGCATCGAGATCCATGATTTCGCCCTGGTTAGAGCAGGCTTCCTGATAACCTCCAATTTCAGAAGTGGGTATTCCGCTCGAACCATCCTCGTAACCAATTGTCGCCCAGTCAGCGGACTCGCAGTCAATTTGTCTCATGCCCGAACAGCCTGCCAGAAAGGTGAGCGAAAGCAGAAAAATCAAAATATGTTTATTCATCCCTGTTTTATATCACGGGGAATGATTGAAGAAAATTAAATAGGATCAGAGAAATATTTCAAAACATGCTTTCCGCTATCCCAAACTCGCTCTACTCCTGCCACCAAAACATCATGCCTTCACGACTAGAGTGCCAGCTCACGCCTAGCTCGTTGGTTGGCCAGACAAATCGAAGTGAACCCATCTCCGCAGTCGACAGGAGCTGTGTGTCGACTGCTAAATAGCGGTCTACTACTACTTCAGCGGGATGCCCAAAGGAGTTACCGTATCCGGCGGATACCACTGCAAAGTCTGGGTTCAGCCGATTCACAAAAGTCTGACTCGATGATGTCTTGCTGCCGTGGTGAGGAACTAACAGCCAATCGATATCGACTAACTCGGGATAGTTCTGAAGAATTTGCTGCTCGATGTCACGCTCAATATCTCCAGCGAGCAATAACTCTTGATCGCCAAATTCAATCAGAAGCACACAGGATTGATTGTTGCTGTTCAAAGGTCGTCCGGATCTTGAAGGATGTAAGAAGCGATAATTAACCCTACCCACCTTCCATGAAGTGGTAGATGCACAATATTTTGGAGAGAGCGCTGGATTCAGCTGATAGGTTTCCCGCCCTCCCGTATACAACTCCCCGATCTGCAATTGCCCAGTTAAAGGAGCAACGCCACCAGAATGATCAGAGTCATCGTGACTCACTACGAGAGTATCGAGCCGCCCACCCGTCCTGACTAGATGAGGCAATAAAATATCAGCTCCGGCATTGAATTCTTCGCTAAAGACCGGACCGGTGTCATACAAAAGTTGGTAGTCGGGTTGCTCAACCAGAACTGCCGTGCCCTGCCCCACGTCAAACACCCTGATAGAAAGCTCAGGGGCATTGGTTCGAAATCCCAGTGTTAAGGGCAATAACACTGCTGCCAAAAGCAGTCTCATTTTCCAACTCGGCAATGCAACAATTAGCAACCCGGTCAAACAGGCAAGGACGGCATCTAGCCCCTGAATGGACTGTAGATCAATCGCCGGAAATGGCATTCGGCCAACAAATTCGAGAAATCTGAGCAAAAGGGTTAGAAGAAGGTCCGACAATTGGAGTAACCAATACGCGACCTTAGGGAATAGAGGTAGAAGCAGAAGAGTGATAAGAATGAGGGGTACCAAGACAAAGCCGGTTAAGGGTACCGCTAGTATGTTGGCGATTAACCCATGCACATAAAGAGGTTTTCCCAAGGCGAGCAATAATCCGCCAAACCCGCAAAACAACATGCACTGAGCTAGAACCAGGCTCAGCAAAAAATTGACCTTCGCCCTACCAGAAAAGGCGATTACCAAGACAATGACAGCACCAAAGGAGAGCCAAAAGCTATCTTGCAGTACTGCCTGTGGTTGCAACAAGGCAACCAAGGCCAGGGTCAGGCTAACGAGCGTCCAAGCAGACCAATTCAGGCAACAGAGCCGCGACAAAGCCAATATCAAAACCATGATCAGTGCTCTCATAGTCGGCAGAGAGAGGCCAGCCAAGATGGCGTAAACCGCCGCGAAGACTAGGGATACCGTCCATCGCACTTGAAAATCGCTTCTTAGCGCACCTAGTGCAAGCAGTGGCTTAGCCAACAGACCACCGATGGCAAAACCCATCAAACTCGCAAAACCGATATGTAGACCAGAAATCACCATCAGATGTATTACTCCGGTTTGCTGAAAGAGCCGCCACTGCATGGTTTCGACACCCTCCCTATGTCCTATTCCAAGCGCAGAAATCAGCCCGGAATTGTCGAAGCCTTGCTTTTCAATGCCCGACTGAATATCTGACCGGAATTGATTAATCCCTGCTCTAGGAGAATTGCTCTTACCCAGATATTGGCCTTCTCGAACATATCCGGTTCCATCAAAGCCCTGCCCCAATAGCCATCGGCGATAGTCAAACTGTCCAAAATTACTTAGCCCGCGAGGACGGCGAAGCTTTAGCCAAAACTGATAGCGATCACCAACCTTCAGTTGATTCTCAAATTGGTACCAGCTGAGCAGAAATTTCTCCGGTATCCGGTGCGGCTGTTCTGACACATCCGCGCTGAATGATTCGACTTGAAATTCAAACCGCTGCGAGCGGGATCTTTGCTGGGGAATACTGATGATCGTACCAATCACCCTAGCTTCTATCCCTTCAGCAACTGCGGGTATTTGCCTCTGATTTAAATGATTTGAAGAATATATTCCCCAACTCATGCCCACCAAGAATGAACCAAGCAGGAACAACCCAATATAGGCTGGTCGAAAAAATAGGCCGACGATACCAATAAGCAAAGAGGGGAAAACGAGCTCGCCAGGGAAAAGCCAAGGCGAAAACCAGGGGGCATAGATACCACCAGCGAAAGCTAGCGCAAATAGGTTGAGTTTCATCCGTGAATCTCAATTTCAGTTGTTGAAGAGCTAGTCTAGCAACAATTCAATACTAGTTACTCATACCGCAGTGTCTCCGCAGGCTTGACCTTCAGCACCCGCGTGGCTGGATAGACCGAACCCAAGGTGGAAAGCACTACAGCGACCAGACTTACAAGCGCTACCTGAGACCAGATAAGCTCACTCGGTAAATAGTCGAGCGGATAGATGTTGGATTGCAATATGGGCCGGCCAATCACAGTTTCCACAACTCCCAGAAGCCCTGTTAAGGACAAACTCAGAGCTACTCCAAGCAAGGCTCCCAAGGCTGCACCAATAAGCCCTATCAGAAGCCCCTGCAGGCTAAAAAGCTTCATCAGGAAACCACTCTCTGCACCCAGTGTTTTCAGAATCGCGATATCTGCTTGTCGATCGGCCGAGCTAATCATCAGTGAAGCGATGACATTGAAGGCAGCGATACCCAGCAACAGAAAAACGATAAGGGCTACCAAATAGCGCGACATCTGAATTGCCTCAAAGAGGTTTCCATGACTTGCGGCCCAGGTAGTCGCTCGATAGCCACGGGGTAATAGCCCGAGTATTTGATACGCGTGTGAGTAAGCGTCAAACACTCTGTGGGTATAGAGACTTATACCGAGGCTCGAATTGTCGTACAAACCGATTTGCTGCAGTGTTGAAATTGAAGTCAGAGCCATGCGCCGATCCAACTCGGTACCGGTATCAAAAAATCCCAGAACTTCGAGACTGGCAAAATTTGCAGCCTCCCCTCCTGGGGCTATCAATGTGACGCGATCACCCACTTCAGCGCTCAGGGAATCTGCCAGCACTTTGCCGAGAAAAAGACCTTGCTGCTGCTCTAGCTGATGAAAAATTTCGGATCCCAGGTGTCTTTGAATTTGCCCCCCATCTAATTCTTGCTGGGGATCGATAGCGTTAAGCAGAAGCGGCAAAGCCTCGCCTCTGTATCTCACTAAGCCGAGAAGCTCGGCGTAGGGAGTTGAGGAAATAATATCTTCGTCTGCGGCAAGAAATGCGGAGTCTTGTTCCCAGTCGGCCAAGTCTGCTGGGGGCAAGACGCGGATATGAGGGATGGTGGTGAGAATGGTGTCTCTTAACTCTTTGTCAAATCCATTCATCACAGATAAAACTGCAATCAATACGCCACTACCCAGCGAGAGGCCAATAACGGAGAGCAGACTGACTATGCCGCCCATACCATGGGTACGGGAACCGAACACGTAGCGCCGGGCAATAAAGTTGGCGCTCAAGCCTGCTCCTCAGACACTAGATTGGTTTCTGAAGCCAACAATCGACCATCAACAAGGTCTAATTTACGCTGCATTCGATTTGCCACTCCGGCGTCGTGGGTAACCAGAATAATGGTGGTTTCTGTGGCTTGGTTTATGCCACAAATTAGATCCATCACCATCTCTGCGTTCGCCTGATCCAGATTCCCTGTGGGTTCATCCATCAACACACAAGCTGGCTTTGTCACCAGAGATCGGGCAATAGCCACTCGCTGACGCTCTCCACCGGAAAGCTCTGATGGCCGGTGAGTCGCTCGATCCGCAAGCCCCACAGAATCCAGTAGTTCAAGAGCATATACCTTGGCGTCGGTGAGCTTCTCTCCACCCAGCATTCGCGGCAATGCGACGTTCTCTATGGCATTAAATTCAGGCAGCAGATGGTGGAACTGGTAAACAAAGCCAAGATATCGATTACGCAGTTTGGCTCGCTGATTTTCATTTAATTCACCTATGCTTTCTCCGCAGATAGAAACCTCTCCAGAGTCGGCTTGATCTAGACCACCAACCAGATTAAGCAGTGTGGACTTGCCCGACCCGGATGCACCGGTAATAGCAATCATCTCACCGGCACCTGCCTGCAAATTCAGCTGGTTCAGTATGGTCAATACTTCGGACCCACTAATATAGCTCTTTACAACGTCCGTACAGGATAAGACTAGCTTCGAAGAATCAGGAGGCAGAGTGTTCAAGATCTATTTCTCATCAACTTTGTTCATTTAAGAGTTATAACGAATGGCTTCCGCTGGCGCGATACGCGCAGCCTGAATTGCCGGCAGAATGGCGGACAGTAGTGCGATCAGCATGGATACCAGGCAGATCACTATCAGATCAGCAAGCTGCCAATCCGCAGGAAGCTGACTCACATAAAAGACATTGGGATCAAAAAACTTAACTCCCAATAATCGCTCAATAGCGCCAATCAGTGAACTAAAATTGATCGACAACAAGCTACCCACAAGTGCACCCGCGCCGATTCCCAAAGCACCAAAGGCCAGTGCCTGAAATACAAAGATGCTGACAATGGTTTTGGTATCGGCACCCATGGTTTTAAGTACAGCAATATCAGTGCGCTTTTCAGCTACCGTCATTACTAGGCTGGCGACAAGGGAAAATGAAGCGACCAATACCACCAATACCAGCATCGCCCCGACCACGAGCTTTTCCAGCTTCATGGCCTCGTAAAGTCCGTGCAACCGGTCTTGCCATGGAATAAGGTCAACACCCCCATCCAACTCATAATGCACCAAGGACTGACTCGCCGTTTGTGCGTCAGCAGTCAAAAGACGGAAGCCATAGTCTGCGTTGGAGTTGCGCATTAAGGGTTCGGCATCCTCATAGCGAATAAGTGCTAGCTCAGAATCAACCTGAGAATTTGTGGCAAAGACAGCGCTGACAACAAAACCTCTCGACATGGGATAGATACCGGTTGGCAGTACCCGAACCCTGGGGAAATTCACACGAACCGTATCGCCAATGGTAACGCCCAGGGAACTTGCGGCTTGGGCGCCAATCACTAGGGAATATTGCTGTTGCTCAAAGGCGAGCCAATCGCCCGCAAGAAGGCTTTCTTCAATCTCCACGACCTCAGCGTCTCGCAAAGGATCGACAGCGGTAAGACCAATCGCCAGTTGGCGATCGGCATGAGTAAGCAGAACAAAGTCTTCAATAGTTGGAGAGTAAGCGGAGACGGAAGCATCGGATTGAAGTTGTAGTTCAACAGCTTCAAGGTTTGACCTCTCAACAAAGAGCGTAGCGTGGGGTAAAACCTTTAGAAACCGGCCACTGAGCTCGGTGTTAAAGCCATTCATCACAGACATCACTAGAATCAGTGAGGCAACACCGATAAATAGCGCAAAAAAGGAAAACAATCCCACCAGGCCGCCAAACCGGTGACGTCTCCTACCCTTTAAGTATCGGGATGCAATAAAGGCAAATGCAGAGTTCATGACTCTATATGCCTCCATTTGCCATGAATAGATTATCCAGTTTGTGCACCTGCTCTCAAAAAAATTGTGGAACCGTTCATGCTTTGAGCTTTTGCTCTCCTGAAGAGCCGTTTACATAGTACGAAATAGGATAGTCTTTGTCTCAATGAATCAGGCCTTATCCAGAAGATGTGCCTGACAGGAGCGGAAAATGCGAATCATCATATTGCTAGCAACAATTTTTCTTATCGCCGATTTGATCGCCGATACTGCCATTGCTCAGCAAATGCAGGGACCAGAATTACCTGCCTACGAGATACCGCTGCGTGGAATGTCTAAGGAAGATGTATCAGAAAAATACGGACAACCTATCTCAACAAGTAAATCAACCGGCGAGCCTGGCGTTTCCATCTGGCACTACAACCAGTTTTCCGTCTACTTCGAAACAAATCGGGTATTGCACTCAGTTCAGATTATTGCGCTCTAGGCGCAAAAGAATCTAGCCGTCGGCAGAGTAAAAACTTCCCTTGGCTCGATTAGCAGCCTGAGCATTAGTGTTTTCAGCCTGTATAGATTCGCATTTAGCTTCATCCCCACCACAGAGCTCACACTCGTAATCTACCTCCCCTAGCGCGGCACCAACCCCACCACAAGAACCGGTTATGGGTTTACGGCCCATAATTACGCCTACCGCCATAATGGTCATGACCAGCAGGAAAGCAAAAAGCGCGATTAGAAAGGTTTGCATAATTATTGGACTCTATACCGAAACCTTTGTTTCAGCCATCTAGAAACCAAATTGTGAGAGGGTTGCCGCTACTTTTCGGTGGTTTTTAGGCGGTACTGCGCACAAATATGGAGTGTATGTGTAATACATGACAAATTGAGCACAGCATCAACACAGAAAACACCAAAAAGAGTGGTGAATCTAGCCGCCAAAGTCGTCTAAGAGGATGTTGTCGCGCTCAACACCCATATTGATCAACATATCAATACAGGCGGCGTTCATCATGGGTGGCCCACACATATAGTATTCACAGTCTTCCGGTGCAGGATGATCTTTTAGGTAGTTTTCCAAAAGCACATTGTGAATAAAGCCGGTGTCTCCTTGCCAATTGTCCTCAGGTAGAGGATCAGACAAAGCCAAGTGCCACTCGAAATTTTCGTTTTCTTCCTGAAGCTTGTTGTATTCGTCCACATAGAAAGCTTCTCGCATTGAGCGAGCGCCGTACCAAAAGCTAATCTTGCGATTCGACCCGAGCCTCTTGAGCTGATCAAAAATATGCGATCGCATGGGTGCCATACCCGCTCCTCCGCCGATAAAGACCATCTCGGCTTCGGTATCCCGAGCGAAAAATTCACCGAATGGGCCAAATACATTGACCTTGTCGCCAGGCTTCAGACTGAATACCCAAGAAGACATCAGACCGGGCGGCAAACCTTCAGTGCGTGGTGGAGGCGTGGCAATACGAATATTAAACTTAAGAATGCCCTTTTCTTCCGGATAGTTAGCCATAGAGTAGGCTCGAATCACCGGCTCTGTGGTTACAGATTCAATTTTAAAGAAGCCAAACTGCTCCCAGTCACCGCGATACTCGTCGTCGATATCAAATTCAGCATACTTCACATGAGTAGCTGGACGCTCAAGTTGCACATAACCACCGGCGCGAAAATCGACGTTCTCACCCTCGGGCAGTTTGAGGTGCAGTTCTTTAATAAAGGTTGCTACGTTGTTATTAGCAACTACCTCACATTCCCACTGCTTCACACCGAAGACTTCTTCGGGAACAACCACTTCCATGTCCTGCTTCACAGGAACCTGGCAAGACAGCCGCCAACCCTCGCGAACCTCACGAGGTGTAAAGTGTGAGAGTTCAGTAGGCAGGATAGATCCGCCTCCGTCTTTTACGATGCACTTGCACTGCGCGCAGGAACCACCGCCACCGCAGGCTGATGCCAAAAACAACTCGCCATCCGCAAGTGTATTTAGCAGTTTGCCCCCAGCAGGAACTGAGATAGTTTTTTCATCGTTGACGACAATGGAAACACTGCCGCTAGCTACCATCTGCTTGCGCGCAACCAGAATAATGGCCACTAGAGCCAATACAATGGCTGAGAACATGGCGACGCCTACGACAATTGTCAGGGATGCTACATCCATTAAGTAATCTCTCTCGCTCGCAGCTTAAATGTCGATGCCGCCGAAGGACATAAAGCCCAGCGACATCAAGCCAACAGTGATAAAGGTAATTCCGAGGCCCTGAAGGCCTGCCGGAACATCGCTGTATTTCATTTTTTCACGAATACCAGCCAGGGCTGTGATAGCCAGCGCCCAGCCAACTCCGGAGCCCAGGCCAAATACGACTGACTCTCCAAGACTGTAGTCGCGTTCTACCATTAGTAGTGAGGCACCCAGAATGGCGCAATTCACAGTAATCAGCGGCAGAAATACACCTAGCGCTGCATAGAGAGCTGGTACGTATTTATCCAGAAACATTTCCATGATTTGAACGATGGCGGCGATAACACCGATATAGCTCAGAAGACCAAGAAAACGCAGATCAACTCCACCGAGACTGGCGCTAATCCAGGTCAACGCCCCTTCACCCAGTAAATAATTGAGGATGAGGTTGTTCACCGGAACGGTAACGCCCAAAACCACGATTACGGCAATTCCCAATCCAAAGGCTGCGCTAATCTTTTTGGAGATCGCCAGGAAAGTACACATGCCCAAAAAGAAAGCCAACGCCATGTTCTGGACAAAGATCGAGCTTATGAAAAGCCCCAGATATTGTTCCAACATTAGTGGGCCTCCGAAGCTTGAGTATTAGGACTAATTTTAAAATCTGGCTGCTCTACCTGATCTGTTTTCCAAGCTCGAAGCGCCCAGATAAAGAGCCCTATCAGGAAGAAGGCGCTGGGAGGCATCAACATCAGACCATTGGCAACATAGCCTTCTGGGAATATCTGAATGCCGTAGAGCGTACCCGCACCAAAGAGCTCACGAACAAAAGCTACGGCCAGAAGAAGCACCGAATAACCAAGACCATTGCCAACACCATCCAGGAAGCTTTCCAGTGGTGGGTTTTTCATGGCAAAGGCTTCTGCACGCCCCATCACAATACAGTTAGTGATAATCAAACCAACAAATACTGAGAGCTGCTTGCTGATGTCGTAGGCATATGCCTTGAGGAACTGATCTACCACGATTACCAAAGAAGCAATAATCGTCATCTGAACGATGATACGAATGCTGCTTGGGATCTGTTTGCGAATCAGCGAAATAAAGAGGTTCGACAAGGCAACCACCACCGTTAGGGCGATACACATAACCACCGTAACTTTGAGGCTTGAGGTTACCGCCAAAGCCGAACAGATACCCAGTATCTGCAGTGCAATGGGGTTGTTGTTAAATACCGGATCTAACAGAGTTTCTTTAAAGGCCTTACCCATGATTAGACCTCCCCTGCTTTTAGGTTGTCGAGGAACGGTCTAAACCCATCCTCGCCAAGCCAAAATTTGATCAGGTTATCGACGCCAACCGTTGTGAGGGTTGCGCCCGAAAGGCCGTCAACGGTACTTTCTGCACCGGGCGCTCCGGCGGGTAATACACCTTTAATCACTCGCAATACGAGCTCTTCGTTTTCAAAGGCTTCTTTGTTAATCCACTGAGCTTTCCAGTTTGGGTTATCGATCTCACCACCCAGCCCCGGTGTTTCACCGTGAGCAAAAAAGCCGATTCCAGCCACTGTGCTCAAATCTTCTTCCAGTGCCAAAAAGCCTTGCATGGTCGACCAAAGCCCGTAACCGCGAACGGGCAATATCACCTTATCCAGTTGCCCCTGAGCATCATCCAGCAAATAAACTACCGCGTAGTTTTCACGGCGACCTAGCTTGGCGATATCCGTGGTTCCGAGATCCGCAAATGAAGAGGACAGCGAGGTGTTTTTCGCTGCTTTTAAATAGTCGTAGCTAGCAGGATCGATCGCGTCGGTAAACCGACCCGTATTCAGATCAACGGCTCGAACCTGAACGGACTCAAATTGCTCCGAGACCGGCATCGACTCGTCAAGCAGACCGGCTGCGGCGAGAATATTGGTTTGAATATCGATCTCAATATTAGCGTTTTGCAGCGGCCGCAATGCAACTGCTGCACTAGAAACAACAATGGCGCAAACCAAACAAACGCTAAAAGCGACGACAAGAGTTTTGCCTACTGACTCATTGGACACGGGCCATTCTCCTCTTGATATTGGCTTGAACGACGGCATGGTCGATCAAGGGAGCAAAGAGATTGGCAAAGAGAATCGCCAACATCATGCCCTCTGGGAAAGCGGGATTAACTACACGGATCAGGACACACATAAAGCCGATCAGCATGCCGTACCAGAAACGACCCCAATTGGTCATCGCGGCCGACACCGGATCGGTGGTCATAAAGATCATGCCAAAAGCGAAACCACCCAACACAAAATGCCAATGTGGCCCCATGGCAAACATCAAATTGTCGTCACTGCCAATCCAGTTAAACAGCAAGGCTGTGACCACCATACCAAGCAGAGTACCCAAGACGATGCGCCAACTGGCGATACGCATAATCATCAAGATGGCACCGCCAATTAAAATTGCTACGGTCGAAGTTTCACCGATAGACCCCTGCATGTTGCCGAACAAAGCATCTAGCCAGGTCATTTGATCGTGAATTGCCGCCATGCCCTCCTGCGCGCCTACACTCAGCATGGTTGCACCGGTAAAACCGTCTACCGCCGTCCAAACCGCATCGCCACTCATTGATGCCGGATAAGCAAAATAGAGGAATGCCCGACCCGTTAGGGCGGGGTTCATAAAGTTTTTGCCAGTTCCGCCAAAAACTTCTTTTCCAATGACGATACCAAAGCTAATCCCCAAAGCCGCCATCCAAAGAGGCAAGTCGGGTGGGCAAGACAGCGCAAAAAGCACCGAAGTAACAAAGAAGCCCTCGTTAATTTCGTGTTTGCGAATAATGGCAAACATCACTTCCCACACAGCACCTACAGCAAAGACGGTGATATATATCGGCAAGAAGAAACAGGCGCCGTACCAAAAGTTATCCCACCAGGACGCTGGGTTGTACCCCGAAAGAGGCGCGATCAGAAAGTCGTGCCAAGTTCCGCTACCAGCCAGACCGTGCAATTCAATGTAGGTATTTGCTTGAAAACCCAGATTCCACATGCCGTAAAACATAGCGGGGAAAGTACAGGCCCAAACCGTGATCATAATGCGCTTGAGGTCGATGCCGTCGCGCACGTGAGAACCGGTATGAGTCACGCGGCTCGGCATATAGAAAATAGTATCTACTGCTTCGTAAAGCGGGTACCACTTCTCGTATTTGGCACCCTTCTTAAAATGCGGCGCCAATCCTTCAATGTAGTTACGCAGGCTCATCTATCCCTCCTGCTCAATGCGAGTTAGGTTGTCTCGCAAAATAGGTCCGAATTCGTATTTGCCCGGACAGACAAAGGTGCACAAAGCTAAATCCTCTTCATCGAGTTCTAGAGCGCCAAGTTGCTGCGCGCTTTCTGTGTCGCCGACGATAAGTGCTCGCAGCAATTGAGTCGGCAAAATATCCAGAGGCATCACACCCTCGTAGGCACCGATGGGAACCATGGCTCGATCACTGCCATTAGTCGTGGTTGTTAAATTCCATTTGCGCCCTTTGTTCAGCTTTGAGATATATATTGGCAGAGCAGAATATCGCTCTTTACCTGCCTGAACGTAGTGCAGCATGGGTCGATCGCGACCTTCTTCAAGCACAGAGACTTGTACCTGATAGCGCCCCAAATAGGCGACTTCTCGAGCCGCTATCGCTCCGTTTAATACCGAACCAGAGATCAGGCGATTCTCGCCCTCTTTAAGTTCGCCAGCGGTAAGTTCTTCAAGGCTGGCACCAACTCGAGAGATCACCAACCGTGGCTTTTCGACCTGAGGTCCGCCTAAGGAAATAAGTCTTTTGACAAATAGTTCGCCGGTTTTGAACAGCGTGCCCACTGCCGAAACATCCTGATAGCCAATCGTCCAGACCGTTCTAGAAGCCGCAGCAGGAAATAGATTGTGAATATGCGTTCCAACCAAACCCGCCGGATGTGGGCCGGAAAATTCTTCGACCTTAATCTTATCGTTGGGAATTTCCGGGAAATTTTCCCCTGGAGCCTTGCCAACAAAGACATTACTTTCCGTCAGGTTTGAAAGAATCTGCAAGCCAGCGACAAAATCCTCAGCATGTTTGTCTATGAAAACCCTTGGATCGGCTGCCAGAGGATTGGTATCCATCGCGGAAACAAAGATTGCCGCGGGTCGAGTACCTACCGCTGGTATCTTACTGTAAGGGCGTGTGCGGATTGCTGTCCACAATCCGCTGTCGAGAAGTTGATTAGCAACTAGGCCCGCATCGAGAGTAGCTAGCTCCGATTCGGCGAAAGACTGAAAACTACGCTTTTCGCCATTGTCATCGACATCGATTACTAGCGAGCGAAAAGCTCTACGCTCGCCTCGATTAATCGCAGATACGGTACCTGCCGCGGGAGCAGTAAAAACCACTCCGGGATTTTTTTTATCTTCAAATAGTGGCTGGCCTAGGGCAACAGTATCGCCCTCTTTCACCAACATTGTTGGCTTCATGCCAATATAGTCCTGCCCTAAAACAGCGACTTTGGAAATCGGATTACCTGGAGAAATATCTTGCTCAGGAGCACCAGCGAGGGGCACATCTAAGCCCCGCTTTATTGAGATCATAAACTCAAACCATTTGTTTGATCAGATGGAAGTATTTGAACTGCCTTTTGCTTTCGATTCGGCCTACCAGAAGAGGTCGTCACATCGGAGCAACCCCTTTAGCTGAGATTGGCTAGAAGAGATTCCACACCCCGATTTTGGCGCGTCGAAACACGCGCGCGATTATATGTTTTGGAGGGGCAAAAAGCCAGTGACAAATGGGGCTGAATTTCTGAAATTTAAGGAGAAAAAGGGCTTTAAAAACCCCTCGACTCTTATTGGACGGCAGAGCGCGCCGATCAAAGCCTCGAAAAGCAGATCGAGGCCTTGATAAACACCCGAAAACTAGGCCTTTGAAGGGTAAGTGGGGTATTTCGCGCCAGCAAATTTCTCTAGCACTCGATGCACTTGGCAGGTGTAACCAAACTCGTTGTCGTACCAAAGATAAACCACAGCAGAATTGCCATTGGTAATGGTTGCCTTGGCGTCATAGATACAAGCGGTGCGAGAACCGACAAAATCTGAAGAAACCACCTCAGGAGATTCAGTGTACTCAATCTGCTTAAGCAATGGAGAGCGTAGCGCTGCGTTGCGCATAAACTCATTCAGCGCTTCGCGCTCAACTTCTTTTTCCAGAGTAAGGTTCAAAATTGCCATGGAAACGTTTGGCGTTGGAACACGAATAGCATTACCGGTCAGCTTGCCCGCTAATTCAGGCAATGCGACGGCTACCGCTTTCGCCGCTCCGGTTTCAGTAAGCACCATATTCAAACCAGCACTTCGGCCGCGGCGCTCCGCCTTATGAAAATTATCTGTGAGGTTCTGATCATTTGTGTAGGCGTGCACAGTCTCTACGTGACCACGAACCACACCATATTCATCATTGATCAGTTTCAGGGCAGGAACAATAGCGTTGGTGGTACAGGAAGCGGCGGAGATAATCTTGTCGTTTTCCGCATCAATAATTTCGTGGTTCACACCAGAAACAATATTCTTGATACCGCCCTTACCTGGAGCAGTGAGAAGCACTTTGGAAACACCCTTGGCTTGCAAGTGCTGGCCTAGACCCTCTTCATCACGCCATGCGCCGGTGTTATCCACGACTATGGCATTGTTAATACCGTATTGAGTGTAATCAATATCAGCCGGCTGATTGGCATAGATAAACTGGATGACATTGCCATTTACAACCAATTGACTCTCTTCTTCCAACACTCGAATGGTGCCCTTAAAACCACCATGGATAGAGTCTCTGCGCAACAGGCTGGCCCGCTTGACCAAATCTTTAACTGGATCTTTGCTAGCACGCACAACTACGGCACGCAGCCTCAAGGCCTGACCGCCGCCAGATTTTTCTGACATAAGCCGACACATCAAGCGCCCGATGCGACCAAAACCGTACAAAACAATATCCTGAGGCTCGGGCAAAGGTGTGGATGGGTTATTAGCCGCGTCACCCACCTCCCGCTGCACAAAATCGGCGAGGGAAAGACCGTGATCATCGTTCATGTATTGAGAAGCGATACGACCCACATCAATATGAGCATGACCGAGATTCAGCTTAGCTAGCTCCTCAAATACCGGAAATGTTTCAAACTCAGATAGCTCGTTACGTTCCACCTGACGTACAAAGCGGTGAGCTTTCATAATGTCGATAACCGATCGATTTAGCAGGTTGCGACCATAGATATAGCAGGTGACATTGTTCTCGCGATGCAGCTTGCCAATCATGGGAATCATGGATTCCGCTAGCGCTTCACGTTCTTTCCAATCTTTGAAAAAGTCCTGGGGTACCGGGCGGTTGTCTGTGCTCAAAATGATCTTCCGAATGGTTTTCTAGGTGGATTAAAAGTGCGCGGCATTATAGAGACAGAATGAGCGTTAGCCAAATGCAAGTCTCCCATGTAAAAATGAATATAACAGTTGCAATTAAAGACTAAAAATATGGAAGACAAACTGATTCTCTATCCCATATTCTCACTGCTGGCGCTCACGCTCTTTGTGATGCTGAGAACCTTCATGATGAGGGTGAAAGCGGTCAAATCCGGCGAGATCTCGCACAAGTATTATCGGCTCTACAACCAAGGCACAGAGCCCGCGGTGCAGCAAGCAAACACTCGCCACCTAACAAACCTGATGGAAGTGCCTCCCCTGTTCTACATCACCTGTATCTTGATCTATGTGACCGGAATCAATTCTCTGGTTCTGCTTATCTGCGCCTGGCTATTTGTACTTAGTCGCTTTATCCACAGCTATGTGCATCTGGGAAAAAACCGACTGAAAAGCAGATACAAGGTATTTTTTGCAAGCGTGACGATTCTGGTAGTGATGTGGGCGATTTGCTTGACCAAGATTGTTCAGCTTTAGAACGGCAATGGATAAAGTTTTTATTACCAAATAAGTGCTAATCTTTCTCTGAAAATCAGTGTTAGGTGGGGAAACAATGATGAAGAGCAGAACCATTATCTCGCTATTAGCTGGACTAACTGTCCTGCTTCTGGCCTCTAATTCGAGCGCTCAGCTCATTCAAGAAGATACAACTGTCCAACTGGGTGAACATAGTTACGCCATTCCCGACCCAGGTGGAGCTGGCATTCCCAACGTCGGCATTATTGTCGGCGAACGCGCCACATTAGTGATCGATCTGGGCCTTGGTCGGCTCAATGGCGAAACGATACTAAGAGAAGTTGCTAAGGTAAGTAATAACAACAAACTTTATATCGCCACAACTCATTATCACCCTGAACACACAACGGGATCTCTGGCCTTTCCCGATGGCACGGTCTATATCAACTCCAGAGTTCAGGAAGAAGAAAATATGGCAAATGGCCAACGGGTGATAGAACGCTTCTCCGGCCGATCAGATCTGATGCGCGAGCTACTTAGTGATGCGGAACTGCGAACCGCGGATATCCTGTTCGACAGAACACTCAGCCTGGACCTAGGTGGTGTCACTGTGGATATGCTTCTAGTTGGCCCAACCCATACCCTTGGCGACACTGGTTTTTTTGTTGAACAAGACAGGGTGCTGTTTTCCGGCGACGTGGTTATGAACAATTCCTTTGTTTCCGCCAATGCCGGATCGAGCATGTCAGCATGGCTCACAGCTTTTGACCTTTTTGAAGAAATGGAACCACAGGTTATTGTCCCTGCCCATGGAGAGATAGGTGACGCTTCACTTATTCCAACCTTGCGGGGCGTACTTCTGGATATTCAGGACCGAGCACTTGAACTGAAAGCTGAGGGCATCTCGGCAGAGGAAGCCGGAGCGAGAGTTAACTCTGAGATGGTGGCTAGGTATCCAGACTGGCCGCGGGCCAATGGAATTGCTCCGCTGACCATATGGGCCTGGAATCAAGAAGGCGCGAATTGAGAAATCTGACCCGCTGGAATTTGAAATAGATAAAAGAGGACGCATTTTTTTTCTATCTCGCTAGAATAGCGCCCCCAAATCACAGATCTGCACCCCTTGGCAAAGCTGTTTCCAGACTTAAGTTATTCACCCGACTCTCGAGAAGCAGCTTTTTGGCCTGACTTGCCTATGGGTGCTGCTGCCCTTGCTATCAGTGAAGCGCTGGATACGCGTCCTACTTTGGTGATTACAAAAACCGCTGCGGAGGCCCAGGAAATGGTCTCGGCGCTTCACCTGTTTTGCGGTAAAGATTCGGCATCGCAAGTCGCACTTTTTAGCGACTATGAAATCTTGCCTTATGACGTATTTTCTCCTTCAGAAGATCTGATTTCGGAACGCCTTGAGGTATTGCATCGAGCAGCTCTTACCGGGGAATCCGACCGACTTATTCTTGTAACCAGCATTGCCAACCTTCTGCATCGATTGCCCCCAGTGGACTATGTCACGGGTCGATCCCTGTGCCTGAAGGTGGGAGACGAAATAGAACCAAATAGATTCCGTGACAATCTGGTTGAGCGAGGTTATCGAGTTACCGAAACCGTCAGCACTCACGGTGAGATAGCTGTTCGCGGCTCCATGATTGATATCTTTGCTATGGGTATGGACTACCCCTGCCGAATTGATCTCTTTGATACTGAGATTGAATCCATTCGCACCTTTGATCCGGAAACTCAGCTCACCCGTGAAAAAGTGGCTGAGATCAATGTGCTGCCAGGACAGGAATTCCCTCTAGACCGACAGTCTATTCGCGATTTCCAGAATAGATGGCATAAGGAGTTTGACGCAGACCCACGTAATTCAAATGTCTACGAAGCTGTCTCCAAGGGATTTTCGCCTCAGGGTGTTGAGAGCTATCTGCCCCTCTTCTTCGAGGAAACAGCCACCCTATTAGACTATCTGCCGGGTAATACTCAGGTCGTACAGCTCGCCAACCTTACTCAGGAAACTGAATCTTTCTGGTTACAGCTGCTGGCTCGGCACGAGCAGTACTCAGGCAATCTGCAAAGGCCACTCCTTAAACCAAATCAGCTCTATCTATCTGCAGCCGATTGTTTTGGCGCACTGAATCAGTATCGACGAGTACGACTCGGCGAGGACAAGTCTAAGCCGGTCAATGCACTGCCGGATATCGCTTTCCACTATCGCGAAGAAAACCCTTATGCAGGATTTGAGTCTTTGTGTAAAAAGGTTGAACGCGTAGCCATTTGTGTTGAGTCCTCAGGCCGGCGCGAGCTAATGCTCGAAACACTGACCGAAATAGGCCTTGAAGCCGATAGCCTGAATAGCTGGCAAAGTTTTATCGATACGGACTCGCCTCTTGCCCTGTGCATTGGCCAGATTCCGAGCGGCTGGATTGTGAAGGATAAATCCATTGCGGTAGTTGCCGAAAATGACCTGCTGAACGAGCGCGTGCGTCAGCAACGAAAGCGTCGCAAAAAAACCGACACCAGTTGGGCCGATGCGGACCAAATCGTTCGCAACCTGACAGAACTGCGCCCAAATTCCCCAGTTGTACACATTGAGCACGGCATTGGCCGCTTTAAGGGGCTAGAAACCCTCAAAGTTCAAGGGTCGGTTCAGGAATTTCTAGAACTGGAATACGCCGATAAAAACAAACTCTATGTGCCAGTTGATTCGCTGGAACTCATCTCTCGCTACTCTGGTGCCGAGGGTGACTCAGCCCCGCTGCATAGGCTGGGCAACGATACCTGGGAAAAAGCCAAACGTAAGGCGCGAGAGCAAATTCGGGATACCGCAGCGGAACTGCTCGAAGTCTATGCGCAGCGTATGGCCCGATCTGGAGAATCCCTCAGTTGCGATCCAGCAGACTATCAGCGTTTTTGCCAGGAATTTCCCTTTGAGGAAACCGAAGATCAGCTCACCAGCATCTCCGCAGTTGAGGCTGATATGGCTGCCGCCCGCCCCATGGATCGACTTATCTGTGGCGACGTGGGTTTTGGTAAAACGGAAATCGCCATGCGCGCCGCCTTTATTGCTGCCAGCTCCGGCAAGCAGGTACTTATCTTGGTGCCCACTACCCTTCTAGCTCGCCAACATTCGGATACCTTCCGTGATCGATTTGCCAATTGGCCAATTAAGGTCGATTCAGTATCCAGATTAAAAACGGCAAAGGAGCAGGACAAAACGCTGGCTGATTTCGAGCGGGGCGAAGTACAGATTTTGATTGGCACTCATAAATTGTTGCACCAGAATTTCGCCTCCGCAAATCTCGGCTTGCTGGTAGTAGACGAAGAACATCGTTTTGGTGTGCGCCAGAAAGAGGTGCTGAAAAAGCTGAAGGCGGATGTGGACCTTTTGACTATGACCGCCACTCCCATACCGCGAACTCTGAATATGGCAATGGCCTCCATTCGCGACCTGTCCATTATTGCCACCCCACCGGCGCGACGCTTGGCTATCAAGACCTTTGTGCAGCCCCAGGAAAACAGAGTGGTTCAGGAAGCTATTCAGCGTGAGCTAATGCGCGGAGGGCAGATCTATTTCCTGCACAATGAAATTCGCACCATTGAGCGCCGCGCTCAGGAAATTGCCGAACTGGTGCCACAGGCTCGAATCGCCATTGCTCACGGACAAATGCGTGAACAAGAACTGGAAGGCATTATTACCGACTTCTATCACCAGCGATTCGATATTTTGGTTTGTACCACCATTATAGAAACCGGTATCGATATCCCCACTGCCAATACCATTGTTATCGATCGCGCCGACAAATTTGGTTTGGCCCAGCTGCATCAATTGCGCGGACGTGTGGGCCGATCGCACCATCAAGCCTATGCTTTTATGCTTACCCCAGACAAACGCAGCATCACCTCTGATGCGGAGAAGCGGCTGATCGCCATTGAGGAAGCGGACCACTTGGGCAGTGGATTTACTCTGGCGACACACGATCTGGAAATTCGGGGCGCTGGTGAATTGTTGGGCGACAGCCAAAGCGGCCAGATACAGGCCATAGGGTTTGAGCTCTATCAGGAGATGCTCGAAAAAGCGGTTAAAGACATCCAGTCAGGTAAGTCGGTAAACATGAATGACGAGCCTAAACAGATCGAAATTAAACTAGGCGTGCCCGCCATTATTCCCGACGACTATTTACCTGACGTGAATACGCGACTTCAGCTCTATAAACGCATCGCCAGTGCCGAAGATGAAGCCGCACTTCGACAGTTGCAGATTGAAATGATTGATCGTTTTGGACTACTGCCCGAGCCGGTGAAAGCTTTGTTTGCAGTAACAAAGATAAAACTGGACGCTGTGCCGATGGGTATAACCAAAATTGATGTTGGCGACGAATCAGGCAGTTTAACTTTTGTGGAAAACCCGCCCTTTGATCCAATGCAGCTAATCCAACTGGTTCAAAGTTTTCCCGATCAATATCGTCTTGGCGGCTCTAATCGCCTACAATTTTTCGGCAAGTTCCATACACCGGAAAGTAAACTGAGTTTTCTACAAGAATTCCTTGGTAGTCTCTCCGGTAAAAGTGAGACCTAATTGAACTTTAAAACCAGATTCCTGCTTATCGCACCAGCTCTATCAATCATGCTGAGCACTTCCCTGCAGGCTCAACCCTGGTATCAAATTGAAGTCATTCTGTTCGGCCAGGATTTCCCCGCCCTTGCCGCCGAAGGAACCACGGAAGAAAACTGGCCAACAGAGGTTGAGCTAAATTGGCAGGAGCCGCTGCTTCCGCTATTTGAATCGGAACGTCAGCTCAGCCCGACAATGCGCAAACTGCCTATAAATAGCCGAACTATGAATGGCGATGCCTACGCCTTCCGGGTAACCGAAGGCTACCGACTCTTATGGCACCAGGCCTGGCAACAGCCTTTGGTAGAGGAGCCTGACGCGCCCTGGATTATTGTTGAAGGCGGTGAAGAATATGAAGGTCGTTTTGAACTGGAAGGATCGCTGCGTATCCATCTGTCTCGCTTCCTCCATATGACCGCCAACTTCTGGCTCACGGAATTTGGCCCACAGCCGACAATAGACGCGGAAACAATGGAAACAGCAAGCTTCTCCTTCAATGATCTTCCCGAGAAACCCGAACTCTATAACGCATGCACCTACCTGCGCTTCCAGCCCGAAACGCCGCCTGAGGCGCCTGTTGATATTTTGGCTGAGCAACCGATCTATGAATCTTGGTGGACCACCCCCTATGAATGCGACTCACCTCGTTCCCGCTTAAATCAGGGAATGCCTAGATATGCGCCCATGCTACCAGTAGACCCTCCCTTGATGCAGCAAATCACCTATATTTCGGCGTCATCAGAAGAGCCCGTAGAAATTCTAGTACCCATGCCTGAACTCTCGATAATGGAGCTGCCAGAACAGGAGTCAGAGCGACAGTCAGTGAGAGCTGAACCAGATTTTGCAGATCAGAACGAAGTCCTTGAGGAAGAATTAGAGGCGGTGGAAGAAGCGCACCCTATCCAGCAAATTATTCAAATTGATATGAATCGCCGTCTGCGTTCAGAGGAATACCACTTTGTCGATCACCCTAAATTAGGCATGCTGATTCGAATTCTCGAAGTCGACGCACCCCTTATTGAGCAGCCAGATTTAGCAGAGATTTCTGAATAAGTTTCTGAACGGAATCAATCATTACTGCCGCCTGAGCTCGCATTTCAGCTTCATCCAGAAGCCCCTCGGTTAATCCCGCTGCAGCATTTATTACCGGACAAATCGCGGCATAAGTAATATCCAACTCCCGCGCCAAAGCCGCTTCTGGCATGGCTGTCATTCCAACAATATCTGCACCCAAGGACGCCAATGCCTTAATTTCAGCAGCGGTTTCCAAACGCGGCCCCTGAGTGCATGCAAAGGTTGCCGGGCTCGCAAAAGACAACCCCAGTTCTCCCGAAGACTGCTTCAGTGCTTCAGACAACTGTTGATTGTATGGGTTGGTAAAATCGATATGCTTCAGAGGAAGGTAATCCCCATCGTAAAACGAGGATTCTCGTCCCCAGGTCAAATCAATAATCTGGTCAGGAATTGCCAACACACCTGCATCAAATCCTGCTGATATCCCACCAACGGAATTGACGGAGATAATTTGGGTTACCCCCAGTTCTGCAAGAGCTTGGATATTTGCGCGGTAATTAATGCGGTGAGGCGCAAGTTCTCCCTGCTCTCCATGTCGGCGCAACCAAAAGAATGAATCTTGCCCCGACTTTATTTCAAGAATTCGACTGGAGGGCTCTCCCAAAACTGGGGTAACGCTATGCTCTGCCGCAACCTCGCCCCACTCCGCTGACTCAAACCCCGAGCCTGTTATTACAGCCTTCATAGAATTGCGTTATTGAGCCGATTCAATAGGAGATTGGGGCAGTTTGGGGTATTCCCCCTCTGCCAAATGCAAAGTTTGTGTTGGGTAGGCAATTTCGGCACCGGCATCTGCAATTATCTTGGCAACCTTTAAAAGTACGTCCTGCTTAACTTCATGGAAGTAAATCCAGTCCGTTGTCTTGGTGAAGGTGTAGATAAAGAAATCGAGAGAGCTTGGACCAAAGGCGTTGAAGTTCACAATCATGGTCTGATTGGTATCAATCTCATCATGCTGCTTCAGCATCTTTTTTACCTCGCTGACAATTTGCTCCACAGTCGCGACATCGTCGTAACGCAGTCCGATGGTCTCGTAGATTCTGCGGTTCACCATGCGTGAGGGGTTTTCTACCGAGATGGTGCTAAAAGTCGCGTTGGGCACATAGAGAGGTCGTTTATCAAATGTGCGAATTACCGTTCGGCGCCAACCTATGTCTTCCACAGTCCCTTCAATTTCCTGATCGGGAGAACGAATCCAGTCGCCGACAGAAAAGGGTTTATCGAGATAAATCATAAAGGCGCCAAAGAAGTTGGCAAGCATGTCGCGGGCTGCGAACCCTATAGCAATACCGCCAATACCTCCGAAGGCCAGCACTCCAGAAATGCTGTATCCGAGAGTCTGCAAAATCACCAAAACTGCCGTCAAGATAATGGAAGCTTGCAGTAATTTTCCGATCGCTAGAGCGGTGCTGAGATCCATCGGTTTACGCAGATGGTCTGGCGAAGTCACATTGCGTTCCGCACGCTTTAAGAATCTCAGAAGCGACCAGGCGATCAATACGATTAGACCAATCTGATTGACCTTACTTAAAAACTCCAGCCATTCCACTCCAGTCAATTGAGCCGTTACCAGCGCGGCAAAATTTAACCCGAATAACCATACAGCCCACTCCACTGGTCGGTTTAACGCCAGTATCAGAGCATCGTCCCAAAGGTTCTTGGTGGATTCCGCACGTTTTAGGAGTAGTTTGAATAATCGGCCGACAGCAAGGTTAATCAGTGCAACAGCAAAGATGATTCCAAAAACCCAAAATATCCAGTATTGCTGGAAATGACTTTCAAATTGTTCAAGCACTACTTGCGCTCCTTTCTATCTCTTCTATTTCTTTAATAAAGCCTGTGGCCAAATCAAATTTTTGATCGGCAATTATTTCAGACTCTGTCCAGGCTTTGCGAGCACGCATTCTCAGTGCCGCATCCGATCCGGGTACAGACTCATTCTTCATCCACTGTTGGACTTGGGTTGCCATGTCTCGGTCGTTGCAAACTAGCAACAAATCACAGCCTGCCTCTATTGCAGCCTTTGCTCGGTCTATCCCGCCTCCAGCAGAAGCCGCTCCTTCCATACTTAAATCGTCACTGAACAGGACACCTCGGTATCCCAGTTCTTTACGCAAAATATCTTCTATCCAGCGATGGGAAAACCCAGCCGGCAATGAATCAATCTCAGGATAGACGACGTGCGCTGGCATAAGTGCATCGAGCTTGTCGGCAAGTTCTACAAAGGGCCTCATGTCAGTTTTAGATATTTCTGCAAAACTGCGCGGGTCAACAGGCTGTTCATGGTGACTGTCGCCGGTTACGGCACCGTGACCAGGAAAGTGCTTTCCCGTGGTGGCCATTCCTGCACCGTGCATAGCATCCAAGTAGAGCTGCCCTAATGTGATTGCCAGATTTGCCTCTGGACTGAAAGAGCGATCCCCGATGACCTTAGAGTTTGAATCGTCCAGATCTAACACCGGGGCAAAACTCAAATCCACACCGGTACTTAAAACTTCAACACACATTAGCCAGGCCAGACTGCTGAGCAAAGTATCTCGAAGCTCCTGATTTGAATCGGCGTATCGACGTATCTGCTGAAGTGAGGGAAGCAAAACAAATCCTTCTTTAAATCGCTGCACCCGGCCACCTTCTTGGTCAACGCAGATCAGGGCATCAGATTTAACCGCGCGAATTTCTCCAACCAGTTCTTTCAATTGGCGCCGATTTTCATAATTTCGCGAAAACAGAATAGCGCCACCCACCTCTGGTTGCCCCAGTAATTCGATGTCACTGGCATCCAACCGCGTTGCGGCGAAGTCAATAATTAGTCTTCCGCTGTTCTGATTCGTCGTCATTTAGCTGGTTTTCATTAGATAATTTTTGTCTTAAGGATAGCTTCTTTATCCATTGTTGCACTAAAAGCCTCTAAAGCCGATCAATAGCAGACTCTATTCCATCGGCAATTCAATGACTTGCAAAAACCGCCCCTCATGTTGATCTAAAACAACGGATAGAGCGATGGCAATTGACCGCACATTGTAATGGTTTGATGATGAAAGAAATCCTTTAGGGAGAAGTTCAATGGCTTTTAGAGCACCGGAAATTGGTGGGTGGTATATAGACCTGCAGCTCAACCAGCACTTTGAAGTCGTCGCCTTCGATGACCACGAACGCACAATTGAAATTCAGTATGTGGATGGCGAGCTGAGCGAAGTTGATATGGAAGGCTGGCGGCAGATGTCGGTAGAGTCCGCTGCAGCGCCCGAAGACTGGAGTGCATCATATGAGGTAAGCCGGGAAGACGGACCATTTGAAGAGATGAGCAATTCTATGAATGACCCCCTTGCTACGCTTGAATCTGAACTCTTCGAAGGCTCAGACCCCTTCTAGCGAAGATAACCTCCCTCAAGACCTATGAGTAATAGGCGTTTGAGGTATCCGAATGGTCCGTGATATCTCGAACATCTTTTAATTCGGGAAGTTTCTCCAACAATGTCGCTTGAACACCGTCACGCAAGGTGACGTCCAGCATGCTGCAACCCTGACAACCGCCACCAAACTTCAATACCGCAATATTTCCTTCTTCAATCTCAATAAGTGATACCTCACCACCGTGCGAGGCTAGCCCAGGGTTTATGTCGTTCCAGAGAACGTAATTCACTTTGTCTTCCAAGGGACTATCTTCAGATATTCGTGGCGTACGAGAATTAGGCGCTCGAATAGTAAGTTGACCACCCATTTGATCCGCAGAATAGTCCACCGTCGCATCTTCCAAAAAGGACACGCTACGCTTTTCATAGTAGACACGAAATTCAGGCAAGTCCTCGAACTCGTCTTCTTCCTTTTCCTCACCGGGCCGGCAATAAGAAAGGCAGGTTTCAGCCTCAGGAGTTCCGGGATTCAGGACAAACATACGCACAGAAATGCCGTCTGTATCCTGCTTCGCCAGCAAGTCGCCGAGATATTCGCGCGCTGATTCAGTGATGGAAACGATAGACATATAAATACCCGAGTAATTTGGTCGGGTATTCTAGTGGATCAGAAAATCAGGCTCAAGGTTTTCCTGAGCTGTTCGATAAGAAAGTCGCAGTAACCTGAGAATTGAGCCTTAGCGAGCAATAATCTCTTCAACCGCAGGTACAAAGCTTTCTAACACTTCACTTTCTTGAAAAGCTTCATCGGTGACCGACTCCACAGTATTTTTAACCGATTCAGTTGCCTTTTCAGCCAAAGCGGCAAGAGGTTCAACCACAAGAACCGTTTCGGAGAATGCCCGCGCGGTCTCTTCGCCACTATCAGTTATCACGTTAGCAACAACCCCCAAATAATACTCACCTGCCCGATCAGCGCCGACCATCAACTCATGGGTGAATTGGTAGTCACCAGAGAACCTCTCTGAGAACTGAGTTTCCCCAACAACCGTCAGGCCATCCTGCCCCTGAACATTAACCTGAATTTGCCCGGACTCATACTCGGGCCGCAAATGAATCACCATTGACGCCATTTCCCCCACAGACAGAGGGCCGGCAAAATCAGACGCAAACATAACAGCAGCACCAGTTTTAGTCGTTTCCGATGCGGCAAGCACCTTTCCTCCCTCAATGCCCTCCCGCACCGCTTCAACGGAATCCTCAGGTTCCTCGGAGCCACTGCAAGCAACTAGAGCGTAGATGGTAAAAACTAAAATTAAAATTCGCATTTAAGCACCTCTAATTCGAGAGAATGGAAACATCGAAGCAACTGAGTCCTCCGGTTGCCCCGCTTTCATCAGTATTGAACCAGTCGAAGGCTTCCATCACATAATCACCGGCAGCCAGACTGTGAACCAAGATTTCGCTGTCTACATCAGATGAACTTCCCTCACCAGCATCATAGTTCGTAACCGTCGCACCTTGAAGATAGATCACAAAATCTGGGTCTGTCTCCACATCGGCATCGTAATTGGTGTTCCCTGCATCGCGACTCATTTCGATACGATATTCCGCATCTGTATTAACGCTAAATCGCAAAAACTGACGATTTTCCAACCTGTTGTACTCGCCCACCTGATTATCACTACAAATCTCAAAGGGTGCCGAGCCAACGTTCAGGTTGTGATACAGGGGCAGCCCATAGGTTCGGCCGCCGTCATTAGTTTCTCCTGTGCCATATATTCCCGTACCCAAGATGTTCTCATTTTGCATAAGAGCAGTGATCGCTGTGGCAGAAGGAGGAAAAAATTCCTCTAGCACTTCACGAAACGAAAAGATCGTCGTTAGACTGTTTTGATTAATGTAATCCGAAGATTGCCAAACGGAAATGAGGTCTGCGACGGAGAGCGCCATAGTATCGACGCCCTCATTATTTTCGTCGACTAGATCGTAAATTATCTCTTGGACAGATCGTTCGATGTACCAACCCGAATTTGATGTGGATTCGCTTTCTAGGTTTAGGTCAAAACCACTTTGCTGTCCCGCACCCAGTGCATCCTTGTATATTGGGTCATTGAGAATAATGGCAGACCATGCATTTCCTCGCCCTTCGGAATAAGCCGTCCGAGGTTCCAGCCGATCATTTATGCTGTGCGATCCCCCAATTGTATCGCCACGGGAAACCTGATCTTCATAGTAATGCAGCCACTCGTGCACAATGACATGCTGGTCGTACTCATCTGTATCCAGATCTTCAGCACCCGCAATTTCAATATAGTCGCTTCCGCCGCTTCGATAGAAAGATCCGTTTGAGTTATTACCGCTCCAGCGAATTTCCAGCTCGGGCATGGAAAGTGCCAAATTTTCGTCTCGCATTCGATCATAGATTTTATAAATGCTGTCCAATATGGCAAAAGGCGCTGCAGATCGATCCCCAGAATATTCAGCACCATCCCAGCCAGAGGATGCGTGCAAATTTCTCGTTTGATCTGCTTCAGCAGTCTCAACAAGTGAACCTTGCAGTACGTAGAGGGCATTGCCACTGCTGTCATCTACTACTCGGGTTAGCCAGTTTAAACTTGGATCAGCCTCAAATAGTTCGGCCAGAACTTCAACCCGAGCCTCGGAATTAGCTGGCACACTGACCTGATAGTTGCCGTTGGCATCTGTCTTCGTTGTAGCTATAACCTCGTCTTCAGCATCCCTAATGCGCAGGGAAACTTCCTTTGCTGGTTGGGCACTTATTGCCGCGTAATCCAAGCCAATACCATCGCTATTGTAGGGAACTCGATCAAAGGTTATTTGGCCAGAAATACGGATACTTGATATCTCGGGCTGCGCGTCTTTGGTTGTCGTTGTTTCCACAATCGAACCGATATTGTTTGAATTGTCGGTCAAAGTCAGCTGCAACCGGATAGCGCCATCCACTAATTCACTGATATCAATTCCATTAATGGCTTGCTCAGCAGTGCTCACCTCTCCAGTTCCTGAAACCTGAGCATTTTGTTCGTCAGTAAAGGTATAGCGGTAGCTCGCGCCCACTTCGGCACCTGAGAGAGAAAAGCTAACATTAGTCTGTGAATCGATATCTACCGGGTTTGTTAGTGAACCAACCGAATAGCCGGTGGGCGCCGTGGTATCACTTCCACCACCAGCACCGCCCTCTGACCCGCCGCCGCAGGAAATCAGCAGAACTGTGAGGCTAATTAACAAATGTCGTTTCATGTGACCAATACTTTTCCATTTCAGTCGCGCAGACAGTCTTTCGTTCTATCTGATTCAATCTTGACATTAATCCTCCCCAAAAATCTCTACCCTTACCAATATTCCTCGCTAAATTCATACTGGTTAACCTTAGCTATTAGCCTTTTTGTGAATCAGTCTGTTAGAATCCGCCCAAAATCTATATTGAAATATTTTGATATTGTTTTATGAGCACAAAACGACCCGCTATTTCT
>JABJGI010000116.1 GCA_018662305.1 Porticoccaceae bacterium | reverse complement strand
TAAAACAATTAAACATTTTGTAAGGCAGACTGAGTTTACAGGTTTTACACCCCAAATTAGATAGGATGAGAGCGCCCTCAAACGAACTACTTCACGCCTTAAAACAGCACAACTCAATTGGAAAACAAGGATTGCTAGGGGTTACCACCCACCTATATCATCCCGCCCTCGCCCATCTTTTATTTTTATCTGAGGAGTAATATTGAAGTTCCTGGCTTTTGAATCTAGCGGTTACGAGCGCCTGGGTTGGCTCCAAGATGATGGAAAAACAGTTCTCGCGGTTGATCGAGAGGCCAGGGGAATGCCTCAGTCCATTATGGATGTCATTAAGCGGGGTCCTTACGCTCGCCACCAAATCAAGAATGCCAAAGACCTCGAGAGTTTTGATATCGATGATATCCAACTCCTTCCCCCTATCATTCCTGTCGCAACCTTTAATGTTGCGGCCAATAGTTCGGATGCCGAAGAAGCGGACAGACTAAATAGCGCAGAACATCCAACCCTCTATCTACGCACTCCCCGTAATCACGTTGCGCACAATGAGGTTATCGACATTCCCCTTCGCACCAAGCAATTGGAGTGCGAGGGGAAATTGGTCGTCGTCATGGGGAGAGGTGGTCGATATATCGCCCAAGAGCATGCGCTAAAACACGTATTTGGCTACACCATTTATAACGAAGGCAGTGTGAAGGACGTTCAAAGCCACAGTTCGCAGTTCGGTCTGGGAAAAATGTTCGATCTCACTTCGGGCTTTGGTCCAGCTATCGTTACGGAAGATGAGCTTGGTGATCCCTACCAACACAGCTTGGAAACCCGTATCGACGGTGATCTAATTCACTCAGCTCCCCTCTCAAATCTGCGCCATTCGATAGAGGAGACAATTGTCTATATTTCTTCCGGCGTCACCATGTTTCCCGGAGATGTCATCTGTATGGGAATACCTACAAACAATTGCCTCAAGCCTGAACGAATCGTGCAGAAAGATGAGCGAGTGGAAACAAAAATTTCTGGCGTCGGAACGCTTTCAAATCTGATAAAACCTGAGCCGACTGAACCCAGAACAGTAGGTTGTTGTTAATGAAACCATCATCGGATGGGATCAGAACAAAATTGAACAGTGATTGAACACTAATGGATGTTGCTCCGTCTTAGGAGTCAAAATCTAATCATTCTCTTGGGGGAGGGAAACCATGAATCTCTATAGCTGGTCATGGCTATCTATGTTCTTGTATATCGGCGCCATGCTTACTTTTGGCGTAATCGCCAGCAAAAAGATAAAGGGTGCCGACGACTTTGCTACTGCGCGCAGTAGTTACGGCCCTCTTCTACTGGCGCTGGCATTTGCTTCAACTGCAGCCAGCGGCTCAACTTTCCTCGGTGTACCCGGCCTTGCCTATACCTATGGTATATCTACGCTTTGGATCGCCTTTCTCTATCCTCTTGGTATCTATCTCGGTGTACTCATCTGCCAGCGAACTGTGGGGCGCTATGGCAATAGTTCAGGGGCCAGGTCTATCCCAGAATATCTGGGCGAACGATACCAATCCGAGACATTGAGAATATCGGCGGCCTTGCTTTCGCTTTTACTGCTCTTCTATCTGGCAGGCCAGTTGGTGGCAGGGTTAGTGATGTTCGAAATGATGCTCGGCCTATCTCAAGGCTGGGCCATGGGAATTACCGCAGCAGTGCTTATCGGCTACATCACTATGGGTGGCGCACATGCCGATATTATTACCGACGGCGCTCAGGGATTTTTGATGGTAGTTCTGGCTATCGCCATAGCCATCTTTTTCTTCAATGGTTTTGGCAACGGAGGCTTGTCCAGTCTGCTCGAGAACCTGAGACAGCAGGATCCAGACCTTCTTAGCAACTTTAACAAAACTACCCCTATTGCCGCGTCCACTTGGTCTTATGTTGCTCTGGTCATTGCGCACATCCCTCTGGGCTTATTACCCCATATTGGCAACAAGCTTTGGGCGCTTAAAGATGAACGCAGTCGCAATCAATTTCTAATCCTGGCCTTTGTCTTCGGCATGATATTGCCGGCAATTTCCATGGGTGGAATCCTGGCGCGGGGAGTTTTTGGTGACGACCTATTAGGTGGTGGGGCGAATACAGCGCTTCCCGCTTTCTTTATTGAATTATTCCCAACCTGGCTTGCGGCACTTCTCGGCGTAGGTGTTCTCGCGGCTATTATGTCGACCGCAGATGGATTGCTAATCTCCACTTCACAGGTGTTTGCCAACGACATTTACCGCCGCAGTATCGCGCCGCGAATTCACGCTGAACTCAGCGAGGCACAGCTGGACAAAAACGTTCTCAATATCAGTCGAGTCGTGACGGTGCTCACGCTTCTCGGCTCCATCGCTCTTGGGTGGGCAATTATGGATATGAATGTGACCCTGCTTATCTGGACCGGTGTCGGTGGCTTCACCGCAGCCCTGATGGGGCCCCTCGTATTTGGCTCATTGTGGAACGGCATTACCAGCAAAGGGGCTGTTGCTGGATTCCTCGGCGGTGTGACTACCTTTATTCTTATTCACGCAAAAATAATCAGTGCTGTCTGGCCCGAAGGTTTGCTCGAGTCGGCTCGAGTCTGGTTTGAATTTAATGCAGGAAGCCCCTATTCCGCCGCTGCCATGGGAGGCGCTGTTTCGGTTGCTTTATGCTATTTCGTGTCGAAAGCGACAGAAGCATTGCCAGAAGAACACCTTCGAGCGGTGCAAGGCAATTAGCGAATTCAATTAATATCCGAGCGCGATTTTAACCTTCAGAGGTTCTCTCTTCTCGGCAAAATCGATAACAGCTACCGCCAAATCTGAGGCGGTAAGCGAATTATTGCCATCCTCATCAAACACTCTTCCTTCTGTTGAGGTTCGGTAATTACCCGTACGCACATCGGTCCCAGTTCCTTCGCGCCAGCCGATAAACCGGAATGGCGGTGTCACTACAGTCCAATTCAAATTGGATGCCAGATAGGTTTCGTAAGCTGCCCAATGACCAAGATACAGCGCTCGCCCTGTCGACCCCTCGGTATGTCCGGCGGGCATATTGGCAAACAGTTCCTCTCGAGTCTGCGCCATGGTGCTGCCGCCAGCAATAACCAAAAGGTAAGGCCCCAAATCACCAAGATCGCCGAGTGCCTCAGTGATGGCATGAGCGCTCTGATAAATGGCTGTTTCTTCCACCGAAGTCACTACTCGACCACCCACAGCATTGATCACAACATCAGCGCCCAGAGTTACTTCTTTTACCGACTCCGCCGAGGTTGGATTTCCTGCACGGCCAATAAAATTCTCTTCTGTGTAGGCAAAGTTTTCTGGATTGCGCGACACACCAACTACTTCGTGCCCTCTATCTAAGGCCTCGCGCACAATTTTATTACCTAGATTTCCGGTTGCACCAAAAACGACTATCCGATCGGCTTGCGCCAAAGTTGGCACAATCACTAGACAGGCGAACAAGGCCTGAGCAATAAAGGGTTTCAATTTTGGCATCTAGGCTTCTCCAGGAGACCTTTTTACTGTCTGGCGAGGCCGACCCATTGTTGGACAAAGTCATCTGTCTCGGCAAAGTCCAGAATGGCTACCGCCAAATCAGATTTACTAATGATGTTGTCGCCATTCGAATCATAGGCAAAGCCTTCAGTCGAGGTGCGGTAGGTACCCGTACGAATATCCTCTCCCGGCGTGTTCCCAAAACCAATAATGCCCAGCGGCGGTGCAACAAAAGTCCAGTTGATGTCCGACGCAAGATAATTTTGATAGGCATACCAATGACCCAGAAATAACGCTCTAAAGGGTGATCCCTCAGTAGCATTGGGGGGGAGATTTTCGATTACCGCTTCCAGGCTCCCGTGACTCGTCAAACCGCCGCCAACAACAACAACCTGAGGGCCGCCCTCGCCTAAGCCAGCGTAAGCCTGACTAAAGACAACAGCAGTTTGATTCATGGCCGTTTCTTCAGGTGTTGGGGCTTCACGTCCGCCCACCGCACTGATAACGGCATCCGCGCCTTCGGTTATCTCAAGCACCGATTGCAAGAGAGTTGGGTTTCCAGCAACTCCGGTGAAGTTCGATTCGGTATAGCTAAAGTTATCCGGATTTCTGGAAACGCCAATAACCTCATGACCACGATCCAAAGCTTCGCGCACAACGGCCTGCCCAATGGTTCCAGTAGCACCAAAAATCACCACTTTGTCGGCCTGGGCCGTAACTGAAAATCCCAGAGCGGCGATGAGAACCAAAGTGGTTCTCCAAAAAATCGAACTAATCATCTGGTCGGTCCTCTTCTCTGAAACTGCGTTGTATCAGCGCGCTGCGAACTATTAGGGAGCTGCGAAGCAGTAAAACAGGCCGTCACCACCGGTTCCTTGAAGATTTTCCTGACTACATCCTCGAGAACCATGAGCACTGTTCCAGGAAGTTGGATTGTCTCCGCCACCAACCAAGTCAAAGTGACCCACGAGCGCACTGCCTTCTCCATTGGAAGTCCAATTGCTACAGGTGGTATCGCCGTCGGCATTCGAAGCCGTTCCGTTCGCGAGCGAGCCAGTTAAAATATCGTGTCGATTCGGGTCATCCCCACGACCATTCACCAGAGCAGCTCGCTCTGTTAACACCGAGCTCCTCATCCATCCACTGCCCTGATCATCGTGTAAATCTTCTAGATCAATTCCGATCACGTCCCCTTTGCCGTTGTACCAAGGACCCGCGCCTATTCGATCTCGCGCATTTACGGAATTTTCGCCAGTAGTGGACAAATAGGCGCGCCAGTTTTTGCCCCCCTGTCCGACCGTGGCAGCCAAAGCAACACAATGGGCATCTGCGCCTTCAAGACCGCCCAGATTTGCTCCATCTCCCGGACCATTACTTGTCAGGAAAAAGCTCATGGCGGGGTGCACTACATCTCGCTCTCGCAAAGGCGGAACACATCCGTTTTCAATAAATTCGTAGGGAGCTGAAGCCATCTTGATGTTTTCAAACTCAAAGTCTTCAGCATAGTTAACCGGGTCTGAGATAAAGGTGCTGATTTTCATCAGGGAGCTATAGCCCGGCTCATCAACACGGCTATAGGTGTGCACAATTCTCGCATGATCGCTCATACGATTGCTGCCAGCGTGCATCTGCTCAGAAAGCAAATTGGTGGTCTCGACAATAAGATTGCCGTTTTCATAACGAGCAACAGAATCACCCATATGAGTTTTTATTCCCGTATCGGCACGTGCTGGATCAAAATAGGCAGTGTGTGAAATCCCGTACTCTTCGTACTCAAAAAACACGCGATCCTCGTACTGAGTAATTTTGACTCCATGGGGTGTCATACCACCTTGGCGAACAATGCCAGGTGTATCGCAAAAGACCTGAGGGTCGGTCGTGATGTCGTAGCTCGCCTGCAGTGCCAAACCAATCTCACTGAGAACTGGCTGAACTGCTCGAGGTGGAGTGTAGGGTGAACCCTGCCCTGTCCAGATTCCTCCCAGATCAGGTATTCCCTCGGCCAACTCCAGTGGACGTTCAATTAACTCAGCATCGTAGGTCAAGGCAAAGTCCTCAACCGAGCCATAAATCTCGCTTGCGATACTCCCATCGGCATTTAGCATGCTGACGGAATCCATCATTACCATGGGAGAACCGTCTCGACTGCTGGAGCCGATAATCTGAATAAAGTCCCCTGGCTCAAGAGTTTCGGCAGTCCAGCCTTCCCTTCGCAAGATAGTGGAAGCAGAGCCGTCGCCCACCCAGTCAGTTACCGAGCCGTCTTCGTTGGTGACTTCAAAATAGACTCTTGCGTGGGGATTTTTGAACAGAAAGTCGGTGACCACACCCTGAACAGCTGTCGTCCGCTCCACATCATAAGTCGAGGTAATGGCGTGATGAGCAATTGCTGAGCACGCCATTACAAAAGAAGCCAAAAGAACGATTAATCTGAAGGCATGTTTCATAGCCTTTTCCCCCAATAGAATATTTTTTCGGAGGCCAAAATCAATTAACTTCCGACTAGACCGCTGACGATTCAGTTCCTGAGCTTTCCTCTTCTGAAGGCTTATCTCGCCGATCAAAAGATTGTCCCAATTTCAGGCCGACGAAGGCCCAGAGTGCTGAGACAATTGCCCCAACCGCGGCGATCGCTGCCAAGCCAAGGCCGAGGCCAGTACTGAGACCGGTATAGAACCAACCCATCATTACATCACCACCCCGGTAAACCACGATATCGATTACAGGTTTGGCCTTAAAGCGCTCTTCCCGATCAACAACGGTAAAGAGCATCTCTCTAGAAGGACGAGTCAGACCGTAATTTCCGGCCCTTAGTGCAACGTGCATGGTTACGGCTGCAAGCAGAACCGGCGTAAATGCCAGAATTGCCATACCAAATATCAGCACTACGGGAACCAGCATCAGCGCACTAGGCATACCCAGTTTGGATACCATACGTCCGGTAACAAAAAACGCCAGGATGTAGGTCAAGGTATTCACAATGGCATCGCGATATCCGTATATAGCTGCGCGCCTAGCCTCATCTTCGATGGCTCTCAGAAGATCCACCTGTTGGAAATAAACAAAGGTGCCAATACCGGTATAGAGAATGAGAAAGCAACCGATCCCCAACAAATATGGATTGGCAAAGAAGTCGACAAAGCCCTTGAAAGGGTTACCGCCAATTTTGGCTTTATCCGCATCCAGGTGATGACTTGCATTGCCCAATTCAGTGGTTTTGAGTTTATCCAATACTAAGATTATTGGTATTGGGATCATCAACATGACTGCTGAGACCAACATCAAACCGCTACCACCAATTTGCTCAGCGAATATACCAGTCATCAAGGGGCCAAATATTGCGCCTAAACTGGCTGCCCCAGCGAAGATTCCAAACAATCTACTGGCCTGCTCTTTATTGAAGGTGTCAGCGACGAAGCTCCAAAAGACGGACAGATGAAACAGCGCAAAAACACTAATCCAAACATAGTAGGCCTTATCTATTAGTACCGTTCTTTCGCCGGATGTCGCCACAAAAAAGATGACAAAGCTAGCCGCAAAAAAAGCGTAGACGCTAGGAACCAGCTTTTTAAAGGGAATACGTGTAACCGCAAATCCATAGACGGCAACGATCGCAGTACTTATGAAGAAGTTTAGCGTCCACAACCAACTAATTTCTGGGTCGGTCCAATTGCTCGCTAGCGCGTCTCGCACATTCCTGAGTGGGTAGTAAGCGGCCATCAATATGAAGACAAACAGGAAGGACAGCGATGTCGCCCTAATTTCGTTCGGCTCTACGGCCGAAAGAGTTTTCATTAGTTTGGCAAATATGCCTTTATTTTGTGAGCTCACCTGATCCCCCTAAAGATCCCATCGATCAATTTGCTTTGCAGCACACTAAAGGATGGATACTGATTATTATTGAAACGAGAATACTTCCCGACTATTGCTTGCGCAATAGAGTTCGCATACTACGTTAGAGAGGGGTTGCTGTGTGCTGAACTTTAAGCAAATTAACAGTGAATTTATCGGTCATTATTCTCGGCCTAATCGCCGAGCTAAAACCCGCCGCATCTACCATTTCAAAAAAACTATCCGCCAAAGAATTTCGAAGGGTATAAAAAAGCCCCCTGCTTCAATGGCCGAAGCAGAGGGCTGTGTTATTGAGCATTGTGCTTAGTCTAGGACCAGCGGCATGCCCTTGGCTGGGTTAATTCCGCTCTGGAACGCGCCCTGATCCTTTACGACGCGACCAGCTCCATCTTCATCGTAGTGAACCCAAACCAATCCATGTGGCTGACCCCATCCTGGCATATCAATAACGTGGGTCTGTTCCTTGCTTTCAACATCATAAACATAGATGCGACCTTCACTATTGCTGGTGGCCCACATTTCTTTACCCGTAGGATCGAGAAGTACGTGATCCACACCGTAGCCTGTAAATAGAGTATCCAAAGACCGGCCGTTTTCAGCATTAATTACGGTAAGAGTTCTACCGATATGACCTGTCGCTTCACCTTTGTTCGCAACCCAGAGCTCGGTTTCATCCGCATTTAGAGAACTGCCATATGGCCCAATACCAGTAGAAGTTGACCAAGGAATTTCACCCGTTTCAATGTTCACCTTTGTGACGTTGGAAGAACCGGCGGCGGGGATATACATATATTCACTATTCGAATCGATACTAATCCAGTCGCCGCGATATCCACGATAGGGGTACTCGTCTACAACTTCCCAGTTCTCAGGATCAATCTTGGCAACCCAGTAGGGTCGCAAGGCAGTGAACTCACCGTTGGCGACAAGCGCAGCACCCCTTAGTGAACCCCCATCGTTGCCGGGCTGCATCAAAAGATAGATAAATTCATTGTCAGTAAAAGCAGTGTAATTACTACCACCCAGGTCACGCGTACTAATGCCGCCAACAATGGTGTCTGTCACTGGGTCAAAGAGAAACACATCCAGAGCATCGGGATCACTGACAAAGGTGTCCATCAATAAATATCTATCTTGGAATACCATTGAGTGATGCAAGCGCCCACCGATATTTAGTTGCTTGATAGGTTTGAGAGTTAGAGCATCAACTTTAAGCATGGTTGCCGGAGTACGGAGCACGTTGCCGGTGGCTCCAGCCGGCCGTGTCGCCGTTGGCCCAATTATGTAGGCATACTTTCCGTCTGGACTTAGTACGGTGGTGTGAACTGCTCCGCGCAATTCCGCAGGCATTTCAGCAGAGGCAATTATTTCCTTTGTCTCTGCATCACCGACAACAATACCGGTGGCACTGGTTCGGGTGCCATCATTAGGCGAACGTGACTGGGCAGTGCCCGTATTCTCATAGAAATATAACTTGCCAGGCTCAGGAAAAAATACCTGCTCGCCGTTTTCGTATTCCTCAAGAACCTGAACTTGGTAGTCTCTTCTCAGGCTTCCGGTATTGGCCTTGCGCTCCCAATCCTCAAGCACGGTATCAAAATGCTGAATACTGAGAATCTGTTGATCTCTAGCCGAAACGGCGAATTCAAAATCGGCAGCCCTGGCAGCTCTGGCTGCCGTCAATTCCGACCGCCATTGATCAACGGTTTCAGAATCGTAACTGTGACCTCCCAATCCGCCCAGATATACCGAAAGCGAAACTAGGTCCTCTACTGAGGGATCCAATTCGCTGACAATAATTGCCATTTGCGGATTTGAATCGAGCTGCTCCTGAATATCC